>JAYKJA010000118.1:0-42969 GCA_035285905.1 Synechococcaceae cyanobacterium
GACCTGGAACGCACGGCCAAGGCGATGCTGTCCAGCGTCAGCGGCCCCCAGAAACAGGATTTCATCCACAACGTGATGGCGGAGACGGCCTTCCGCGTGATGCGCAACGAGGTGGTGCGCAACACCCCGGATGCCTCCAAAGTGGCAAGCGCCAGCCAGCTGTTCAGCGCAGCGCGGGACAGCGCCCTGGTGCAGCTGGCACCGGGCCGGGGTCCTTACCGGGACCTCAGGGCCGCCTGCAACCTGCTGTCCGAGCAGCTGGCCGGCGCGATCGGGGAAGGCTTCAACGCCGATGGCGCCACGACCGCGCTGGCCTATGTCCCGGTCAACAGCGATCCGCTGAACGTGGTGGACATCGACCGCTGGACGCCGGAATACAACAAGGGCTACCTCGATCCCGCCGCCGGCGCGGCCAGTGGGCTGCAGAGCTTTCTGACACCCCAGTGGGGCCAGGTGAAGACCATCCTCGGCGCCGAGGCGATCCGCCAGCTGGTGGAGGACAGCCCGGGCCCCGCCCGCTTCCTGCTCAATCCCGCTGACACCTACAGCCTCAGGGACCGGACCATCACCTCCAATGGGGTGACCCAGGCGATCAGCAAGGAACTGATCGGCACCCTGATCAATCCCGCCTTCATCAGCCAGGCTGAAAAGGTGGTGCAGACCAGTGCCTCCCTGACCCCCACCGAGAAGCTGATCGCCGAGTTCTGGGAAGACGGTGGCGGCACACCCTTTCCGCCCGGAAGCATGATGGAGCTGGGCAAGTTCGCCTCCGAGAAGTACAACCTCAACACGGAGATGGACACCAAGCTGTTCTTCGGTCTGGGCAAGGCGTTGATGACATCCTCGGTGGCCTGCTGGGCCACCAAGCTGGCCTACGACAGCACCCGGCCGCTGATCGCCATCCGCGAACTGGGCAAACTGGGCCTGATCGGCGAGATCGATCCCGTCACCGGCCGCTCCCAGGTGCAGGCCTACGACCGGGCCACCCAGACCACCGGCATGATCTTCGCCGACGAATGGCAGACCTATCAGACAACCGGAGCCGGTTATACACCTCCCTTCCCCGAATACACCTCGGGCCACAGCACCTTCTCGGCCAGTGCTGCAAGGATGATCGAACTGGTCACCGGCCGCAGCGACTTCGGCGGCAGCATCAGCGCCCGATCCCTGATCGAGAAAAACCGACCCGAGACCCCGACCCTCAACCTCAGCTGGGCCACCTGGGATGACGCCGCCCTGCAGGCCGCCAACTCCCGGCTCTACGGCGGCATTCACTTCGAGAGCGGCAACCTCGATGGCCGAGCCATGGGCCAGGTGATCGGCAACGACGTGTTCGCACGGCTGCAGCACTTCTGGGGCTGAACCTCGGCTGCGTCCTGCGGCTTCTCAGCGGCAGGGCGGTCAACGCGGAGGCCGGGGCAGGCGGAAAGCCTTGGCCAGCAGGAGCCTCGAAACGGTCCTGCGGCAGGTCCAGACACCGCGCGCGGCACGGCGGGATCGGCTGCAGCAGAACCGGTTGAGACCGCCCCCCCGTTCAGGCGGAGGCGACCTCCTGGGGCACCTGGGGCTGGAACATGAACATCGAGTAGATCACGTTGCGGCGCATCTGGGTCATCATCTCGAGGAACATGTCATATCCCTCGTTCTTGTATTCGATCAGCGGATCCTTCTGGCCATAGCCGCGCAGACCGACCGATTCGCGCAGGGCATCCATGGCCTGCAGATGCTCCCTCCAGAGGGTATCGATCTGCTGCAGGATGAAGAAGCGCTCGGCCTGCATCATCAGACCGGGGTTGATGGCCTCCACCTGACTCTCCTTGATGTCGAAGGCATTGCGCAGCTGTTCCTTGAGGAAGGCCTTGAGCTCCTCCATCGACAGGCCCTGCAGCTGCTCCGGCGTCAGATCCTGCAGCAGGTAGACGAACTCCTGCACCTTCTCCACCAGGCGCGTCAGCTCCCATTCCTCCGGCGGCAGCTCCGGATTCACATAGGCATCGACGATGTCCTCCATCGTGCGTTCGCCGTAGCCGAGCACCTGCTGCTTGAGGTCTCGTCCCTCCAGCACGCGGCGCCGTTCGGCATAAACCGCCTTGCGCTGGTTGTTCATCACCTCGTCGTATTCGAACACCTGCTTGCGAATGTCGTAGTAATAGGTCTCGACCTTCTTCTGAGCCCCCTCCAGCGAACGGGTCAGCATTCCCGACTCGATCGGCATGTCCTCCTCCACCCGGAAGGCGTTCATCAGGCCGGCCACCCGGTCGCCGCCGAAGATGCGCAGCAGGTTGTCCTCCAGGGAGAGGAAGAAACGGGTGCTGCCCGGATCCCCCTGACGGCCGGCGCGGCCGCGCAGCTGGTTGTCGACCCGGCGCGATTCGTGCCGCTCGGTGCCGATCACATGCAGGCCTCCCGCCTGGCGCACCTTCGCCTCCTCCTCCTTGACCACCCCGTCGTATTCCTGCCTCACCCGGGTGATCAGGCTGCGCAGCTGCTGCAACTGGGGGTCATCGGTGGGGGCCTTCTCCGCCGCCTGGGCGATGCGGTCCTCCAGCTCCAGCAGGGTCAGGCTGCGGTCGCCCCAGGCCTGCACCAGCTCGCGGGCCAGGGTCACCAGGCTCTCCTCCGTGGCCCGGGTGAGCTCGCAGGGATAGAGCGTGCCGCCCCGGCCTTC
The DNA here is from genome assembly GCA_035285905.1 of Synechococcaceae cyanobacterium. Classification (GTDB taxonomy): domain Bacteria; phylum Cyanobacteriota; class Cyanobacteriia; order PCC-6307; family Cyanobiaceae; genus Cyanobium. The sequence continues at coordinate 2,669 of JAYKJA010000118.1, forward strand.
GGCAGCCCGGGGGATGGCGGAACCGGCGGCGAACCCTTCGCTGCCGCGGGGCTTCGACGGCAGTGCAGCCAGGCCCAGGTCGTCGTCGGGGCGGACCAGACGCGGCTTGAGCACCTCGCGCAGCTTCAGGCGCGCCATGTAGTCGCTGTTGCCGCCGAGGATGATGTCGGTGCCGCGGCCGGCCATGTTGGTGGCGATCGTCACGGCGCCGGCGCGGCCCGCCTGGGCGACGATCTCCGCCTCCCGCTCCACATTCTCCGGTTTGGCGTTGAGCAGGTTGTGGGGAATGCTCTGCTCGGCCAGCAGGGCCGAGAGCAGCTCGGATTTCTCGACACTGGTGGTGCCCACCAGCACCGGCCGGCCCTCCCGGTGGATGTCGGCGGTCTCCGCGGCCACGGCGCGCCACTTGGCGGTTTCGGTCTTGTAGACCTGATCGGCCCAGTCGCTGCGAGCCCGCTGGCGGTTGGTGGGCACCACCGTGACCTCCAGCTTGTAGGTCTTCTCGAATTCCACCTCCTCGGTCTTGGCCGTGCCGGTCATGCCGGCCAGGCGCGGATAGAGCAGGAAGAAGTTCTGATAGGTGATGCTGGCGAGGGTCTGGGTCTCGGGTTGGATCGGCAGACTCTCCTTCGCCTCCACGGCCTGGTGCAGTCCGTCGCTCCAGCGGCGACCCGGCATCACCCGACCGGTGAATTCATCAACGATGACCGCATCCTCGCCGCGCACGATGTAGTTGACATCCTTGATGAACAACTCCTTGGCCTTGAGCGCGTTGTTGACGAAATGGGCCCAGGGATCCCGGGGATCGAACAGGTCCTTCACCCCCAGCATCTCCTCAGCCTTGGCATAGCCCTCATCGGTGAGGGTGACGTTGCGCTGCTTCTCATCGACCTCGTAGTCACCCTCGGGGTCGATGCCGTCCTTGCCCATTTCGGCGGCCCGCACCAGGGCCTCAGCGATCTCGGCGGCGCGTTGATATTTCTCCTGCGGTCGCTCCACCTGGCCGGAGATGATCAGAGGCGTGCGGGCCTCATCAATCAGGATGGAGTCGACCTCGTCGATCACGCAGTAGTGGAAGTCGCGCTGCACGACCTCGGCGATGTCAGTCGCCATGTTGTCGCGCAGATAATCAAAGCCCAGCTCGGAGTTGGTGGCATAAGTGATATCGCAGGCGTAGTTGCGACGCCGCTCCTCCGGCGCCATGTTCTGCTGGATCAACCCCACGCTCAGCCCCAGGAAGCGGTGGATCTGGCCCATCCACTCGGCGTCGCGGCGGGCCAGGTAGTCGTTGACCGTGACGACGTGCACACCGCGGCCGGTGAGCGCATTGAGATAGGCCGGCAGGGTGGCCACCAGCGTCTTGCCCTCGCCGGTCTTCATCTCGGCGATCTGGCCTTCGTGCAGCACCATGCCGCCCAGCAGCTGCACATCGAAGTGGCGCATGCCCAGCACCCTCCGGCCCGCCTCGCGCACCACCGCAAAGGCCTGGGGCAGCAGCTCATCCAGCAACGCCTTCTGCCGCGGCGCCGTCAGCGGCTTCTCCAGCTTCTCGCGAAACTCCGCCGTCAGACTTCGCAGCTCATCGTCGCTGAGCGGAGTGATCTCCTCCTCCAGCAGATTGATGTCCGAGATCAGCGGTTGATAGCGCTTCAGCTTGCGGGCATTGGGATCACCCAGCAACAGCTTGAGCATGGGACAACAGCCAACCGGTGCGGGCACCCTACCACCGCAGCCCGGCTCAGCGCGGGGCAGATTCCAGCTGCAGCAAGGGTTCTGGGCCGACAGGCGCCCCCCTCTCCGGCACCGGCCGCCCCCCCTGCAGCTGCGGCTTCCCCCGCGCCCGGGGGGCCGCCACGGCCAGGCGCGAGGATCGCCGGGCGTCGCCTGCCCAGCTCCGCTCCGTGAACCGTCCCCCGGGCCTCGATCCCCCGGCGCCCGCCGGCCCCCTGCCCAGCGAACCGACCCGACCGGCGGCGGGCAGCGGATCCCCCGACCCTGCCGCCGTCCCGCCCGCGCCGATCCGGCTGGTGCGCCACGGCCCGCTGCGCCTGCGTCTGCGCCTGCGCCTGGCGGACCTGTCGCGGCTGTTCGATGAACACAGCTTCTGGGCCCAGGGGCGCTCCCGGCAGGAGCTGCGCCGCATGCTGGTCGGCAGCCAGGTGGTGATCAGCGCCTGGCAGGACGGGGTCCTGGTGGGCTTCGGGCGGGCCAGCAGCGACGGGGTCTTCCGCGGCGTGCTCTGGGACGTGGTGGTGGCCGAACCGCTGCGGGGCCGGGGCCTGGGACGGCGTCTGGTCAGCGCCCTGCTGGCCAGCCCTGCCCTGCGCCGTTGCGAACGGGTCTACCTGATGACCACCAGCAGCTCGGGCTTCTACCGGCGCCTCGGCTTCTGCCCCGACCACGGCCAGCATCTGCTGGTGTGGCGGCGGGACCCTGGGAACAAGACAAGCGGATGAAGAGATTCGAACTCTCGACCCTCTCCTTGGCAAGGAGATGCTCTACCACTGAGCTACATCCGCATCGGGGGGTGAAACCCTCCGGTGAGCTGAACCGCCCGGAGGGCTGATCCAGACTGGCGTGGCCGGCGTTGTCGCCGACCCGGGCATCATGCCCCACGGACCGACCCGCGGTCAAACCTCCCCATCCGCAACCGGCCCCGCACCCGGCGGGCGGTATTCCTCCACCAGTTGCCGCAGCACCCGCAGCGCCTGGCGGTCGTCCCAGCGGGCCAGGGCCTCCTCCAGGTCGGCGATCAGGCGACGCAGCCGCTGCGGCGGCAGGGAGCGCTCGATCGCCCGCAGGATCAGCGGATGGGCGGTGGGCAGGTCATCGGCGGAGATCAGCAGCTCCTCGTAGAGCTTCTCGCCCGGCCTGAGGCCGGTGTACTCGATCGCCAGGTCCCCGTCCGGGTTCGCCTCGTCGCGCACGCTCAACCCCGACAGCTCCACCATCTGACGCGCCAGATCGGCGATGCGCACCGGCTCGCCCATGTCGAGCACGAACACCTCTCCGCCGCTGGCCATGCCGCTGGCCTGCAGCACCAGCTGCACCGCCTCCGGGATCGTCATGAAATACCGCGTGATCTCGGGGTGGGTGACCGTGACCGGCCCTCCGGCGGCGATCTGGCTGCGGAAGCGCGGCACCACCGAGCCCGACGACCCCAGCACGTTGCCGAAGCGCACCATGCTGCAGATCGGCCCGCGCCCCTCCTGCCGCAGACGCGCCGCCGCGTCCTGCACCAGCAGCTCGCAGGCCCGCTTGCTCGCCCCCATCGCATTGGTGGGCCGCACCGCCTTGTCGGTGGAGATCAGCGTGAAGCGCTCCAGGCCGCAGGCGATCGCCGCCTCCAGCACCGAACGGGTGCCGAGGATGTTGTTGGCCAGCCCGGCGCAGAGGTTGGCCTCCACCAGCGGCACATGCTTGTAGGCCGCGGCATGGAACAGCACCTGGATGCCGTGACGCCGCAGCAGGGTGACCAGGTGAGCCCGGTCGCTCACATCCGCCAGCAGCGGACGCAGCTCCGGCCCCCCCTCCCGGGGCAGCAGCGCTCGCAGGTCCTGCTCGATCGCGTACAGGGCGTACTCGTTGCGCTCCAGCAGCACCAGCCGCGTCGGCTGCAACCGCACGATCTGACGGCAGAGCTCGGCACCGATCGAGCCGCCCGCGCCGGTCACCAGCACGGCCCGACCCGCCACCGCCGCCCGCAGCAGCTGCGGGTCGGGAGGCGACGGCTCCCGTCCGAGCAGATCCTCGATCGCCAGCGGTCGCAGGTCGCTGACCCGCCGCTCGCCGCTGGCGATCTGGGCCAGGGACGGCATCACCATCACCCGCAGCCCCAGCCCGGTGAGCTGCTGCACCAGGACCCGGCGGCGGCCCCGCGGCAGCGACGGCATCGCCAGCAGCACCTGGCTGATCCCGTGGCGCTCCACCAGGGCGGGCAGCTCCGACGGGGCGCGGATCGGCAACCGCTGCAGGCGCAGACCCCGCAGGGATGGGTCGTCATCCACCACCGCCACCAGCCGGAAGGCGGGCTCGAAGCGCAGGCTCTCGATCAGGCGGCTGCCCGCCTCTCCGGCCCCGTAGATCAGCGTCGGCACCGCCCCGCCGGCCACTCCCGCCTGCAGCTGCAGCCGCAGCAGGTCGCGCAGCAGCACCCGGCTGGCGATCGCCGCCCCGGAGAACAGCAGCCAGAACAGGATCCAGAAACTGCGTGGTGCCCGCGGCCCCCCCAGCAGGGTGCTGACCAGCAGCAGCAGCAGCACCAGCAACGCCGTGCGCGGCAGCATGCCGTACAGCGAATGGCTGCTGGAATACCGGATCAGGCTGCGGTACCAGCCGCTGGCCAGCAGCACCAGCAGGCCGGGCCCCAGCGCCCAGGGCAACAGGTGCAGCTGCTGGCGGAACTCCAGGCTGTTGATGTTCTGCAGGCGCAGGGCGAAGGTGGCCCAGAAGCAGGCCGCCAGCAGCACCGCATCCAGCAGCAGCAGCAGCACCCGGCGCGTCAGCAGCGCCCGGCTGCTGCCCCCCACCAGGGCCTGCAGCGTGCGCGAGCTCATCGCTCCGGCCCGCCGCCGGGGGGCGCCGCGAACGGCACGGCCATCCGTTGATCCAGCAGCACCCCCAGAGCCAGCAGCGGCACGGCCGCAGCGGCGGTGGCGACGGGCCCGGCCAGCAGATCCACCAGGGCCAGCGCCCCCGTGGCGGCGATCCACAGCCCGGCGACGCGCCCATGGGACCAGCCCGCCTGATGCAGCCGCTGGAACAGGTGCAGCCGATGGGCCTGGAACACCGGTTGTCCCGCCCGCCAGCGCCGCAGCACGCAGCTGCCGGCATCGGCCAGCAGCGGCAGGGCCACCAGCAGCAACCCCAGCTGCTCCAGCGGCTGCCGCAGCTGCAGCACCACCCCCGCCAGCAGGGCGCCGAGGAAGGTGCTGCCCACATCGCCCAGGAACACCCGCGCCGGGCTCCAGTTCCAGCCCAGGAAGCCCAGCAGCGCCCCCGTGACCGGCAACAGCGCCACCAGCGCCGTCGGCGCCGGGCTGCCGTCGCGGATCAGCAGCGCCAGCGCCGTCGCCAGCAGCACCGCCATGCAGCCCGCCACCAGCCCGTCGAGCCCATCCATGAAATTGGTGAAGTTGATCACCGCCGTCACCGCCAGCCACAGCAGCGGCAGCAGCCCCCAGGGCAAGGGCTGGGGCGCCGCCAGCACCAGGGCCACCGCCGTCAGCAGCTGCACCGCATAGCGCCAGCCGGCGGGCAGGCCGCGGCGGTCATCGAGCATGCCCACCAGCGCCAGCGGCAGGCAGAGCAACGGCAGCCAGGGCAGCGCCCCCCGGGCCGGCTGCAGCAGCGACAGCGGCAGCGCCAGCTGGGCCACCAGCACCACCGCCAGCCCCCCTCCCCGGGGTGTGGGCCGGCGATGGGAGCTGCGGGCGTTGGGCACATCCAGCATGCGGCGCTGCAGCAGCGGCACCAGACCCGCCAGCAGCAGCCAGGAGACCGCGGCGCTGAGCAGCAGCAGCCCCAGGGCGGCCGTCATCGCCAGGCCTCCCGGGTCCAGTCCGGCCCCAGGCGCCACAGCGCCACCTCGCGGGCGATGCCCTCGGGGAAGCCCACCGGGCTGTAGCCGAACACCTCCCGCGCCGGCGTGTGGTCGAACGCCTTGGGTTCGTTGAGGCGCTGCAGCTGCTCCGCCCGCAGCGGCAGGCGCAGGCGCAGGCGCTCTGCCAGCCGCAGCAGGGCCACGCAGGGCGCCAGGGGCAGATGCAGCAGCAGGGGCCTCCGGCCCAGGGCCGCCGCCGTGGCCACCACCACCGCGTTGTAGGTCAGCGGAGCGGCTCCGGAGAGGTTGTACGCCTGGCCGTGGGTCTCGGGGCGATCCAGCACGGCGACGATGGCCCAGGCCACATCGCGCACCAGCACCGGCTGCTGCAGCGAGCGGCCGTCCCCCACCACCGGCAGCAGCGGACAGCGCGCCAGCCAGCGCACCAGCCGGATCATGTTGCGGTCCGCCGGGCTGCCGTAGATCATCGTCGGCCGCAGGATCGTGGTGTCGAGCCCGCTGGCGCGGATGGCCGCCTCCGCCTCCTGCCGCAGGCGCTTGGAGGGGGCCGCCAGGCGGGTGAAGATCGCCGTGGTGCTGACGAACACCGCCCGCCGCACCCCCGCCCGCCGGCAGGCCTCCAGGATCGCCGGGGCTGCCCCGAAGCCGATCGAGGCCACGTTGAGCAGCGCCCGGCACCCCTGCAGGGCCTCCGCCAGTGCAGCGCTGTCGTTGAGGTCGGCGCGGCGCACGGGCAGGCCGTGGCGCTCCATCCAGCCCGCATCGCGACCGGGGCGCAGCAGGGCGATGCAGGTGATGCCGCGGCGCTGCAGCTCGCGGCAGACGTAGCGGCCGGTGAAGCCGTCGGCGCCGCTGACCAGCACCGGCGCCGCCCCGGGCGCCGCGAGCAGGGGCCCGGACGCGGGCGCGGCCGCCGCGGAAGCCCCCGGGCCGGCAGGGACCCCCGAGCCGGCGCGGCCCGGAGCCGCTGGGCCCGCCGCGGCCTGAGGCGCCCGGGCGTCGGGGTCCGGCGGGTCCGCAGCGTGCGGCGGTGCCTGGTTCATGGCTGGCTGACCTCCCGCAGCAAAGCGTCGCAGGCGGCGATCACGCGCTGGCGGCTGTAGGTGGTCTCGGCCAGCTGCCGGGCCCGTTGCCCCATCGCCTGGCGCTCCGCCACGCCGGTGGCCGCCAGGGCCCGGGCCGCCGCCGCCAGGGCGACGGGATCGGCCGGGGGGCAGCTGAGCCCCAGGCCGTGCTCCTCCACCTCCGCCGCGATCGCCCCCGGCACCGTGGTCAGCACCGGCCTGCCGATGGCATAGGCGTCGTAGAGCTTGTTGGGCGACACGCCGTAACGGAACAGCGGCACATCGGCCAGGGAGAGCAGCACCGCATCGGCAGAGGCGATCAGATCCGGCATCGCCGCCTTGGGACGCGGCGGCTCGAACGCGATCGTCGGCAGGCCCTGGGCCGCCTGCTGCAGGGCCGCCTTGGCCGGGCCGTCCCCCACCAGCAGGAAGCGGGGCCGGCGGCCCTCGGGCGCCGGAGCGGAGGCCTCCTCGCTCGCCAGCAGCCGCGCCGCCTCCACCACGGTCTCCAGGGCGTTGGCCTCGCCGTGGGCTCCGGCGTAGAGCAGGGTGAACCACGGCTCCTCCGGTGGCAGGGGCCGGGCGCGGAAGGCCTGCAGGTCGGGGCCGTTGGGCAGCCAGGCGGTGCGGCGGGCGCCCCGCTGACGCACATGGGCCTCGGCGCCGCGGGCCAGCACGATCACCAGGGCGGCGCGGCGGTAGAGCTGGGTCTCCATCGCCGCCAGCAGGCGCACCAGCGGCGCCTCGGGCCGCTTGCCCCCCTGGTCGATCAGCACCTGGGGCCAGAGGTCCCGCACCTCCAGCACGAACGGACAACCGAGCAGCCGGGCGATCTGCAGGCAGGTCCAGGCCGCGGGCAGCTGGGGCGAACTGGCCAGGATCAGCTCCGGCCCCCGCCCCCGCAGCCGGGCGAGGGCGCCGCGGGGCAGCAGCTGACCGACCAGATGCAGGCAGAAGCTGAGCATGTTCAGCTGCCGCCAGAGGTCGTTGCGGCGGTAGGGACTGGCCCACAGCCACCACCAGTCGATGCCGGCGGTGCGTTCCCTCTGCCAGAGGGCCAGCCCGCGCAGCCTGCGGTAACGACGCTGGGTGAGGTTGAAATCGCTGCTGAAGAGGCTGACCTGCCAGCCGCGCTGCACCAGCCCCGCCGCCAGCTCGTGCTGCCGGGTGTGCCCCGGCAGGTCGGGGGTGTTGGCGAACTGGTTGACCAGCCAGAGGCGCGGCATCAGCGGCAGGGGTCGGGTGGCGGCGCGGCCGGCAGGTGCAGCTGCACGATCAGGGCATGCTCGCCCGCCGGCAGACCCCCGGCCAGCTCCAGGCTGGGCCGGGCCCGGCGGCGGCCGAAGCCCTCGGCCAGCCAGCTGCGGTGCCAGCGATGCCGCAGCGGCATCCCATCCGGGGCCGCTGCGCCGACTCGCCCGTCGCGGCGGGATGGGGCAGGCCGCAGCGGCAGCGATCCGCTCCAGGCGACCGGCCCCTCCAGCCGGATCCGCAGGGGCTCCAGCCCGGCGCAGGCCGCCAGGGCCGGACCCAGATGCCACCAGCTGCGCCACAGCAGCGGCCGGCGGCAGATCAGGCGATCGCTGACCGTGAGCACCAGGCTGCCGTCGTCCTGCAGCTCCAGCAGCAGCTCGCGGCGATACTCCGCCCCGCAGCGGCGGAAGCCGTCGTGGCCGCCGGCCACCCACAGCCTCCCGGGGGCCAGCGCGGCGCTGTCCCGGGCCAGGGGTCGGGCCTTGCGGCCGGCCCGGAAGCCACCCCACACCTCCACCGACTCGATCCAGCGCACGCGGCGGCGCGGTTCCGCCAGCTGCAGCACGTTATGGGCCGCTCCGGAGCGCTCATGGCGTCGCCGCGGCCCGGAGCCGTAGACGCTGGTGCCCGCCTCCGCCAGCAGCGGCTCTCCCCGGCGGAACAGATCGAAGCCGCAGAGATCAGCGTGGGCGTGGGCGGGCAGGTGGGGCGGACAGGCCTGGCCGCAGCGGAACAGCAGTTCCCAGCCGGCTCCCGGCCGCAGCAGGGTCCAGCCGGTCTGGGGCAGATCCAGCAGCGGCGGCGGGGCGCTGGCGGCGGCGGCGGGCGCGGCGGCCGCCGCCGGCGGGGACCCGCCCGCGAGGGGGGTGCACGGCCGGGCGCCGGACCGGGCGGGAAGGTCGGCCGCGGCGGCGGCCCGCTGGCCCAGGGCCGCCCGCAGCAGCAGGCGCCGCAGGGGCGAAGCCGGCAAGGGCCAGCCGCGCGAGTCCCCGGGAGCCGCGGCGGCGGGGTCCACCCCGGCGGAAGCCGACCTGCCCGCTGCGTGCTCCCCTGCCAGCGCGTGCCCTGCCGCCGGGGGGAGCGGGGGGCCTGGAGGCGCAGCGACCCCGCCCGCTCCCGGAGCCGGCGCGTGGAGGCCTCGGCCCGGTGAATCGGGTGCTGCCGCCTCCGCTGCGGCAGGCTCCGCCAGCCAGCCCCGCGCGAAGGCCAGCAGCTCGGCGGTACCCGGGCAGGCCTCGGCGACGCTGTCGTTGCCGCGCGGCAGGGCTCCCCCCTGCAGCTGCACGGCCTCCACCCAGGCCGCCATCCGCGCCACCGCCCCCCGCAGCCACGGCAGCCTGCCGCCCCGCTCGGCCTCCAGCAGACAGGCCAGCTCCAGCAGCCGGTCGAGCAGCAGCAGGTGGTAACTGGCGCTGCGCTCCTCGTGGCCGCCGTCGGGGAGCAGCTGCCGCTCCAGCTCCCGCTCCAGCAGCCGCAGCGCCCGGCGCTCGATCGCCCGCGCCCGCCTGCCCTGGAACGCCAGAGCCGTCAGCGCCAGGGCGGTCAGGTTCTCCAGCCAGTGGTTGCCGCCGTGGCAGTGCTCCGGATGGGCCTCCAGCCAGGCCAGCTGCCGCCAGAGACTCTCCAGCCGCGCCGGCGTGGCCAGGTGGGGACAGCAGCGCAGCAGCCAGGTCCAGTTGCGCAAGCGCAGCGACAGCGTGTACGGATGCCAGCCGTCGCCGCGGCCGGGGGGGTTGGCGGCGATCCAGTGGTCGAGCAGCGGCTCCAGGGCGACCGCCCCCTCGGGCCAGCGGCCGCTCGCCAGGGCCTGCTCCAGCCATTCCCGCGCCCAGTCGAAGTAGTGCAGATGGAACTGCCACAGGCGCGGCCAGCGGGGGTCGTTCCAGCGGGGCGGCCAGGGCAGGCGGCGGGACTGGGCCAGGAAGCGGAAGGTCAGCGCGGGGGGCAGGAGCGCCGCTGGGGTCGCCGGGGTCTCTGAAGCTGCCTCCGCCGCGGGGGTCTGGGGGGCCGCCGCAGCAGGGCCTTGATGGGCCGCCACCGCAGTCGCCGCAGGGGTCTGAGAGGTCCCGGGGGCCGCCGCAGAAGCCTGAGGCCCCTCCGGCGGGGCCAGGGCCATCGCGCCGGAGGCAGGGGGAGGCGGACAGGGGGGCTGGGCCAGGGGGGCGGCCTGCCAGGCCGGGGCCGGATCCGCCGCCCGCGCCAGCTGCAGTGCCAGCCCCGGCGGCAGCCGGCGATCCAGCTGCCGGCGCAGGTCCATGCGCAGCCGCCGCAGCAACCGCCGCGGCCCGATGTCCCAGAGCGTGCGCAGCCGGCGACTCACGCGGCCTGGGTGACACCGCAGACATCGATCCGCGGCCGCGCCCCCAGCGGCAGACCGCGGAACGGCGTGTGGGCCACCAGGAACACCAGCAGATCAGCCTGCTCCAGCACCTGGGCGAGCGGGTGGAGCCGCAGGCTGGGGTGCTCCTGCAGGTTCGGCTCACAGGCCAGCACCTGCAGCCCCTCCGCCACCAGATCGAGGGTGATCGCCAGGGCCGGCGATTCGCGCAGGTCGTCCACATCGGGCTTGAACGCCAGCCCCAGGCAGCCCACCCGGGCCGGCCGCCCCAGGGAGCGCTGCAGCTGCTGCGCCTGCTCGAGCACCTTCTCCACCACCCAGCGGCGTTTGCCGTCGTTGACGCGGCGGGCGGTCTGGATCAGGGGTGTCAGGTCGGGGGCGGCGGCGGCGATGAACCAGGGATCGACCGCGATGCAATGGCCGCCCACCCCGCAGCCGGGCTGCAGCACGTTGACGCGGGGGTGGTGGTTGGCCAGCCGGATCAGCTCGCGCACCTCGATGCCCAGCCGGTCGCAGACCAGCGAGAGCTCATTGGCGAAGGCGATGTTCACATCGCGGAAGCTGTTCTCGGTGAGCTTGACCAGCTCGGCGGTGCGGGCGCCGGTGGTGAGCAGCTCGCCGCGGCAGAAGCTGGCGTAGAAGGCCCGGCCGGCCTCCGCCGCCCCGGGGTCCAGGCCCCCCACGACGCGATCGTTGTCGATCAGCTCCCGCAGGATCCGCCCCGGCAGCACCCGTTCGGGGCAGTAGGCGATGTGCAGGTCCTCGATCCGCAGCTGCGGGTTGGCGGGCTGCCCCGGGGGCGGGTCGAGGGCCGCGGCGGCGATGGTGGCCGCCAGCCGCTCGGTGCTGCCCACCGGCGAGGTGGACTCCAGCAGCACCAGGTTGCCGGGACGCAGCTGGGGCGTGATCGTGCGCGCCGCCGCCAGCACGTGGTCGAGGTCGGCCTCCGGGATGCCGTCGGGGCCGGGGCGGAACGGGGTGGGCACGGCGATCAGGAACACATCCGCCGGCTCCGGTGCCGTGGCCGCCCGCAGCCGGCCGCTGGCCACCGCCGCCGCCACCGCCTGCTCCAGGTCGGGTTCGACGATGTGGATGGCGCCGCGGTTGACGGTGTCGACCACGCGCGGATCGATGTCGACGCCGAGCACCTCATGGCCGGCGGCGGCCAGCACGGCGGCGGTGGGCAGGCCGATGTAGCCCAGGCCGATGACGCAGCAACGGCGTGCCATCAGGCCCCCACCAGCTGCAGCAGCCAGCGCTGCACCTCCAGCAGCTCAGTCAGCGGAATCGGCGCCGGGCCGCCGCCGCGCACCGCCTCAAGGAAGGCCCGGCAGCAGGCCAGCTGCCCCTTGTCCTGGGACCACAGGCGACGACGGCGCAGGCCGGGCACCCCCCAGGCCCGCAGCTTGCGGTAGTTGTCGAGCTGCAGCACGCGGCCGCCGGCGAACACCTCCAGGCGCTCCTTGGGGAAGGCCTTGCTGCCGTTCGCCAGGTAGTGAATCGTGCCGATCGACCCATCGGCGAAGCCCAGCTGCAGGCTGAAGGTGTCGGGGCAGGGCTTGCGATCGGCGGCGGCCTGCAGCTCCAGCCTGGTGATCGGCGCCCCGGCCAGGTGCCGCAGCAGATCGACGAAATGGCAGGCCTCCCCCAGCAGGCGACCGCCGCCCACCTGGGGATCCTGGGTCCAGTGCTCCTGCGGGATGGCACCGGCATTGCAGGTGTAGAGAAAGGCCCGCGGGCCGCTGAGGGGAACCAGCTGGCGGCGCAGCTCCTGCAGCAGCGGCGCGAAGCGACGGTTGTAGCCCACCATCAGCAGGGGGAAGGACGCCGCAGCCAGGGCGGCCTCGATCGCCTCCAGCTCGCTGCTGCGCAGGCAGAGGGGCTTCTCGACGAACACCGGCCTCCCCTGCTCCAGGGCGCGGCAGACCAGATCGGCGTGGCTGTCGTGGCGCGTGGCGATCACCAGCGCGTCGGCGGCGGGATCCTGCAGGGTGGCCGCGATGTCGGTGGAGGCGCGCTGGAAGCCGAAGCGGTCGCCCAGCTGCCGGGGCGCCAGGCCGGAACCGGCGGCCACTCCGGCGAAACGGGCCCCGGCGCGGGCGAAGGCGGGCACCAGCACGCGGGAGGCGTAGTTGCCGGCGCCGATCACGCTCAGGCGCGGTGCAGCCGAGGGGGAAGCGGCGCCGGATGGAGCGGGAGCGGGAGCCGCAGCCGGCGGAGGGGCGGCGCCAGGGGCGGCGGGGGCCAGCTCCAGGCTGCGCAGCCCGGGATCGGCATCGCCGCGGTACTGCAGCAGGATCCCCAGGGAGGGTTCATCGCCGCTGAGCAGGGCGTAGGCGGCAGGGGCGTCCTCGAAGCGGAAGCGATGGGAGATCAGGGGCTCGGTGCGCAACCGGCCGGCGGCCAGCGCCGCCAGCACCGCCGTGAAGTTGCGTTGCTCGGTCCAGCGCACGAAGCCGATCGGATAGTCGTGGCCCCCCTGTTCGTAGGCGGGGTCGTAGCGGCCGGGGCCGTAGGAGCAGCTGACCTGGAAGCTGAGCTCCTTTTTGTAGAAGAGGTCGCGGCGCAGCTCCAGGCCAGTGACCCCGACCAGCACGATGCGGCCCCGCTGCCGGCAGGCCTGGGCGGCCACATGCACCGGCTCGCTGGAGCTGGTGGCGGCGGTGATCAGCACGCCGTCGACACCGCCCGGGTCCCCCTGCTCCAGGCACCAGGCCACCGGATCGACGCCGCTGGAGAGGTCGAGGCTGGGGATGCCGAGGGAGGCGGCCAGGGCGCACTGGCCCGGATCGGGGTCGAGGCCGAGCACGCGGCAGCCCTGGGCCTGCAGCAGCTGGGCGGTGAGCAGGCCGATCAGGCCCAGGCCGCTGACCACGAAGGTCTCCCCGAGGCTGGGGGCCGCCAGGCGGAGGCCCTGCAGGCCGATCGCCGCCAGCACCGTGAAGGCGGCCGCCTCATCGCCCACCGGCTCCGGGATCACGGCGCAGAGGTGCTGGGGCACGGCCACCAGCTCGGCGTGGGGGCCGTTGGAGGCGACCCGGTCCCCCACCCGGAAGCCCCGGACCCCGGCGCCCACCGCCAGCACCGTGCCGACGTTGCAGTACCCCAGCGGCAGGGGCTGATCGAGCTTGCTGCGCACCGACTCCAGCGTCGGCAGCAGGCCATCGCTGGCCACCTTCTCCAGCACCTGCTGCACCTTGTCGGGCTGCTGGCGGGCCTTGTCGATCCAGTTCGCCTTGCCGAAATCCACCAGCATCCGCTCGGTGCCGGCCGACACCAGGCTGCAGTGGGAACGGATCAGCAGCTGCCCCGCCGCCGCGGCCGGAGCCGGCAGCTCTGCCACCGCGGTGGTGCCGTTGGCGAGGGACTGGAGCAGTTGCTTCACGGCGGCTCGGGCGGTCGAGGGGGGGGGAGCCGACGCGGCGGACCAGGGGCCGGGCGGCGGTCAGAGCGGCGGGGACGGGATCGAGCCGGCATCGAGACAATGCCGACACCAGAGCTCGATGCACATCAGGGACAGCAGGGTATAACTGCCGTCCACCAGTCCTTCGGCATCGGCGCGGATCAGCGCCTGCACCGGCGCCGGCGCGAACAGGCCCCGCCGGGCCAGGCTCGCCGGGCTGAGCAGATCCTGCAGCAGCGGCCGCAGCTCCCCCCGCAGCCAGCGGCGCAGCGGCGCCCCGAAGCCGGCCTTGGGCCGGTGGATCACCCGGGCCGGCAGCAGCGGAGCCATCGCCTGCTTGAGCACCCATTTGCCGCAGGCACCCCGCTGCTTGAACGTCGCCGGCAGCGAGGCGGCATGGGCGACCAGTTCGGGATCGAGGAAAGGCACCCGCACCTCCACCCCCACCGCCATCGACATCTTGTCGGTGTAAAGCAGGTTGTGATCGGCCAGGAAGAAGCGCTGCTCCAGCAGCAGCAGGCGATCCAGCGGATCGCGCACCTCGGGGTAACCGGCCAGGAACTCCAGCAGCGGCGCCTCGGCCCGGACCTCGGCCGCCTGCAGCGCGGCGCGGAAGTCGGGGCTGTAGAGGGGCTCCAGGTCGTCGCGGCGGGCCCAGCGGAACGCCTGCACCAGCCGCTCATCGCCCCGCAGGCCCAGCCCCTCGCTGAGGCGCCGCAGACGGCGGCCCAGGGCGCGGCGCTGATCGAGGCGGGCGGCGAGCGGGGCCAGGCGACGCCCGAGGCGACGCGGCAGCCAGTCGCTCCGCTGCTGCAGCCGCAGGGCCCGGTGGCGGCGGTACCCGGTGAACAGATCGTCGCCGCCGGCGCCGGAGAGCAGCACCTTCAGCCCCTGCTGGCGGGCCAGGGAGCAGATGGCGAGCACGTTCAGCGGAGCCGGATCGGCCAGCGGCTCATCCAGCTGGGCCACCATCGCGGCCAGACCCGACGCCATCGCCTCGGGATCGACCCGCACCACCTCAAGGCTGACGCCGAGATGGTCGGCCACCTCGCGGGCGTAAGGGAGGTCATCCCCCAGGCCGTCGTCCTGGCCGCCGGGGGTGTCGATCGTGAAGCAGCGGATGGCCGGGTCCCGTTCGCGGGCCAGGGCGACGATGGCGCTGGAATCCAGGCCGCCGGACAGGAAGGCCCCCACCGGCACATCGGCGAGCAGCTGGCGATGCACCGCCTGGCGCAGCTGGGCGGTGGTGCCGGCGATGGCCGCGGCAGCCGAGGGGCGAGGGCGGCGGGGCAGCCCGGGCGGCGGCAGGCGATACCACTGCAGCCGCTCGACGACGCGACCCTGCTGCAACCACCAGGCCTGGCCCGGCGGCAGGCGCCGCACCCCGGCCAGGGGCGTGCCGTCACCGGGGCACCAGAGGAAGGTGAGGTAACGCTCGAGGGAGGCGGCATCGAGGGGGCCGGGATGGGGCAGCAGCGGCATCAGGGCCTTGAGCTCGCTGGCGAAGGCGATGCGGGGCGCAGCGGGAGCGGACCGACCGAAGGGACCGGACAGCGCGACGGCGGCCTGGCTGCCCTCCATCGGCGTTTCACCCTCCGCCCCAGCGCCGACAGCCACATACAGCGGCTTGACCCCGAGCCCGTCGCGGGCCAGCAGCAGGCGCCCCTCGCGGGCATCCCAGAGCGCGAAGGCGAAGATGCCGTTGAGGCGCCGCAGCATGGCGCCCACGTCGCCGCGATGGCGGCCGTAGAGCGCCAGCAGCACCTCGGTGTCGGAGCGGCTGCGGAAACGCAGGCCTTCGGCCTCCAGTTCGGTGCGCAGGGCCGGGAAGTTGTAGATCTCGCCGTTGAACACCAGCACGGTCTGGCCGTCGTCGCTGGCCATGGGCTGGTGGCCCAGGGGCGAAAGATCGAGGATCGCCAGGCGGGCATGGGCCAGTCCGAGGCCGCGGGCCTCATCGCGGTACATCCCGGAGTCGTCGGGGCCGCGGTGGGAGAGGCGCTGCAGGGCAAGGCGCAGCGCCCCGGAAGGCGGCGCGGCGGCGGGGTGGCTGTTGTAACCGACTAGGCCGCACATCGCCCGCTCAGCCGCGGATGGGCGAGGGCCACCCGGCGCAGGAAGGCGAAGGTGCGATCGGCACAGCGTCGCCAGGTGTGCTGCTGGGCCACGGCGTGACTGTCGCGGGCGAGCGCCTGGCGCAGCCGTGGATCGGCGATGCACTTGTGCAGACTTCGCTCGATCGACTCCGGATCTTCGGGATCGAAGTAAAGACCGGAATCACCCAGAATCTCCGGCATCGGACCGCGATCGGACGATACCACCGGCAATCCGGAGGCCATCGTCTCCAACAGGATGTTGGGCATGTTTTCACAACTGGAGGCGAAGGCTCCCAGGTCGGCCGCGGCGTAGAGCCGGTCCAGGGCTTCGTAGGCCACCGCGCCATGCAGCGTCACCCAGTCATGGCCGGGATCCCAGCGGCCGACGGCGGCCTGCAGACGCCGCAGCGACGGACCGTGGGCGGGTCCGGCCAGCTCCAGGACGAGGGGCCAGCCGGTGCGCTGCCTCAGCCGCCCCACGGCAGCGACCAGATGCCAGGGATGTTTGTAGACATCGATGATCGAGACATAAAGAATCCGGTAGGGATTGGCAGCGTCGTAGGCCTCGATCGGACGTTGGGGCCGGGGGGGCTGCAGGAAGCGGTGATTGAGCCCATGGGAAATGATCTCGCTCTCGCCCGCCAGGGCGCCGGTGATCGCCTGGACATGCTCGCTGGCATAACGGCTGAGGAACACGACCCCCTCGGCGCGTCGGAAGGCCTGGGCCTGGGCACGGCGCAGCAGCAGCAGTCGCAGCGTCGTCAGGCTGCAGCCGTAACGGAGCAGTTCGCGCCACTCGAAGGGCAGCATGTTGCGGCACATCACCACGGCGGGCCGGAACTGGCCTGGGAACAGACCTCCCGGCACCAGCAGCAGGTTGCAGCCCTCCGCCTCCGCCTCGAGCGACAGCTGCCGCCGCTGCCACAGGGCCCGCCTCCAGAGGCCCGCCTCCAGGGCAGGCGGCTGACGGCGGAGCAGCCAGTCCCGCTCGGGCAGCAGCGCCAGGGTCTCGCGCGACCCCCAGACCACCAGGCGCTCGAAGCCGTGGGCGGCCGGATCGGCGGCCTGCAGCAGTTCGATCAGGTGGGTGCGCCCCCCTCCGCGGCGCAGGTTGGAGGCGTCGATGCCGACGCGGAGAGCGGACGTCACAGGGCCAGCGCTACCGGGCCTCCCATGCTGCGCCTGCCGCCACCCCCGCGGACCGCGGGAGCGGCCTGAGCCGCGGCGCCGGCGAACCGCCTCGGGCGCGGGTTCCCTCCGGCGCCACGGCCGACCCGGGCGGGGAGGGGCCCCTGGCCAGGGTCCATCGGCTCCGCTTGAGTGACCGGCGGAACCGGAGCCGCTGCGTCGATGGCCGATCCCCTGCCGCCGCAGGCGTTCGAGGTGGTGCTGCTGCACCAGGACACCGGTGCGGTGCTGTACAGCACCCGGGCCACCCAGGCGGAGCTGCAGCGGGCCAACGGGGCGATCCGTCGCGCCGGCCAGCGGCTGCGCTTCGTGGCGGCCCGCCATCTCGGCCACCAGCCGCGGGAGCAGACCGGCTGAGCGGCCTGCTGCGGGGATGCCCGGGCGGTTCCGCGGCGCTCAGCCTGGGATGGCGTAGGCCCGGCGCCACAGCTCGAACAACACCAGGGCGAACAGCCGCTCGCCGTTGCTGCGGCCCCGGTCCTGCCCCTGCAGCAGGGCCCGCACCGCGGCGGCGTCGAACAGGCAATCGCGGCTGCTGAGGGTGTCCCAGAACAGCTCGCGGAACGGCCCCTGACGCAGCCAGGCGGCGAGCGGAATCGAGAAGCCCTGCTTGCGCTGCCGGTCGAACTCCGGCGGCAGCAGCCGTTCCACCAGGCGCTTGAGCAGGATCTTGCGCTCGTCCACCGTGGCCTTGAGCGGCGAGGGCACCCGGGAGAAGGCGAAGGCGATCAGGTCCCGATCCAGCAGCGGCGCCCGCAGCTCCAGGGAATTGAGCATGCTGGCCCGGTCCACCTTCACCAGGATGTCCTCCGCCAGGTAGTTCTCGAAGTCCATGCGGGTGGCGCGCTGCAGCAGGTCCACCTGGTCCGGGATGCGGGCGCTGCGGATCGCCTCGGCCGACAGCGGAGGGCCGGGCCGCCCCGCCAGCAGCCTGCGCCGGCTGCGGGCATCGAACAGGCTGGCGATCAGCGGCAGGCCCCGCTGCCGGTCCACATCCAGCCCCTGCACGTAGTTGCGGCCGCGGAAGCCCAGCGGCAGCAGCCGCTCGGTGGTCTTCACCGTCAGCCGCCGCAACGGCGTGGGCAGGGGCCACAGCCGCTGCTGCATCCACAGCAGACGGCTGTAGTGGGAATACCCGCCGAACAGTTCGTCGCCGCCATCGCCCCCGAGGGCGACGGTGCAGTGCTGCCGCACCAGGTGACTGACCAGCCAGGTGGGCAGCATCGAGGAATCCACCATCGGCTCACAGAACTGACGCGCCAGGGTGGGCAGCAGCCCGGCGGCGGTGGGTTCGGCCATCAATTCCACGTGATCGGTGCCGAAATGGCGGGCGATCAGGCGGGCATGGGGGGTTTCATCGAGGGCGCCGTGATCCGGGAAGCCGATGCTGAAGGTGCGCACGTGGCTGGAGCGACGCACCGCCATCGCCGTCACCAGGCTGGAATCGACCCCGCCGCTGAGCAGCACCCCCACGGGCACATCCGCCACCAGCTGCCGTCCCACCGCAGCCTCCAGCAACCGCTCCAGTTCCGGCAGCAGCTCAGCGGCCCCGGCCCGTTCGGCGCCGGCCTGCAGGGGGGGCAGGCTCCACCAGCGCCGCAGCGAGGCCGTGCCATCCCGCAGGTCGAAGCACAGGGAGTGGGCGGGGGGCAGCTTGCGGTACCCCTCGAGGATGCAGCGCTCCCCCGGGACATAGCCCATCGCCAGGTAGCAGTCGAGTGCCTCACCATCGAGCCGTCGCGGCAGGGCCGGATCGGCCAGCAGCGCCTTGAGCTCCGAGGCGAAGCGCAGCTCCCCGTCGTGCAGGCGATAGAAGAGAGGCTTCTCACCGGCCCGGTCCCGCGCCAGCAGCAGCCGCTGCCGCGGCGCATCGAGCAGGGCGAAGGCGAACATGCCGTTCAGCCGCGGCAGGCAGTCCTCGCCCCACTCGGCGTAGGCCGCCAGCAGCACCTCGGTGTCGCTGTGGGAGCGGAAGCGGTGGCCGAGGGTCTCGAGCTGCCGGCGCAGGTCCTGGAAGTTGTAGATCTCGCCGTTGAACACGATCGAGAGCCCCCGCTGAGGCGCATGCATCGGCTGGTGGCCGAGGGGCGAGAGATCGAGGATCGCCAGGCGCCGATGGGCCAGGCCGATGCGGCCGTCCGCCGACCACCAGCTGCCGCCGTCATCCGGGCCGCGGTGGCGCAGGCTCTCGGCGGCGGCATCCAGCCAGGCCCGCTCGGAACGGGGCCGCGGCGCGGCGACGCCGACTAGACCGCACATGGCTGCCCCCGTCGTGCCCAGCGCTGCGCCAGGCGGGCCGCGAACGGTTCAGCCCAGAGGCGGCTGCGCAGCAGGGTCCAGGCGCAGCCGGGGCGGGCCAGCAGGTGGAGGAGCAGACGGGGCAGGGCCCGCCGTCCGGCCAGCCGCTGCGCCTCCTCCACATAGGCCAGATAGGCCGCGAATCCGTCCTGTTGCAACTGCTGCTCCACCCAGATGCGGAAGGCCTGCCAGCCATCCTCCGACGCCTCGACCGGATCGGGCAGGCCGCGACGCCGCAGCTGATCCGACAGCATCGCCACGCGGGCATCGAGCGGCTGACCGCGCAGGTCTCCGGCGCGGGACACCTGGCCCCGGTGCTGCCGCAGCAGCACCAGCGGCTCGGGCAGGCTGGTGAACCGGCCGCGGCCGCTCAGCCGCAGCCACAGGTCGAGATCCTGGGAGCAGCGGAAGCGGGTGCGGTACCCGCCGACCGCGACCAGGGCCTCGCGGCGGATCAGGGCGGAGGAATGGGGACAGAAGGCCCGCATCGCCCGCAGATCGGCCAGCAGCCGCCGGTGGCCGGCGGGGTACCGCAGCCGGCGTCCGGGGCGGCCGTCGGCGCTGATCAGCCGGGCGCCGCTGCCGATGAACACCAGCTGCGGATCGGAGCAGGCCAGCTGCCACTGGCGCTGCAGTCGCGTCGGGTCGCAGAGGTCATCGGCATCAAGCCGGGCGATCCAGGCGCCGCGGGCCTGGGCCAGGCCGTGATTGAGCGAATCGGTCAGGCCGCTGCCGGGTTTGCGCAGCAGCCGCAGGCGCGGGTCGGCGGCGGCGAAGCGGGCGGCGATGGCGGCGCTGCCGTCGCGGCTGCCGTCATCCACCACCAGCAGCTCGAAATCGGCCAGGGTCTGGGCCAGCACGCTGGCGAGCGCCGCTGCCAGCCAGGTCTCCCCGTCACGGACCGCCAGCAGCACGCTGATCGCCGGGGCGGCCGGGGCGCTGGGGCCGGAGCGGGCCATGGGGTCGATGGGGGGAAGGCTCATGCCCGCAGCCAGCGGTCGGGCAGCAGCCCGTCGAAACCCCACCAGGCGATCCCCTGGCGCAGGGTGAAGCCGGGCGCCACCACCCGCTGACCGGGCCGGGAGGCCAGCCAGGCCCCCCACCAGCTGAAGGTGCTGTTGGCGATGATCGCGTGCTGGCAGAGGCTCATCAGCCACAGGTCGGCATGGGCCAGGCTGTCACCGCGGTTGTGGCTGACCAGCGTGAAGCGGCCGGCGGGCAGGGGCAGGCTGGCGAGCGCCTGATCCGGGCGGTCGGAGAACACGTAGTAGTGATCGACGGGCTGCTGCTGCTCCAGCAGGGCGATGGCGCGGGCGTAGTAGGCGGCGGGGGCGTTGGCCTGGTCGGCCTGAACCGACGGGGCCCCCGGGCCGGAGGCCGCGGGCGGGTGAAAGCAGCGGTAGTGGAGGGAGGCCGAACGCTGGCCCCGGATCCGCTCCGCCAGGGCGCGGTTGCGGCTGTCCTGCGGGGGGCGGATGCGCAGATCGGCGCGGATGGTGGCGGCCACATCGGCGAAGTAGCCCTCGCTCTGCCAGAGGCCGTCGAGGTGGAGCCGTCGCCGCACGCGCAGGGCCAGCAGCCGCGGGTCAAAGTCGACCCCCTCCTGCTCCAGGTAGGTGCGCTGGGCGAAGGGCCGCATGCGGTTGCGCCAGCGGGCCAGGGGACGCCGCAGCCGCGCCAGCGGTTCCAGGCGTTCGGCGGGGCTGGCGGAGCGGACCGGCACGTGGAAATGCTGCAGCTGGTTGTGGCGGCGATAGAGGTGATCGCGCTGGAAGCCGCTGACGTCGTCCAGCACCAGTTCGGCCTGGGAGACCAGGGCCAGGCGTCGGGCCGCCGCATAGATGAACAGCTGATTGCCCAGCCCACCGCGCAGGCGGCAGATCACCCGGGGCGCATCCTCGCGGGAGGGCCGCGGCATCAGCGACCCGACCGGGGCCCGCAGCCCGCGCCGGGGCCACCCGTCAGCAGCAGCCGGCGGCATGCGGCAGCGGCCTTCCCGGTCTCACGGCGACGCGGGGCCCGCCACGGAGCCGGGGGTAGAGAGGAGGCAACGGAAGCGGGCGGGAGGAGCATCGGCGAACAGCGGTTCACCGCTCGCATTCCGGGCTGATTGAGCATAGGAGCCTGGGGCGGAACGGCCTGGATGGCGGCCCTCCCCGCAGGTCTGCGGGACAGCGCGGCGGGCGGTGTGCGGCTGCGGAGCGGGCCCGGAACTGCAGTGATAATCTCTGGCACCTCTGAGCGGGAGCGCATGTCGTCGCAGCGCCTGCCGCCGGGAGCCCGCCAGCGCCGCAGCCCCGGCGACGCCGCAGCGCCCCACGACGCCGCCGCTGCCGCCAGCCCGCCCGGCCACTACCGCCCCGACATCGACGGACTGAGAGCCATCGCGGTTCTGGGGGTGATTTTCTATCACATGGGCTGCCCCTGGCTGGGGGGAGGATTCGTCGGGGTCGACATCTTCTTTGTGATCAGTGGTTATCTGATCACCCAGGTTTCGCTGCGCAGGGTGCAACAGGGCAGCTTCACGATGGGGGGCTTCATCGAGCGCAGGGCGCGTCGCATTCTGCCGGCCCTGCTGGTGATGATTCTGATCTGCATGCCCTTCGCCCAGGCCTGGATGCTGCCTGATGATCTGGAGAATTTCGGGCAGTCGGTGGTGGCCAGCATCGCTTCCGCCAACAACATCCTGCTCTGGATCACCAGCGGTTATTTCCAGCTCGAGAACGAATTCAAACCGCTTTATCACACCTGGAGCCTGGCGATCGAGGAGCAGTTCTATCTGCTGTTTCCGCCGCTGCTGCTGGCCGTGCTGGCCCTCTGGCGTCAGCGGCGACGCCGGCCGCGCCTGCTGGCCCTGAGCCTGGTGCTGCTGCCGATCCTGGCCAGCTTCGTCATCGGCATGATCGGCTCCGGCTGGATCCCCCGCAACGGCAACTACCTGCTGCCGCTGGGCCGGATCTGGGAGATCGGCGTCGGCGGCCTGGTGGCCTGGTGGCCGGCCAGCACCGCCCTGACCCGCCTGCAGGCGGGGTTCCCCGGTCCGCTGCGGCGGCGGCTGCAGTCCATCCCAGCCCTGACCTGGCGCGGCCTGGGCCTGCTGCTGCTGCTGTTCAGCCTGGTGTGGATCCAGCCGACGATGGCCTTTCCCGGCCCGGTGACGCTGCTGCCGGTGACCGGCACGCTGCTGCTGCTGGCGGTATCCCCCCAGCCACGGCGAGGGGTGGACCGGCTGCTGGCCCAGCCCCTGCTGGTGGGCATCGGCCTGATCAGCTACAGCCTCTACCTGTGGCATCAGCCGGTGCTCGCCTTCCTGCGGCTGCGTTCGCTGCAGGAGCCCGGGCCGCTGGCTCTGGCCGGGGCCCTGCTGCTGATGCTGGGGCTGGCCCTGGCGTCCTATCGCTGGGTGGAGCGCCCCTGCCGCCAGGCCAGCCGCCTGTCGCGGACCTGGCTGCTCGGGCTCGGCCTGCCGCTGTCGGGGGCCCTGCTGGTCGCCGGCCTGGTGCTGTTCCTGCAGGCCGGTTTCCCCGGACGCTTCCCGGAGCTGCAGGCCCAGGGGGACGGCGGCATCTCGCTCGGCGCCAACGCCGCCTACAACGACCGCGTGCGGGGGCTGGAGCGGCAGGACTTTCCGCCGGGCACCGGCCCGACGGTGCTGGTGGTGGGCAACAGCTTCGCCCGGGATTTCGTCAATGCCGGACTGGAGAACGGCTTCTTCCAGCGGCGCCCGCCCCTCTACCTCGAGCAGCCCCTGTGGAGCTGCCGTGCCGACAGCGGCGACGACTGCCCGCAGCGGCTGGCCCGCAGCCGCCGGTTGCTGGGCAGCGCCGACATCCTGGTGTTCGGCTCGAACCCCGGCCGGCCGGCCCTGCAGCAGACCCTGATCTGGCGTCGCCAGGATCCCAGCTCCGGAGGCGGCCACCGGCCGCCGATCGTGGTGCTCTCAGCCAAGAACTTCGGCTGGAACAACAACGCGCTGATGCAGCTGCCGCCGGCCGAGCGCTATCGCTTCCACGCCGAGCCGCTGGCCAGGGTCGCCGCCAACCGCGCCGCTGACCGGCGCGAACTCGCCGGACTGGCACAGGTGCATTACGTGGACCTGATGGCCTTGCTGGCCCGCCCGGACGGTCGGGTGCCGGTGTTCACCCCCGATCGGCGCTTCATCTCCCAGGACCGGGAACACCTGACCCGTCCGGGGGCCCGCTGGGTGGGGGCCCAGCTGCGGCGGGATCGGCTGCTGGCGAGCCTGTTCCCGGCCCCACCGGCTCCCCGGCCTGCAGCAGGCGACTGAAGCCGGACTCCAGCCGCCGGGCGCCCCGCTCCGAGACGTGGGCCACATCGCGGAACAGCAGCCGGCCCTGACGATCGATGAAGGCGCAGTGCTCCGGCCCGCACAGCCAGGGCAGGGGATCGAACAGCTGCACCCCCCCATGACGGGCCGCCAGCCGCTCCAGCCTGGCCTGCAGCGAACGGCGGGCCTGGCGGTGGGCCTGGGTCGGGGAGTAGGCGCAGGACTGCAGCGGCGGCAGGGCAGCGCCGAACAGCGGCACGCACTGGCTGGGGTCGGGCAGGCCGCGGGTGAGCGGCCCCATGGTCTGGATCAGCAGGTCGATGCCGCGCCGGTTCAGGGCCGCAGCCAGGCGGTCGAGATCCGCCTCGACGGCCTCGAGCCGCTGCGGCAGCCGCGTCGGGAGACCCCGGCGGAGCAGCTGCTCCGGGCGGACATCAAAACCCTGCAGCCGGCCGCTGGGATCGGGATCGGACAGCGGGGAGAGATCGTTGACCAGCAGCACCCGATCCCCGGGGCGCAGGTCCGCCAGCAGGGCGGGCACCACCCGCTGGTGGTAGTCGACGCAGGAGCGGCTCCAGACGTTGCGGGTCACCAGCGAGGGAACGGGCGGACAGCCCCAGCCGGCGACGAGCCGCACCGCGTAGCCCCGACGGCTGAAGGCGACGTAGCTCTCCAGCTGGGCCACGGCCGTGGAGTTGCCCAGCACCAGCAGGGTGCGGCCGTTGGCGGGACCCCGGGGAGGCAGGGTGCAGAGAGCCGGATCGATCGGCTTGCCCACCTCCAGGTCGGTGCCGATCACACAGTGGGCCAGGCTCCAGGACGATCCGGCCGCCAGGGAATCGGCGGGCAGCTGACCGAGCGGTGCCAGCTGCAGCTGCGCATCCCGCTGGCCGCGGTAGAGGCCGGCCAGGCCCGGACGCTCCAGCAGCAGCAGCAGGGCCGCCCCGCCGGCGCTGAGCAGGACGCCGATGCCGAGGGTGCCGAGCGGGTGGGGGCTCCAGCGGGCCCGGCGCAGCGGCAGCTCCAGCCAGCGGTGACAGCCCCAGGCCAGCAGCAGCATCGCCGCCAGCTGCCAGGGCACGGTCCAGGGGTGGATGCCGATGGTCCAGCGGCTGATCGCCAGCACGATCCAGTGCCAGAGGTAAAGGGAATAGGACAGCAGGCCCACGGCAACCAGCGGCCGCAGGCTGAGCAGGCGCTGCAGGGGCCGACCCGGTTGCAGGGCCGCGATCAGCAGCACGGTGGCCGCCACGGCCGGAAGGGTGGCGATCAGGGCCAGGCGGGTGGGCAGCAGCAGGCTGGCCAGCAGCAGCAGCAGCGGCGGCCAGGCGGGCAGACGCTGCCACCAGCGCGGGGTGGCGGCGGCAGCAGCGGAGCGCCCCTCCAGCCAGAGGGCCAGCAGACAGCCGGCCCCGAGCTCCCAGAAACGGCTGGGCATCAGGAAGTAGGCGGCGGCGGGCTGGCGCGGCAGCAGAACCAGAAAGCCGAGCAGGGAGGCGGCGCTGAGGCCAGCGACCAGCAGCCCCAGACGGCGCCGGCCACCAGCGCCGCGGCGACCGGCGCCGCACCAGAGCAGCAGCCAGGGGAACAGCAGATAGAACTGCTCCTCCACGCCCAGGGACCAGGTGTGGGTGAAGACGTTGCGATCGGCAGCAGCGGCGAAGTAGTCGGTGCTCTGGCGCAGCAGATAGAGGTTGGAGACCCCGAACAACGCCGCCAGGCCGGTGCGCAGCGACACCAGCGGCTGGGGATGGAACAGCAGGGTGAGCAGGGCTCCGATCAGCACCGAGGCCAGCAGGGCGGGCAGCAGACGGCGGATGCGGCGGGCGTAGAAGGAGAGCAGAAGCTGGCGGGCGGAGCGGTGGCCGGCCTGCTGACGCAGCAGGGAGAGGGTGATCACGACGCCGGAGATCACGAAGAAGACGTCGACCCCGAGCTGGCCGCAGGGCAGCAGCCGGCGGTCGATGTGGTTGAGGATCACGGCCAGCACCGCCACGGCACGGAGCCCGTCGATCTCGGCGCGATAGCCCCCGTGGGGAGCCTGCGGGGCTGCCGTTGGCGATCCCTGCGGAGCCGTGGAGGCCGCCGGGGGATGGATGGGGCCGTTCATGGACGGTTCAGGGCAGCTTCTCGGCCAGGCAATGCCATCCGAAACAGGCCACATCCGAGGCGAGAAGGGGACGACGGAGGCGGAAGTAGAGCAGTCCCAACAGGGCATAGGCATAGGCCAGGGGCCAGCTGGGATTGCCGCGCTCACGCTCCATCGGACCGAGCCGACGCAGCTCCTGGCGCAGCAGGGCATACCAATCGCCGTTGGGGGTCAGCTCGCGGATGCGGAACCCGCGCCTTGGCAGGTGGTATTCATACCAATAACGAGAAAATCCCCCGCAATAATGGTATGGGGCCATATGCACATTCGAGCCGAATGGAGCCGTGAGGATCAGGTAGCCGCCCGGACGCAGCAGCCGCTGGAATTCATCCAGAGCGCCATTGGGATCGGGCACATGCTCCAACACTTCACTGCACAGGATGACATCAAAGCTGGCATCGGGGCTCGGGATTGCCGTGATGTCACTGACCAGGTCGATCTGACTTGTATCCCAGCGGGTATTGTGGAGACCCTCGTGGCAGCCGCCATTCTGACCGGAATACTGACAGAAATCCTGAGAAACATAATCCAGGTGGGCGCAATGTCGCCGATTCTGCAGCTCCCCCGCCCCCGCATCCAGCAATCGCTTTCCGGCCGGCACGGCAGCGAGAACGGCGGTCAACCAGCGCTGCCGGGCCTCTTCGTTGAGATTGCGAGACATGGGTCAGGTACAGGAAAGTTGACGTTCGAATACGAACAATCCAAGCGTAGACGAATCCACCGCCAGGCTCAGCTGATCAGCGACCGGAAGGGCCATCTGCTGCAGGCTGCCACCGGCATGAATAAGGGTCAGAGAGCACAGATCCAAGGCATGTGATCTGGCCAGATCGATGATGTGATGGGGATCGAAGATCCAGTTGGCGTTGAAGGCCACCCGCTGCCGGCCGAGGGGCACCGAGAGATAGAGGGTCCCCCCCGGCTCGAGCAGCGACGCCAGGCGCTCGAGGCCGCGGCGATAGCCCTGGGGGTCGATCGGATCGCCGTAGCGACCGAGGCCGAAATGCTCGAGGGCATGGAGACAGGACAGGGAATCGCAGCAGGCCCGCCAGGGATCCGGCTCTCCGGGGGCCGGCCGCTGCATCAGATCCGCCTGACGGAAGATCACCCCGGGCACCTGCACCGCGACCGGCCGCACATCGAACACCTCGATCTCGCGGAAACAGGCCACATGGGCCACGAAGCCATCCACCCGCGAGCCCACATCCAGGTGCCGACGCGGCACAGCGGCATGGATCGCCCGGGCCACCAGCAGGTCCTGCCAGAAATATTCGCCCTCGGCACTACCGCCGGGCTCATGGCGATCCTGCAGGCAGGGGACCAGCTGCAGGGGCCCGCGGTAGCCCTGGCGGAAGCGGCGCCAGTCCGCCAGGAAGGCCGGCAGGGAGCGCAGGGAGCGCAGCAGGCGCAGGGGATCGAGACCCAGCTGGGTGGAGAGGAACCAGTGACAGCGGATCGCGAAGCGCTTCACGAACGCAGCGGGGTGAGCCGGATGATGTCGGCCGAGACCTCGATCGCGAAGCGGTCCAGCCGGCGCATCGCAGCCAGCAGGGTGTCCAGGTGGGGGTAGTCGTTGCGGCCGACGAAGCAGTGGGCGTCGTCGATCAGGATCACGTGGCCCGGAATGGGCGAGGCGAGGATGGCGTCGAGTTCGGCGCTGATCGGGGTGTCCCGCTCCGCCTGGGCCGTCTCGGCAGCGCTGTAGTGGCCATCGAGCCAGAACAGGGCGGGGGCGTCGAGGCAGGCCACCACCTCCGGCAGGCGCACGCCGCTGTCCCCCTCCAGCACGGTGACATTGGCGTAGGAGCCGAAGCGCTGCACAGCGGCGGCGTGCAGGCGCGGCTCCAGTTCGATGCTGCTGCAGACGATGCGGGGGTCAGCGGCGATGGTGGCCAGGGTGTCGCCCAGGTGGGTGCCGGTCTCGACGAAGCGCTGCAGGCCGTAGCGGCGCAGGTAGCTGAGCAGGATGCGGCGCTTGATCGGCGGCGGCGCCGGGCCGCAGCAGCCCCCGGCGAGCCAGCGACGCAGCTCCGGCTGACGACGCCACAGATCGAGGCGATTGAACAGGCCGGATCGAGCCAGGATCTGCTTCGTGGCGTGTTTCATGCAGACAGGGGAGAGACCGGATTCCCCGGGGTCGCCGGCAGGGCGCCACTGGATCCTGTGGAGCGGCATAAGAGTAGCATCCACACGAAGTAGACCAGGGAGAACAAGACAACAGCCCCCACAACCCCTGGCATTCCATAGAATTTGGCACCCAGAATATTGAGCCCAGTAGCACCGATACAGGTATTGATTTTAACAACCTTAAGCGCCTCGCTGCGCTTTTCCGCCATCAACTTCAAGGCCAGGATCTGACCAATGGTGAACAGACATCCCGCCAGCACAAGCCAGGGCAGATAGATAGAGATGGGGCGGAAGTCCGCCGCCACCAGCAACTGGAACAGCGGCCTGTGCAGCAGCAGCGCCAGGGCGGTCAGGCCGGCGCTGGCCAGCAGACCCACCAGGCTCACCCGCCAGGTGAGCCGGTGCACGTCGCGGGTGCGGGCGGCGTCATCGGCGGCTCCAGCACGCTGGAACAGCACCGGCCCCAGCAGCGACGCCACCAACCCCGACACCATGCTCAGCGGCGCATAGCCGAGCTGGAACAGCACCACGTACTGGGCCACATCGGCGGAGGAGGCGAAGCGCTCCAGCGCCCAGCGATCCGAGGACTGCTGCGCCCAGCTGAACAGTCCCCAGGTGGAAAGCGGCCAGGAATAGGCCCAGATCTCCCGCCGCCAGCGCCCGGGATCCGCCGGCAGGGCCCCGGCTCGCCGCCGCTCCCGCCGCCACCAGAGACCCAGCCAGCGCAGCTGGGAGACCGTCACCAGCAGCGAGGCGATGGTGTAGCCCCAGGCCACCGCCACGGCCGAAGGCCCCAGCCAGCGCAGGCTGAACGCGATCAGCAGCAGTCGCAGCCAGGGCTCCAGGCCGGTGTGCACCGCCACCACTCCCCGCTGCCGGGCGGCGTTCTGCAGCGTGGCGATGGCGCCGCTCCAGCCGCTGCTGAGGGCGTAGCCGAACACCACCAGGCTGAGGGGCAACCAGGGGGTCTGACCGGCGAGCACCATCCCCAGGCACACGGCGGCCGCCAGGGCCAGCACCGCCGCAGAGGCGCGTGCCATCAGCGCCGCAGAGGCCTTGAGGAACCCCTCCGCATCCCGGGCCTCGCTGGCGATCGCCTGGAAGCGCCCGATGCCCAGGGTCAGGCCGCCGACGATGACCTGGTTGACCAGTCCGGCCAGGGTCAGGCCCAGGGCCAGACGGCCGTATTCGAAGGGGCTGATCCGGTCGGTGAGCAACCGCACCAGGGCCAGGGCCCCGATGAAGCTGGCCACCTGGCCGGCCAGCACCCAGAACCCCTCCCGGGACAGGCGACGCCAGCGCCCGGCCGGCCGCTGCGGGCTGGCATCCCCCATGTCCCCTGCCGCAGACGGCGCGATTCTTACAATGACCGTGCCGGCAGGGTGCCTCCAGCCGATGGGGTCCACGCTCCGCTGCACCATCCTGTTGCTGACGCCGGCCCTGGCCGGCCTGCGCCTGCGCCTGCCGATCTGGCTGCTGGTGCTGGTCAGCCTGCTGCCCTGGGCCCTGATCGACTGGCTCTCCAGCCTGGGGCTGCCGGGGGGCCGGGAGCGGCTGGGGCTGGGCTGGCTGGCGCTGGAGGCCCTGCTGGCCCTGGCGCTGCTGCTGGGGCGACCGGGTCGGTGGCGCCCGAGGCTGCTGGAGGCGGACTGGCGCCAGGCGGCCCTGGCCTGCCTGGCCCCGGCGCTGCTGGTGGGGGTGACCCTGGCCTGGCGCGGCGTGATCGTCGAATACCCGGGCGACAGCTTCTCCTACTTCCACAAGAACCTCAGCGACCTGCAGCTGCTGCCGGGACGCTCCAGCCCCTGGGCCTACGACTCGGCCCGCAACTGGAGTTACGGCCTGGCCAGCCTGCTGCTGGAACTGCCGCAGCGGCTGTCCCTGGAGCGGGCGAGCCTGCTGGCGGGGCTGAACAGCGGCCTGCTGGTGCTGGTCAGCACCCAGCTGGTCAGGCAGCTGGGGGGACCCGGGCCGCTCTGCTGGCTGGCGGCGCTGCTGCTGCTGCTCGGGCTGGGCAATCAGGAGTTCAGCTTCCTGCACCAGTTCGCACTCAACGGCAGCCTGCTGGCGATGGCCCTGGTGCTGGCGGCCGCAACGCCGCTGCTGCAGCTGCTGCGCCGGGAGCGCTGGCCGGGACTGAACGCCGTCGCGGCGCCGCTGCTGGCGCTGCCGCTGCTCGGGTTCTTCGCCTGGCGGGCCCATCCGATCGCGGCCTTCTTCGTGCTCAACCTGCTGATCACCTCGGTGGCAGCGGCCTGGCTGCGCTGGCGGCCGCGGGCCCTGGGCCCCCTGGCTCTGGCCGTCGCGGCGGCGGGGCTGCTGCTGCTGCAGAGCCGGCCGCCCCACCCGGAGCTGGCGGGGGTCCTGAGCTGGCCGGAACCGTGGCGGATCGTGCACGAGCAGCGACTGTTCGGGCTGCAGCTGCTGCAGTTCCGGCCGCAGATGCCCAACTCCGACTGGGAGCTCTCGCTGCTGGCCGCCTGCGGCCTGGGGCTGACGGCGCTGCTGCTCGCCTGGCGGCGCCGGCTGCAGCTCGATGGAGCCCGGCTGGTGCTGGCCCTGCTGCCGCTGCTGGTGCTGGCGGAATGGCTGCTGCCCCTGGTCAACAACCTGGTGTTCCGCCTGATCGCACCGGACGTGGCCTACCGGCTGGCCTGGACCAGCCTGTTCTGGATCGGCACGCCGCTGCTGCTGCAGAGCCTGGCGGAGAGCGGTCAGCCCTGTCTGCGGCGGGCGACGACGCCGTTCCTGACGGGCCTGCTGGCGCTGCTGGCGGTGCCGATCCACCTGGGGGAGCGCAGCAACGTGCTGCACGCCAAGCTGCCCCACCTGATCACGCCCCTGGCCGAGAAGCGCGAGGTGGACGGCAGCCGCATCGAGCCGCTGCTGCCGCGGCTGCGCCAGCTGTGCGAACGCCATCCGGAGCTGCGGGGCCAGGGGCTGCTGGCGGACCCGATGGTGGCCACGACCCTGTTCCGGCAGCAGTGCACCTGGCCCGTGGCCTCGCTGGACTACGGCCTGCTCGACATCAGCCTGGCGGAACACGGCCACTACCCCGGCCTGGCCGCCGCCCTGGATGACCCGGCGGCGCTGCGGGCCTGGCTGGCGGGTCGGCGGGTGGGGCTGGTGGTGCTGCGGGAGCGCTATCCCGCCTACGCCAGCACGATCGGGCTGCTCAGCGGCCACTGGAGCGCGACGCTGGTCAGCGATTACGCGCGGCTGGCGCTGAACAGGCTGGACCGGCGCCGACTGGAGCAGGCGGGCTTCACCCTGGCGGCTGAGGAGCATGGCTTCCGCGTCTACCGCAGGCTCTGAGCGCAGCAGGCAGAGGCTGCGGAGGCCGGGGCAGGAGGCGACTCGGGCGGCTCAAGCGGCTCGGGGCAGATCAGGTCGGCGGCCTGACGGGCCTGGCTGAGCAGGGGAAACAGCAGCCGCGGCGAGGCCTGCAGCAGGGCCAGCCAGTCGGCCAGATAGGCGGCGTGCTGGTGGACGTCACTGCCGATCTCCAGCCGATCGCCGAGCAGGGAAGCCCCCAGCTCCGCCACCAGCTCCTCGCGGGCGTAGGAGGCACTGCCGGGGGCGCCGCTGAGATCCCGGCCCAGCCGTGAGCGATGGCCGCTGGAGTGGATCGCCTCATGGGCCCAGGTGGCGTAGAGGGAGGCGGCGTCGTGGAAGGCGGCCCGCACCGGCAGCACGATGCGGTCCTCGCCGGGGATGTAGCAGGCCCGGTCGCCGCCGTGGCTGACCGGCACGGGCCAGGCCCCGAGCACCTGCTCGGCGGCCGCCAGCCGTTCAGGCTCCGGGCGCTGCACGGCTCCGGCCGCCTGCCGGCGAGCCCGGATCAACCCCTGCAGCGCCTCGCCCTGCAGGTCGAGAGCGTTGAACACCGGCACCGGCCGGAAACGCAGGCGCTGCCGGGTCGGGCCGGGGGGATCCGCGGTCCCGGCGGCAGCCAGCCGCTCCGCCGCAGCCTCGGCGGATCCCCCGACCGCCGCCGACGCGCCGGCGGCGCCATCGGGGCGGTGCGGCTCCGCGGCGGCCGCCGTCCCGGTCGCCGCCACCGGCTGGGGACGCAGGACGTAGACGGCCTGGCTGCCCCGGCGCGGCACCAGACCGTGGGCCCGGGCTTCGGCGAAACCGCACCAGTAGGGGAGGCTGGACCCCCGCAGCTGCAGACCGAGGCTGAGCAGGGCGGGATTGGCGCCGCGGTAACGGCGTCCGGAGAACAGGTTGCAGTGGTGCCCCCCGCCGGAGCCATCCCAGGGGCGACGCCAGGGGTTGGTGCCGGCCTCGAGCAGGGCCACCAGGGAAGCCACCAGCTTCTGCTCAGGGGACGGACGGGGGGAGGGGGAGGGCATCGGCCGGCAGCGAGGGCGCACACCCTTTCCATGCCCCCAGCTGTCACACCCCGCTTCAGGACTGGGCGGGGAAGCGATCCCAGCGGAAGCTGGCCAGCCGCTCGCGATCGGCTCCGGCCAGGGTGCCGCAGAGGGCCTCGACCGTGAGGCGGGCGCTGATCGCCGCCAGCAGAACCCCGTTGCGGTGGTGCCCCGTGGCCAGCCAGAGACCGGGCAGCGGCCCCTCTCCCAGCAGCGGCGCCTGGTCGGGCGTCCCGGGCCGGAACCCCCACCAGCGCTCCATCGGAGGCCAGTGGCAGGCGTCCGGCAGCAGGGAGGCGATCCCCTGCTGCAGCTGCCGCTGACCGGCGGGGGTGAGGCCCTCGCGGAAGCCCTCCTCGGGCTCGCTGGTGGCGCCCACCACCACCAGGCCATCCTCCCGGGGCACCAGGTAGGTGCCGGGGCCGAACAGCACGCGGCGGAGGGCCTGGCGCGGGGCCTGCAGGGAGAGCATCTGCCCCTTGACCGGGAACACCGGCAGCTGGGGCAGCAGTCGGGCGCTCCAGGCCCCGCAGCAGAGCACAGCGCGGCGGGAGGCCAGCTGCAGGGTCTCGCCGACGGCGCTGCGCAGGCGCACGCCCTGCAGGGAGCCCTGGCCATCGCGCAGCAGCTCGAGCACCTCGCAACCCTCCTGGAAGGCGACGCCGAGCCGGGTGCAGGCCCGTTCGAGGGCCCGCATCAGGCGGCGGCGGTTGTCGATCTGACCGTCCTGAGCGAAGAGCAGACCGGCGTGCCAGCCGGGGGCCAGGCCCGGCACCTCCCGTTCGAGGGCCGGGCGATCGAGCAGCTGGCCCCAGGCGGCGGTGGGGAAGGCGGCGGCGGCGGCCGCATCGGGGAAGGGCACGACGATGCCGCAGGGGCGCAGGCCGCAGGAGAGGCCGCTGTCGGCCTCGATCGCGGCGACCCAGGCGGGCAGTTCCGCCAGGCTGGCCTGTCCCAGGGCGAGCAGGGTGCCGCGCAGGCCCTCGGCGTGGGGCGCCAGCATGCCGGCAGCGACGAAGCCGGCAGCCTCGAGGCGCCGGCGGCTGAGCACGCGAACCGGCAGGCCGCGGCGGGCCAGCTGATGGGCGATCGCCAGGCCCAGCAGGCCCCCGCCCAGCACCAGCACCTCCTGCTCTGCGGAGGGGGGGTCCACCAGGGCAGGGGTCTGCGGGCCGAGCGCCATAGGATCGGGGAGATTCACGCTGGGGATAAGGTGCCGGTCCCGGACTTGAACGCGCCGTTCAGGCTCCTGGCGTCCTCGCATCCTGCCAGCGAAGCGGCGACGGCTGTGGCCTCCGGCATACAGAGCATCCAGCATGTTTCGCTGCCGGTGCTGATGCTCACGGCCGGGATGATCTTCCTGATCACCCTGGGCATCAATCGCTTCGCGCCGAAATTCGGAGTACCGGCGATTCTCGGGGTGCTGCTGTTCGGTTTGCTGCTGCCGGAGGAGCTGACTCCGTTCAGCCGTCAGCAGATCAGCGATCTGCAGACCTTCAACCTCTCGATGCTGCTGTTCTATGCAGGGTTGAGTACGGAGATCCGGGCCATTCGCGGCTTCCTGCGCTATGGCCTGCTGCTTTCCGTGGGCGGCGTGGTGATCACCACGCTGGTGCTGGGGGTCTGCATCTGGTTCCTGGCTTCACCCACGGGCAACGCGGTCCAGCTGGGCACCGGCCAGCTGCCGCTGGCGATCGGCATGCTGGTGGCCTCCTGCCTGGGATCCACGGATGCAGGAGCCACCCTGAGCGTGCTCAACCAGGTGCGACGCCATGTGCCGAAACGGCTGCGGGATCTGCTGGAGTTCGAATCGTCCCTGAATGATCCGGCCGCCATTCTGATGCTCGGCATGGTGCTGGGGATTACCAGCATCGGCGCTTCTCCGGACACCTCTCAGGTGATTCTGGGGCAGGTGAAGGTGTTCATGCAAAGCATCGCCACCGGAGGGGTGATCGGGATTCTGGTGGGCTATCTGGCTCGTTTTTCGGTCAATCGCATCGTCACCGACAGGAATCAGCTGTTGGTGCTCGGGCTATCCAATGCGCTGATCGGCTATGGCCTGGCCGAGGTGATGGGGGGATCGGGATTCATCGCCACCTATGTGGCCGGCATGGTGCTGTCCAACCACGACTACAGCAACCGACTGATCGGCCCGGAGGCGCTCAGGAACGCCCTGGAGCCATTCAATACAATGACCGAGATCACGGTCTTCTTCCTGTTCGGACTGGCCATGAGTCCGGAGAAGATTCTGTTTTCCCTGCCCCTCGGCCTGGCCACAGCCCTGGTGATGATCGTGCTGGCCAGGCCGGTCGGCGTGTTGCTGCTGCAGCCCTTTTCCCCCTTCAACTGGCGGGAGGCGCTGCTGATCTCCTGGTGCGGCCTGCGCGGCGCCGTCCCCCTGGCCCTGACCCATGAGCTGGTGGAGAAGCTGGACACGGTGCGGGGGGTGAGCCTCGACCAGGCGGAGGCCCTGGGCCGCAGCATCGAGGGGGTCGTGTTCACCTGTGTGGTGCTGAACCTGCTGGTCCAGGGCCTGAGCCTGCCGGCCCTGTGCCGCCGCCTGCGGCTGACGCAGCAGGAACAGCCGGAAGGCTGATCGGGAGCGGGCCCGGGCTGGCGACCGGCCGACCCGGGCCTGACTCCTAGGATCCCGACCACTCCAGACCCACGGCGTCGCCGTTGTCGCATTCATGGCCAGCGCCCCTGCCTCCAGCACCCGCTCCGCCGCCACCCGGTCGCAGGCGGCTGGGGGGGAGCCCGCCTGGGAGGCGGTGATCGGCCTGGAGATCCACGTGCAGCTGGGCACCGACAGCAAAATCTTCACCGCCGCCTCCACCGTGTTCGGTGATGACCCCAACACCCACATCGATCCGGTCGTCTGCGGCTTGCCCGGCACCCTGCCGGTGCTGAACCAGAAGGTGCTGGAGTATGCGGTCAAGGCTGGGCTGGCGTTGAATCTGCAGATCGCCGAACACAGCAAGTTCGACCGCAAACAGTATTTCTACCCGGATCTCCCCAAGAACTACCAGATCTCGCAATACGACGAACCGATCGCCGAGAATGGTTGGATCGAAGTGGAAGTGGCGGAGAAGGGCAAGGAGACCTACACCAAGCGCATCGGCATCGAACGCCTGCACATGGAGGAGGATGCGGGCAAGCTGGTGCACGCCGGCAGCGATCGCCTGGCCGGCAGCACCCATTCATTGGTGGATTACAACCGCGCCGGCGTGGCCCTGGCGGAGATCGTCAGCAAACCGGATCTGCGCACCGGCCGCGAGGCGGCGGAGTATGCCTCGGAGGTGCGGCGCATCATGCGCTATCTGGGTGTGAGCGACGGCAACATGCAGGAGGGTTCGCTGCGTTGCGATGTCAACATCTCGGTGCGTCGCGGCCCCGATGCCCCCTTTGGCACGAAGGTGGAAATCAAGAACATGAACTCCTTCTCGGCCATTCAGAAGGCCTGCGAATACGAGATCCAGCGGCAGATCAAGGCCTACGAGAGCGGCGAGCCTGTGGTGCAGGAAACCCGCCTGTGGGATGAGGGTCGTCAGCTCACCAAGAGCATGCGTTCCAAGGAGGGATCAAGCGACTATCGCTACTTCCCCGACCCCGATCTCGGACCGATCGAAGTGAGCCCGACCCAGCGGGAGGCGTGGCTGGCCGAACTGCCCGAACTGCCGGCCGCCAAGCGCCACCGCTACCACGAGGAGCTCGGCCTGTCGGCCTACGACGCCCGTGTGCTCACCGACGAGAAGCCGATGGCGGACTATTTCGAGGCTGCCGTGGCCGCCGGAGCTGACCCGAAGGCTGTGGCCAACTGGCTCAGCGGCGACATCGCCGCCCATGTCAACGCCAACCGCCTCTCCTACACCACCCTGCCGCTGCGTCCGCAGCAGCTGGCGGAGATGGTGGGCTTGATCGAGAACGGCACGATCAGCGGCAAGATCGCCAAGGAGATCCTGCCTGAGCTGCTCGAGCAGGGGGGCTCTGCCAAGGCGATCGTCGAGCAGCGAGGCCTGGGCATGATCAGCGACCCGGCGGCGATCGGAGCCATCGTCGACGAACTGCTGGCCGCCCATCCCGAGGAGGTGGAGGCCTTCCGCGGCGGCAAGACGAAGCTGCAGGGCTTCTTCGTCGGGCAGCTGATGAAGCGCAGCGGCGGCAAGGCCGACCCGAAACTGGCCAACCAGATCCTCAACCAGAAGCTCAGGGGCTGAGGGAAGCGGCCGCCGCGCCTGACGCCGCTCGGGCAGCCGGGCCGTCGGGTGCCCCATCCGGCAGCCGCCTGTAGATGGCAACGCGGTAGCCGGGCCGGTAGCCCCCCAGCCGCAGGCCGGCCAGGCGCGCCCGCTGGTCACTCCAGCCGTTGAACACCAGCCGGAAGCGCCCGGCATCGAGGCTCCCGGGGGGACGCTCCGGCGAATGCCCCTGCTGGGCGAGGACGATCGCCTCGATCCGGGATCCACGCCGCCGTTCATGCAAGGCCCGGAGCTCATCCGGATCGGGCTTGGCGCGGATGGCGATCAGCTCATCCCCGGGGTCGGCGAACACGGTGAGGGTGGGGGTGCGCGCCGTTCCATAGGCCACCACACCCCCCCGGCGGCGGGCTTCGGCGCGGACGATGGCGAGCCTCTGGCGCACCTCGGAGAAGCGGGCATCCCCGGCCTGATACAGGCCGGCCAGCAGCAGGGTGCGCAGCAGGGCCAGGGCATAGAGGCTGAGGAAGGCGAGCAGCAGCACTCTCCCCAGCCGAGACCAGTGCCCAGGCAGCAGGCTGCAGCGATCCCGCAGGATGAGCAGGCTGGTGGGCAGGAAAGGGAGATAGAGATAGCTCCCCGACAACCTGGCCAACAGCAGCAGCGGCGCCGCGAGCAACAGCAGCAGCAGCCACTGCCGGCGGCGCAGCAGGGCCAGGGCTCCGGCCAGAAGCGTCAGCAGCAGGGGCAGGGGCCAGAGGGGAACCTGCAGCCGCAGGCTGCCGATTTGGAGCAGCTGATACCCCTGGATGAACGGGGTCCTGCCGTAGGTGGTCATCCGCCGCAGCAGGGTGGGCAGGTCGTAGGGAGTGAGCGCCTGGATCGCCAGGGCGAACAGCAGCACAGCCGCGGCGAGCGTGAGCGCCTGCAGCCGCAGGAAATCCCGCAGCGACAGCCCGTTGCACCCGCGCAGGACAACGGACCAGGCGACCCAGAAGTAGAGCCCGAGCAGGGGGGAGATGGCGCTGAGGGCGGGGATGGCCAGGGCGCCGACGATCACCAGGGCACGGGTGGAACGGAACAGGCGACGGCACCACCAGGTCCAGGGGATCACCAGCAGGGCCAGCTGTTCGGGCCGCCCCTGCAGGGCCAGGCCGACCATCCCTGCACAGATCCCCAGCAGGCCGGCCTGCAGGGCCTCCGCCGTTGATCGCCGGGAGGAGCTGAAGAAGGCCAGGCCGGAGACCAGCACGATGGCCAGAGCATTGATCAGACCGCAGGCGCCATAGAGCCTCTCCGGAGTGGAGGATCTCAGCAGAGAACCGAGGATCAGCGGATAGGCAAACGCGTGGTAGTCGTACTTGAGCGTGTTGTCATAACGCTCCACAAACGGGGTGTATCCCGAGACGATCCAACCCTTGCCGCCGCCGAGGTTGAGCGTGATCGGCACAAACAGATCCCCATCGGCGTGCAGCTCCGGGAACTGCAGGGCCGCCAGGGAGAGCACGAACGCCGCGGCACCCAGGCTGATCAGCGCCAGCAACAGCAGGGCCGGCCAGGAGCCAGCGGCAGGGCCATGGGAACGGGGCTCGCGGCCTGCCGTGGGGGAAGGGGAGTCGGACATGGACAGGCACGGGGTCTGTGGGGAGACGCCGCCGGGTGCTCAGCAGCCTGCCGCAGACTCCGGAGGCAGCAGCGCAGGCTGGGCGCCTGGGGAGGCGGCCAGGGCCTGAGCGACCGCCCCATCGAGCAGGGAGGGATCGCCCCGGTTATCGATCAGCAGATCCGCCAGGGCCCGCTTGCGGGACAGGGGCCACTGGGCGTTGAGGCGGTCCCGGGCCTCGGCCGGGCTGAGCCCGTCGCGGGCCAGCAGGCGCTGCAGCTGCTGGTCTTCCTCGCAGTCCACCAGCCAGACCTCGCTGCAGAGCGCCTCCAGTCCGGTCTCGAACAGCAGCGGGATCACCAGCACCAGCACCGGCGCCGCGGCCAGGGCCTGCAGC
Source organism: Synechococcaceae cyanobacterium (assembly GCA_035285905.1). Classification (GTDB taxonomy): domain Bacteria; phylum Cyanobacteriota; class Cyanobacteriia; order PCC-6307; family Cyanobiaceae; genus Cyanobium. The sequence continues at coordinate 41,009 of JAYKJA010000118.1, forward strand.
TGCGCCTCGAAGCGGGCCCGCACCAGCGGATGCACCAGCGCCTCGAGCCAGCGACGCTCGGCGGCATCGGCGAACACAATCCGGCCCAGGGCGGCGCGGTCGATCAGGCCGGAATCGCGAGCATCCGCCGGCTGCACGGCGGCGCCGTAGCGCTCCAGCACGGCCCTGGCGCCGTCACTGCCGGGGGCCAGGGCCCGGCGCGCCTCGACGTCGGCATCGAGCAGGGGCAGGCCCCGCTGGGCCAGCAACCGCCCGACGCTGCTCTTGCCGGAGGCGATGCCGCCGGTGAGGCCGATGCGGCGCTGGGGACCGATCCAGCGGGGGCTGTTGAGGCTGGGCAGCAGGGAGGGGGGGCCGAGCTGCTGCAACTGGAAGTCGGCGCCGTAACTGGGGGTGGGCGCCTGGGAATAGAAGCGGCTGCGGCGGGGAGGCCGAAGCCGCAGCCAGGCATTGGCCAGCCGGCTGCGCCCGCGCAGGAGCCGACGCACCAGGGGGGGCAGAAGCGGGGCAGGAGCGGGCCAGCCCAGGCTGGTGGTCACGGCGGCCTCGGGCAGGGCCTGCAGCAGCCGGCGCAGGGCCGGTCGCAGTGGCGGCGGCCAGTCGCGCAGCAACATCGCCAGGGTGGCTTCGGCGACGCGATGGTTGGCGGCGTCGGGGGAGAAGTGCTCGGCCTCGAAGCGCCGGTTGAAGGCCAGCAGCGCCTCGAGGCTGTCGGGGATGGCGACGATCCCCATCCGCTGCCCCACCCGCCGCCAGAACAGGAACAGGGCCTGCTGCTCCTCGGGGCTGAGGGAGCGCCAACCGAAGCGTTCGAGCCAGCGGATCGGCTCGGCCACGAAGGTGCTGAGCACGAACAGAAAGTCCTGCTGACTGATGGCGTAGTGACCGTGGATGCGATTCATCCGTGCGATCACGGCGCTGCCGGCCGCACTGTCGGGGCCGTGGCGCAGCAGTTCGGCGACCATCAGGCCGGTGTCGTCGTAGCGCTTGCGGGGCCGCTGGGCGAATTCACCGCTGCGATCGAGCAGAGCGGAGATCGAGGGCACGCAGAAGGTCTTGAGCAGCGCCAGCTCCAGGGCGCGGGTGATGTCCCAGGGAAAGAGCACACCGGCCAGCTGATGGCAGCCGGAGACCGCGGCCGCCAGCTCGGACCCGGCAGCGGAGAACTCCCCGGAGCCGCGGCTGTCCGGAACGGTCACTGGCGCAGGCAGCGGCCCGTCGCCTGCCGAAGGTCCATTGCCCAGGGAGGCCATGGTGGTCGCCTTCACAGCGGTGGGGGGAGTCTGCCGCCTCCGGGGCACAAGCCAGAACAGGGTGACCGCCGCCCTCACCCCACACGACAGACAGCAGCCCCCCGGCTGTGCGCAGCGAAACGGAAGCCGGGGGAAGCCTGGCGCCGGGCCCTGCCGGGGGGACCGGTCCTGGGGGAGCGGCCGCCTGGGAGATCAGACGAGGCTGATCTGGGAGAGGCTGTTGAAGTTGGCGGCGTAGGTCACCCCGGTGATCTCGACGATGGCGTCGGAGGTGGAGCTGTAGCCGGCGACGGAGTTGTTGAAGGCGATGAAGGTGCGCTGCGGGGCGCCGCTGCCGAAGGTGAAGGTGGCGGCGCCATTGGCCAGGAAGTTGCTGCTGTTGAGCAGGCTGCCGATGCCGGCCACGGTGAGGGCCGAGACAGCGCCGAGGGTCTTGAAGCTGCCGGCCAGGGGAACCGTGGTCAGATCAAAGCTGTCTTCCCCGACCTTGAAATCGCTGATCCGCTCGAAACGAGGCAGGGAGCTGGTGCCGCCGATGATGGCGTCGGTCAGAGTGGTGTAGACGAACAGATCGAGCCCGAGGCCACCGCTGAGGGTGTCGAGACCGCCACCGCCGTTGATCACGTCATCGCCTGCGGCAGCGTCGATGCTGTCGGTGCCGAGGCCAGCGAGGATGCGATCCGCCGCGGCACTGCCCACCGCCGTGTC
>JAYKJA010000119.1:0-13159 GCA_035285905.1 Synechococcaceae cyanobacterium
CAGGCTGCCCATGCGGCTCCAGACCGACTCGGGCATGCGGAGGAATCGCATCAGGACCTTCGCCAGACTCTGGCGGGCGCACCCTCCAGGCGACAGGGCCATGCGCGTTTCGCCAAATGGATCGCGCTGCCACCCGGGCGCCAAACCGAAGCCAGCAACAACAATCTTCGGCCCCAAGCCCCGCATCGGCAGCCGCGACCGTGCGTGGAGAGGCAACCGACGGGACCACTGCGGCAGCAACTGACCGCAAGCCGGTGGCCCCCCTCCGACGTTGGACGTTTCTGCGTAGGCCTGCCAGGCTGCGGCCGCCCAAGCCCGCCCCGTTGCCATGGCCTTCGCACCGCGCGCCGGCGTGCTCGCCGGGCTGATCCTGCTGGCGGCGCCTGCCATTGCCACCCCGCTCAGCACCCTGCAGCAGAACGCCGCGCAGTGCTTCAGCAACCCCGCCAGCGCCAGCTGCAACGCCGTGTGGGACCTCTCCCATCAGCTCAAGCAGCGGGCGGGCAATGCCTATCAGCTCCGCTGCTACACCTCCCTGCTGGCCCTGGAGGCGATGGTCGCCATGGCCAAGCTGGGCTATCGGGATCCCGCCGAACAGGCCCAGAGCCTGGACACCACCTCCCGGGAATGCCGCTGAGGGTTGCGGCGGCAGCACCGTCAAGCCCGACGCCGGCTCAGCGGTCCCGCGACCTCACACGTTGAACAGAAACTCCATCACGTCGCCCTCCGCCACCACATACTCCTTGCCTTCGGCCCGCAGCCAGCCCTTGGTGCGCGCTTCCGCCAGCGATCCCGCCTCCAGCAGCTGCTGATAGCCGATCGTCTGGGCGCGGATGAAGCCGCGCTCGAAATCAGTGTGGATCACCCCGGCGGCCTGGGGGGCGGTCATGCCGGCCTTGATCGTCCAGGCGCGGGTTTCCTTCTCACCGGTGGTGAAATACGTGCGCAAGCCGAGCAGGTTGTAAGTGGCGCGGATCAGACTCTGCAGGCCCCCTTCCTCCACGCCCAGCCCCGCCAGGAACTCGCCGCGCTCCTCCTCGGGCAGCTCGATCAGCTCGGCCTCCACCTGGGCCGAGATGCGCACGGTGGCAGCTCCCTCCCTGGCCGCCAGCCCCACCACGGCCTCGCAGAAGGCGTTGCCCTCCGCCAGGTCGTCCTCGCTGACGTTGGTGGCGTAGATGATCGGCTTGGCGGTGAGCAGTCCCAGGGGCCTCACCACCAGCTCCTCCTCCGCCGTCAGCGCCACGGAGCGGGCGGCCTGGCCCTGCTCCAGGGCGGCCTGGATGCGCTCCAGGGCGCTGTCCTCCGCCTGGGCTTCCTTGCTGGTGCGCAGCTGCTTCTTCAGCCGTTCGCGCCGCTTCTCCACCTGGGCCAGATCGGCCAGGGCCAGCTCCAGGTTGATCACCTCGGCATCGCGCAGGGGATCGATCGAACCCGAGACATGAATGATGTCGTCGTCCTCGAAGCAGCGCACCACGTGCACGATGGCGTCGACTTCGCGGATGTTGGCCAGGAACTTGTTGCCCAGGCCTTCGCCCTGGCTGGCGCCCTTCACCAGGCCGGCGATGTCGACGAACTCGACGCGGGTGGGGATGATCTCGCGGCTGCCGCTCAGGTCGCTGAGCTGCTGCAGACGCGGATCGGGCACGGCGACGATGCCGCTGTTGGGCTCGATCGTGCAGAAGGGGAAGTTGGCGGCCTGGGCCTGGGCATTGGCCACCAGGGCGTTGAACAGGGTCGACTTGCCGACGTTGGGCAGGCCGACGATTCCGGCTTTGAGCATGGGCGGAATCTAGAGGTGCCGCCGCACCCGGCCGGGGCCGGTCACCACGGCGGCCGGAGCTACCACAAACCGGGCCGCGACGGGCGAGACTAAAGAAAGCTTGCAGACGCGCGATTCCTCCCGTCACCCCCCTGCCGACGCCGACGTTGCCGACCCCGCAGTCGCCACGCCCGACCCCCGTGCCGCTGCCCACGCCGCCGGGGCGTCCGCAGTGGCGGCGCAGGACCCTCTGGGCCGGAGCGGGCCTGGTGGCGCTGCTGATGGTGGGCGTCGCCGGCTGGCAGAAGCTGCGCCCCCAGCCCCGCGACGTGACGCCCTTCACGGTGCTGGCCCGCAGCGGCAGCCTGGCCGGGGTGATCACCGCCAGCGGGGAGCTGCAGGCGATCGAACGGGTCAATGTCAGCCCGCGCCGCCAGGGCGTGATCGAGCGGCTCTACGTGGAGGAGGGCCAGATGGTGCGTCGCGGCCAGCCGATCGCCCGGATGGAATCCAGCGACCTCAACGACCGCATCCAGGAGCTGCAGGCCAACCTGGAGTCCGCCGAGGCGGAACTGGAGCGCAGCCGCAGCGAGGTGCAGCGCAACATCCCCCTCTACGACCAGAAGGCCATCAGCCTCAACGACTACAACCGCTACCGGGCCGACTACCTGGTGCGGCTGCAGGCGGTGCGGGCGGCGCGGCAGCGGCTGGAACAACGCCTGGTGGAGCGGGAGGAGCTGACCGTGCGGGCCCCGTTCGATGGGGTGATCAGCCAGCGCTTCGCCGATCCGGGGGCCTTCGTCACCCCCACCACCACCGCCGCGGCCGTCGCCGGGGCCACGAGCTCCTCGATCGTGGAGCTCTCCGAGGGCCTTGAGGCCCTGGCCCGGGTGCCCGAGAGCGAGCTGGGCCGGCTGCGGCTGGGGATGCCGGCCCGGGTCCGGGTGGACGCCTTCCCCGACCGGCGCTTCGCGGCACGGGTGCGTCGGATCGCCCCGCGGGCGGTGCGCAACAACAACGTCAATTCGTTCGAGGTGAAGCTGGAGCTGCTGGATCCCTCGCCCCAGCTGCGCATCGGCATGACCGCCGACATCGATTTCCTCACCGGAGCACTCCAGGCCGAGACCCTGGTGCCGACCGTGGCGATCGTCACCGAGAAGGGCCGACCGGGGGTGCTGGTGGTCGGTCCGCGCCAGGAGCCCACCTTCCAGGCGGTGGAGCTGGGCATGAGCAGCGGCCGCGACACCCAGGTGATCAGCGGCCTGCGCCGCGGCAGCCGCGTGTTCATCGACCTGCCGCCCTGGGCCAAGAAACGCGACGATCGCTGAGCGTCCGCTCCGCCGACGTCGGAAGCGGGACGGCGGTGCCGCTCAGCCCTCGCCCTGGCCGGCTGGGGCCTGACGGGCCGCCAGGTGCCGTCGCACGGCGACCACGATCCGATCGCTGGCGTAGCCGTCCCCGAAGGGGTTGTGGGCCTGGGCCATGGCCTCGTAGGCCTGGGGATCCCGCAGCAGCCGCCCCGCTTCGGCCACGATCGCCTCGCTGTCGGTGCCGATCAGCCGGGCGGTGCCGGCCTCCACCGCCTCCGGACGCTCCGTGGTGCGGCGCAGCACCAGCACGGGCTTGCCCAGGGCCGGGGCCTCCTCCTGCAGCCCGCCGGAATCGGTGAGCAGCAGGCAGCAGCCGCGCATGGCGGCCACCAGCTGGTCGTAGTCGAGCGGCTCGGTGAGGAAGGCGCGCGGATGGGAGCCGAGCAGGGCCTGCAGGGGTTCGCGCACGGTGGGGTTGCGATGCAGGGGCAGCAGCAGGGCCGTGTCGGGGAAGCAGTCGAGCAGGGCGAGGAAGCCGCGGGCGATGCTGTCCAGCCGCTCGCCCCAGTTCTCGCGTCGGTGCACCGTGGCCAGCAGCACCCGCTGCCGGGTCCAGTCGAGCCCGGGCAGATCAAGGCTGGGGGTGGACGCCGCCATCTGCAGCAGGGCGTCGATCACGGTGTTGCCGGTGGTGATCGTCTCGCCCACGACGCCGGAGGCCTGCAGATTGGCGGCGGAGCGCTCGGTGGGGGCGAAGTGCAGCAGCGCCAGCTGGGAGATCAGGCGGCGGTTGGCCTCCTCGGGGAAGGGATCGAACAGGTTGTCCGTGCGCAGACCGGCCTCCACATGGCCGACCGGGATCTGTTCGTAGAAGGCGGCCAGGGCACTGGCGAAGGCCGTGGTCGTGTCGCCCTGCACCAGCACCAGATCGGGGCGATGCCGCCCGAACTCCTCGCGCAGCCCCTGCAGGGCGCCGCAGGTGACGTGGGTGAGGGTCTGGTTGGGGGCCATCAGGGCCAGGTCGTGGTCCTCACGCAGACCGAACAGACCCATCACCTGGGTGACCATCTCGCGGTGCTGGCCGGTGAGCACCACGCGGGTGCGGAAGTCCTCGGCCTGCTGGAAGGCACGGATCACCGGGGCCAGCTTGATGGCTTCCGGCCGGGTGCCGAGCACGATCGTGATCAGGGGAGCGGCGGACACGAGCGGGGCGCGGACGCCTGGATCCTAGGGATGGCTCACGCCAGCTCCCATCCCGGCTCTGCGGTGCCAGCATGGGTCCCTGGCCGCGCTGAGGCGATGCAGGAGTCTTCCTCCGGAACCGCATACGACACCGCGATCGGGCCGGGCGGTCCGGAAGCCGGCCTGCCCCTGCCGCCGCCCCTGCCGGATCTGGCGGGCTTCGCGCCCCCGCCGGCCCCTGCCGCGCCAGCGCCGGCGGCCCCGGAGCTGCCCGGCCCACCGGCATTGCCGGACCTCGGGCTCCCCCCGCTGACGGTCCCCGCGGTTCCCGCCCAATCCGCCGCGGCGTCGACGGCGCCTGCGGAGCTGACCGGGGAGCTGCCGCCGAACCTGGCAGCGATCGTGCGCATCGCCTACGACCACGACTATTCCGACGTGCACCTGGGGGTCGGCGAAGAGCCCCGCTTCCGCAATCGCGGCGACATCGTCGGCACAGGCTGGCCGGTCACCGATGAGATGACCTTCCGCGACTGGCTGCGGGAGATGCTCTCCCCCCAGGAGATCGACCAGTTCAAACGCGACAAGGAATTCGACGGGGCCCACTCCTTCGAGTTCGTGCGCATCCGCATCAACCTGCTCGATTCGCTGCGCGGCCCGGCGATGGTGCTGCGCCTGATTCCCCAGACCATCGCCACGATCGACCAGCTCAAGCTGCCGGCGGTGCTGCGGGAGCTGGCGACGCGGCCGAAGGGAATGATCCTGGTCACCGGCCCCACCGGCTCGGGCAAGAGCACCACCCTGGCGGCGATGATTGATTACATCAATGCCGAGATGCAGCGGCACATCATCACCATTGAAGATCCGGTTGAATTTGTCCACCAGAGCAAGCGATCCCTGATCCGCCACCGGGAAGTGGGAACCCACACCCGCGAGTTCCACGCTGCCCTGCGCGCCGCCATGCGGGAAGACCCCGACATCATCCTGATCGGTGAGATCCGCGACCGCGAAACCCTGGGCACCGCCATCGAGGCCGCCCAGACCGGTCACCTGGTGTTCGGGACGCTGCACACGAACTCCGCCATCCGCACGGTCGAACGGGTGCTTGGGATGTATCCACCCCAGGAGCAGGAGAGCATCCGTCGTTCGGTGTCCGAATCGCTGCTGGCCGTGATCTCCCAGGGCCTGCTCAAGACCAACGACGGCAAGCGGGCGGCCTATCACGACATCTTCATCAACACCGACGCCTGTCGCGATTACATCATGAGCTCCGATCTCGATGCGATCGAAGAGATCATGCGCCGCAGCGCCTTCGACGGAATGCTCACCACCAATCAGTCGCTGCTCAGTCTGGTGGAACAGGGGCGCACCACACCGGAGGAAGCCCTCAAGCACAGCATCAAGCCCGCCGAGCTGTCCCAGGCGATGCGGGGCCGCACCTGAGGCCGCGGTCAGGGGCCAGGCAAGGCTGACGATCCGATCAGCGGCTGAAGCTCCCGGGGGGCCCGGAGCCCCCCACCGCTGGGGCAGGCGCTTCAGGGCCTGGACGGGTCCGCTTCAGCCGTGGGGCTGACCGGCCGCCAGACGACTGAGCAGCAGCACCGACAGCCCGACCGACAGGCCCAGCATCGCCAGCCGGCCGTTCCAGATCTCCGCCTGGGGCGTGAAGCCGCGCCGCCAGGAATTGAGTTCCTCCTGGGACACGACCTCCACGGCCGGCTCCATGTCGACGTCTGGGGCGGTGGGAGGGGAGGCCGTATCCATGTCAGGCAATCCTCGGTCGTCCAATCTAAAAGCTTCAGAAGCAGGGCGGGGTGGTGTACAGCCGTTCGGCCTGCTCCAGCGGCAGGCGCGCCGCCACACCCAGGCCGATCGGGCTGCTGCAGCCCTGCTGCAGCCGCTGCACCGCCGCCAGTCCCACCATGGCGGCGTTGTCGGTGCACCAGGCAAGCGGCGCGACGCGACAGTGCAGCCCCTGGGTCGCCGCCCGCTGCTCCAGCAGCGCCCGCAGGCGCCGGTTGGCCGCCACTCCCCCCACCAGCACCAGCGTCTGCAGCCCCTGGTCACGGGCGCAGCGGCAGCTGCGCTCCACCAGCACCTCAGCCACCACCTGCTCGAAACTGGCGGCGAGATCGGCCAGCGGCAGCGGCCCCGGCCCCTGCCGCTGCTGCTCCACCAGGCGCAGCATCGCGGTCTTGAGGCCGCTGAAGCTGAAGTCGTAGGGGTGGAAGCCTCCGCCGGGCAGGGACACCCGCCCCTTGGGCAGGCGGAAGCGGCTGGGATCGCCGGTGCGGGCCGCCGCCTCAATCGCCGGACCGCCGGGATAGGGGAGTCCGAGCAGCCGGGCGACCTTGTCAAAGCACTCCCCGGCGGCATCGTCGCGGCTGCGCCCGAGGCGCTGGAACCGGCCCGGCCCGTCCACCCGCACCAGCTCGGTGTGCCCCCCGCTGACCAGCAGCACCAGCCGCGGTCCGGGCGGCAGGGGCTCCCCCAGCTCGACGGAACAGAGGTGCCCCTCCAGATGGTGGATGCCCAGGAACGGCAGCCCGTGCAGCCGCGCCAGGGTCCGCCCGGTGATCGATCCCACCAGCAGGGCCCCCACCAGGCCGGGAGCCACGCTGGCGGCGACCGCATCGAGGTCGGCCAGGGGGAGGCCGCTCTCGGCCTGCACCCGGGCGATCAGCTGGGGCAGGGCCTCGACGTGACGGCGGGAGGCGATCTCAGGCACCACGCCGCCCCAGCGGGCGTGTTCGGCGACCTGGGAGGCGATGGCGCTGGCCAGCACCTGGCGGTCGCGCACGATCGCCGCGGCGGACTCGTCACAACTTGTTTCGAGCGCCAGAACGGTGGTCATGACCCCCAGCCCCTCCCCCTACTGTCCGACGGTGACATCCTGCCCGGCGGTCGCGGCGTGACCCCTGCGCCCGGTGCCCGCGCGGCAGTTCCGATCCCAGGCCTTTCTCCATGCGCCGTCTCCTCAACCGCCGTCTCCTCGGCCTGCTGCTCTCCGTCTTCCTGCTGTTCGGCTTCGTCCCCGTCGCCCACGCCGAGATCGGCGGCCTCACGCCCTGCTCGGAGAACGCCCGCTTCCAGCAGCGCGCCGCCGGCGCCAAGACCGATCAGGCCAAGGCCCGCTTCGAGCTCTACAGCCAGGCCCTCTGCGGTACCGATGGCCTGCCCCACCTGATCGTCGATGGCCGCTGGAGCCACGCCGGCGACTTCATCATTCCCGGCATCGCCTTCCTTTACATCGCCGGCACCATCGGCTGGGCCGGTCGCAACTACCTGATGGCCGTGCGCACCCGCAAGGACGCCACCATGCACGAGATCCAGATCGACGTGCCCCTGGCCTTCAAGAGCACCCTGGCCGCCGCCTCCTGGCCTCTCGCTGCCTTCGGCGAACTGACCAGCGGCAAGCTCACCGAGGCCGATTCCAAGATCACCGTCTCGCCCCGCTGAACGCCGGCTCCGGCACGCCGTTCCATTCCGTTCCGCTGACCCCTCCACCTCCTCACACCATGAAGAAGTTTCTGACCACCGCTCCGGTGTTCGCCGCCATCTGGTTCGGCATCACGGCCGGAATCATGATCGAGTTCAACCGCTTCTTCCCCGACCTGCTCTTCCACCCGCTCTGAGCAGCCGGCGGTTTCAGAAGCGTCGTTCGACGCCATGGGCGGGCCCTCCGGGGCCCGCCTTTCTGCTGTCGGGGCCTGCGGGGCACCAGAGCGGCCCCCCGGCGATCAACGAGGGGCGGCTTGCGGCGCCGCAAGCCTTTCGGAGCCGCCAAAGCGACTCCGCCAGCGCGACTCCGCCAGCGCCGCGCTGGCTCACGGCGGCGCGTGAGCCAGGCTCCCTTGGCCACGGCGCAGGCCGTGCGGATCGGCCGAAGCTGCGCGCGCCGCCCCGAAGACCTCCGCCTCCGCAGGGCTCAGGCCTCGCCCGCCGCCCCGGAAGGCAGCGGCTCGGCGGCAGACCCGGGGGCCGGGGAGAGGCCGATGCGCTGCTCCAGCTCGCCCAGGGCCGCCTCCAGCCGGTCGTTGACCACCACCGCATCGAACTCGGCGCTGGCGGCCAGCTCCTCGCGGGCCCGCTCCAGCCGCCGCGCGATCGCGGCCTCCGCCTCGCTGCCACGGCCGCGGATCCGCCGTTCGAGCTCCTCAAAGCTGGGCGGTGCCACGAACAGCAGCCTGGCCTGCGGGAAGCTGCGCCGCACCTGCCGGGCTCCCTCCAGCTCGATCTCCAGCAGCACCGGCTGACCGGCGGCCAGGCGCTCCTCCACCGGACGGCGGGGTGTGCCGTAAGCGTTGCCGGCGAATTCGGCCCACTCCAGCAACCCTCCCGACTCCACCAGCTGGGTGAAGGCGTCACGGCTGAGGAAGACGTACTCACGCCCGTCCTGCTCGCCGCTGCGCGGCTGACGGGTGGTGGCTGACACCGAGAGCCACAGCTGCGGATGGCGCTGCAGCAGCAGCTGCACCAGCGTCCCCTTGCCGACGCCGCTGGGGCCGGTGATCACGGTCAGCGCGGGCGAGGCCATTCGGAATGCCGATCAACAGGGGCGGGGCAGGGCTGCAGAGTAGGGACTCCACCGTCCGGAACCGCCGCCGTGACGGCTTCCCTCTCCAGCCAGGCGGCAGGGCCCGCCCCGTCGCCCCAGCGGCCCCCCGCCATTCAGCCCCTCGACGCCACCGCCCTCAGGGCCGTGCTCAGCGAGCTGCGGCCGCTGCTGCTGCCCAGCCGCTTCGAGAAGGCGCAGCAGGCCGATCCCCACACCGTTCAACTGGGCCTGCGGGGCCTGCGGGGCTCCCACTGGCTCAGCCTCAGCTGGCTGGCGGAAGCGCCGCGGCTGCATGCCATCCCCACGCCGCCCCGGCAGGGCGAGGGCAGCACCCTGGCGCGCCAGCTGCAGCACGGCCTGCGCGGCCTGGCCCTCACCAGCCTCGAGCAGCAGGGCTGGGAGCGGGTGGTGGAACTGGGCTTCGCCCCACGGCCCGGCGAGCCGCCGCAGCGCTGGCTGGTGCTGGAGGTGATGGGGCGCCACAGCAACCTGTTCCTGCTCGACGGCGAGCGGAGGGTGATCTGCCTGGGCCGCCAGGTGAAGGCCAGCCAGTCGCGGAGACGGCCGATCGGCACGGGCGATCCCTACCGGCCACCGCCGCCGCTGCAGGGGGAGCTGCCGAGCCTGGCGGAGAGTCCCCAGCGCTGGCGCCAGCGCCTCAGCCTGCTGCCCCAACCCCTGGGGGAGGCCCTGCTGGGCTGCTACGCCGGTCTGAGCCCGGCCCTGCTCCGTCAGTTGCTGGAGGGCAGAACCGAGCTGCTGACCCGGCCGGTCCAGAGCCTGAGCGAGGCGGACTGGCAGGGACTGGAACGCCGCTGGCACGCCTGGCTGGAGGCGGTGGCGGCGCAGCGGTTCCACTTCCAGCCCCTGGCCGGACCCGCCGGCGACGGCTACCGCCTGTGGAGCCCCATCGGAGCCTGGGAGCCGCCACAGCCGGGGAGTATCACCGCGGCGCCGCAAACCGGAACCAGCCGGGGCGACACAGGCGCGGCGGCGGGTCCGGCAGCGCCCCAGACCCCAGGCCCCGCCGCCAGGCAGCCGGCGCCGGCCGGCGCAACCGCAGGCGATCCCCTGGCGATCAACCACGCCCTCGCCGGGTACTACGGCAGCCGGCTGGCGCAACGGCAGCTGATCCAGGAGCGCGCCTCGTTGCGGCAACGGCTGGTCACGGCCATCGGGCGGGAGCGCGAGGCCCTGGCGCAGCAGCAGCGTCTGCTCGACGCCGTGCCCGCCGGAGAGGAGCTGCAGCAGCAGGCCCACGCCCTGCTCAGCCGGCCCGACCCCGACCGCCAAAGCATCGATGAGGCCCAGGCGCTCTACCGCCGGGCCCGCAAGCTGCGGCGCTCCGCCGCCGCGATCACCCCGAGGCTGGCCTGGCATCAGCAACGGCTGGAGCACCTTGAGGCCAGCCTCACCTTCCTGGAGCAGGCCGAGGACCAGGGGCAGCTGCTGGAGATCCGCGCCGAACTGGACCACTGGCTGCAGCGCCGCAGCCGCGACGGCAGCGAGGCGGAGGCCCCGCCTTCCGGGCGCGCCGCCGCGCGCAGCGCAGCGAGGGCGGACACACCGCAACCGCTGGAGCTGCGCACCGGCGGCGGCCTGCGCCTGCAGATCGGCCGCAACCATCGCCAGAACGACTGGATCAGCCTCAGGCAGGCCCGTCGCGGCGATCTGTGGTTCCACGCCCAGGAGTGTCCTGGCAGCCATGTGGTGCTGAAGGCCTCCGAGGCGCCGGCGGGCGAGGCCGACCTGCAGGCCGCCGCCGACCTGGCCGCCCATTTCAGCCGCGCCCGCGGCAACCGGCGCGTGCCGGTGCTGCAGGTGCCGGTGGAGAGCCTGCAGCGCCTGGCCGGTGCCGGACCCGGCACGGTGCGTCACCGGGGCGGCGAGGTGCTCTGGGGGGAACCCGGCCGCGCCGCGGCCCTGCTCCACGCCCTTAGCCTCAGCCGGGAGGAGCAGGCATGAGCAAGCAGCACCAGAGCACGGAAACCCCGAGGGGCCCCGCCCACCTTCCGGAGGACGACTTCCCGTCCGAGGTGGAGATGAGCCTGGTGGACCACCTGGAGGAGCTGCGGCGGCGCCTGCTGCGCAGCCTGCTGGTGCTCGTGGTCTGTGCCGCCGCCTGCCTGCTGGCGGTCAAACCGCTGGTGCGGCTGCTGGAGGTGCCGGCCCACGGCATCCGCTTCCTGCAGCTGGCCCCGGGGGAGTTCCTGTTCGTGTCCCTGAAGGTGGCGGGGTACTGCGGGCTGGTGCTCTCGCTGCCCTGGGCGCTGTTCGAGCTGCTGGGCTTCGTGCTGCCCGGGCTGACCCGCCGCGAGCGCCGGCTGGTGGCCCCGGCCGTGGCCGGCTCCTCGCTGCTGTTCCTGGCGGGCCTGGCCTTCGCCTGGTGGGCCCTGGTCCCGGCGGCTCTGCGCTTTCTGGTGAGCTACGGCGCCGATGTGGTCGAGCCGTTGTGGTCGATCGAGCGCTACCTCGACTTCGTGCTGCTGCTGATGGTGGCCACCGCCCTGGCCTTCCAGCTGCCGGTGCTGCAGCTGCTGCTCGGAGCCCTGGGCCTGCTCGACGCCCCCACGATGCTGCGGGGCTGGCGCTGGGTGGTGCTGGCCAGCGCCCTGGCCGGGGCGGTGCTCACCCCCTCCACCGATCCGCTGACGATGCTGCTCCTGGCCGGAGCGATCACCCTCCTCTATCTGATCGGTGTGGGGCTGGTGGCCCTCACCGGCCGTCGCCGGCCCGCCGCGGCCGGGGCTGCGCCGGGTTGAACTCCGCCGGCGCCGGGCTCACAGCAGGAACTCGCTGATCCGGCCGGGCTCGGGATCGAGGGGCAGGGACAGGGCCTTGCCCAGCCGCGGCCGGTCGCGGGTGTCCTCCAGCCAGCGGCGCACCTGATCGGCCACGCCGAGATCGTTGAGGGCCGCCGCCACCTGCTCGAGCCGTTCCCCATAGGCCTCCGCATCCATCGGGAACGACTGCTGCTCCAGGTGGGCCCACATCACCTGCAGGTAGAGGCGCCCGCGCCGCTGCACCAGCTGCAGGTCGTAGGAGGCCTGCCAGCGGCCGCGCAGCAGGGCCAGCAGCTCGGCGCCACCGAGGGGCAGGAGAGGGCGATCCACGGCGATGGATGGGGGCGGGCAGCACAACAGCATGTTGCAGGCGCCGCCGGGGCGCCGTGTGCCGGCACGGGCCGGGAACCGCAGGTTTTATTGTGGCCGCCACATCCACGGCCCTGCCGGGCGCTTCCGCATGACCCAGATCCCCGCGAGCTCCTCCAGCGGTGACGTGCCCGGGATGGGTCGTCGACAGTTCATGAACCTGCTGACCTTCGGCACGGTGACCGGGGTGGCGCTCGGGGCGCTCTATCCGGTGGTCAACTACTTCATCCCCCCCCGGGCCGCCGGCAGCGGCGGTGGCACCAGCGCCAAGGACGAACTGGGCAACCCCGTCACCGCCAGCGGCTGGCTGGCCAGCCACAAGGAGGGCGACCGCAACCTGGTCCAGGGCCTCAAGGGTGATCCCACCTATCTGATCGTCGACGGTCCCGACGCGATCGGCAACTACGGCATCAACGCCATCTGCACCCACCTCGGCTGCGTCGTGCCCTGGAACAGCGGTGCCAATAAGTTCATGTGCCCCTGCCACGGCTCCCAGTACGACGCCACCGGCAAGGTGGTGCGCGGTCCCGCGCCCCTGTCCCTGGCCCTGGCCCACGTGAGCGTCGAGGAGGACAACGTGTTCCTCAGCCAGTGGACCGAAACCGACTTCCGCACCGGCGACAAGGCCTGGTGGGCCTGAGTCCTGCCGTCTGAACCGCCAGTCCCCGCCAACGCCTGCCGCCCTACCCATGCGCCGCACCCTCTCCCTGCTCTTCGGCAGCCTGCTCTCGATCTCCGTACTGCTGCTCGGAGCCACCCCCAGCTGGGCCTATCCCTTCTGGGCGCAGCAGAATTACGACTACCCGCGTGAGGCCACCGGCAAGCTGGCCTGCGCCAACTGCCACCTGGCCAAGAAACCCACCCACGTGGAGCTGCCCCAGGCGGTGTTCCCCGACGAGGTGTTCAAGGTGGAAGTGGAGATCCCCTACGACACCGCCGTGCAGCAGGTGGCTGGCGACGGCAGCCCCACCGGCCTCAATGTGGGCGCCGTGGTGATGCTGCCCGAGGGCTTCAAGCTCGCCCCGGCCGATCGCCTCAGCGACGAACTCAAGGAGGAGACCGCCGGCGTCTACGTCACCACCTGGAACGAGGACAATCCCAACATCCTGCTGGTGGGTCCCCTGCCCGGTGATCAGCACCAGAAGATCGTCTTCCCGATCCTTTCCCCCGATCCCGCCGAGGACAGCGCGATCCACTT
>JAYKJA010000120.1:0-18809 GCA_035285905.1 Synechococcaceae cyanobacterium
CTCCGATCCATGACCCAGGGTCGGGGTATTTTCTCGATGGAGTTCAGCCATTACGAGGAAGTTCCTCGTAACGTGGCAGAAGCCATCATCTCCAAGAATCAGGGAAACTCCTGATCTCTGACCCAACCCTAAACACCACCCCGATTCTTTATCTTCCATGGCTCGCGAGAAGTTTGAAAGGAACAAGCCCCACGTCAACATCGGCACCATCGGCCACGTTGACCACGGCAAGACGACCCTGACCGCTGCCATCACCAGCGTTCTGGCCAAGAAGGGCATGGCCAAGGCCCAGGCTTATGACCAGATCGACGGTGCGCCGGAAGAGCGTGAGCGCGGCATCACCATCAATACGGCCCACGTCGAGTACGAAACCGACAACCGTCACTACGCCCACGTCGACTGCCCCGGGCACGCCGACTATGTCAAGAACATGATCACGGGTGCCGCCCAGATGGACGGCGGAATCCTGGTGGTCGCGGCCACCGACGGTCCGATGGCCCAGACCAAGGAGCACATCCTTCTGGCCAAGCAGGTGGGCGTGCCGGCGCTGGTCGTCGCCCTGAACAAGTGCGACATGGTGGATGACGAGGAAATCCTCGAACTGGTCGAACTGGAGGTTCGTGAACTCCTCTCCAGCTACGACTTCCCCGGCGACGACATCCCGGTGATCCGCGTCTCCGGCCTCAAGGCCCTTGAAGGCGATGCCGAATGGGAAGCCAAGGTCGATGAGCTGATGGAAGCCGTGGATTCGGCCATCCCCGAGCCCGAGCGGGAGGTGGACAAGCCCTTCCTGATGGCCGTGGAAGACGTGTTCTCCATCACCGGCCGCGGCACCGTGGCCACTGGCCGGATTGAGCGCGGTAAGGTCAAGGTTGGCGAAGAGATTGAGATCGTCGGCATCAAGGACACCCGCAAGACCGTCGTCACCGGTGTGGAGATGTTCCGCAAGCTCCTCGATGAGGGCATGGCGGGAGACAACGTCGGCCTGCTCCTGCGCGGCGTCCAGAAGGACGACATCGAGCGCGGCATGGTGCTGGTCAAGCCCGGCTCCATCACCCCTCACACCAAGTTCGAGGGTGAGGTGTATGTGCTCAAGAAGGAAGAGGGCGGTCGCCACACCCCCTTCTTCGCCGGCTATCGTCCCCAGTTCTACATCCGCACCACGGATGTGACCGGCCAGATCACCGCCTTCACCGCCGACGACGGCTCCAACGTGGAGATGGTGATGCCCGGCGACCGCATCAAGATGACCGGTGAGCTGATCTGCCCCGTCGCCATTGAGCAGGGCATGCGCTTCGCCATCCGGGAAGGCGGCCGCACCATCGGTGCCGGCGTGGTCTCCAAGATCCTCGCCTGATTCCGAGGCCTGTCCCACGCCCCCTGGACGTTCCCGTCTTCACGACGGGGCTTTCATCGGGGCGTTCAAGCCCTTGTGACACCGGGGCCCCCTTCCCTGTTGGGGGTCCCGGACCACCGGGCCCGAACCTCGACAACTGATCGGCTCTGAACTTCAGGCTGTCTACCCCCAGGACACCAGAGTTCCTCAAAGCCCCCACTCCACTCCACCCGCCGCTTCCATGAGCACGCTCGCCCAACAGAAGATCCGGATCCGGCTCAAGGCTTTCGATCGCCGCATGCTGGATCTGTCCTGCGAAAAGATCATCGAAACCGCTGATCACACCGCCGCGACAGCCATCGGCCCGATCCCACTGCCTACCAAGCGCAAGATTTACTGCGTGCTGCGCTCGCCTCACGTGGACAAGGATTCCCGTGAACACTTCGAGACGCGCACCCACCGCCGCATCATTGATATCTATAGCCCCTCCGCCAAAACGATCGACGCCCTGATGAAGCTCGATCTTCCCAGTGGAGTCGACATCGAAGTCAAGCTCTGAAGCTAACGGCTCTGGGGAAGCGGCTTTTTGTCATCGCCCAGCTGATCGTTGAAGCGCCCCGGGCGGGCAGCACGAAGCCAAGTGGTCAACCTGCCCGGAACAAACCGCCCCCCACGACCTGACCGACTGGATGTCTCCATTGTCCGGATCTCACCCAAGGCTGGGCTGCCTCGTTCCCCCCACCCAGGACGCCGGTCTTCAACTCGCTGCTACGGGAAAGCTGCCGGAGTGAGATGACCGGCCGTTGTGATGGACTCCAGCCGTGGTCCAACCTGCCCGAGGCTCCTGATCCTCAAGGCCATCATCAACACCGCGTTTCTCCGTCTGAGCACTCTCAGCCTGTGCCAGACCCCGGAGCCCAGCCAGAGACCTGAAGGGTCTGAGGGGAGCTGACAGCTCTCGGCCTGCAACCTGAATCCGTCGGGGGAGCAGGGCAGCCTTGCGGCCTTGCGGCCTTGCTCAGAATCGTCCTGGCTCTCTGCCCAGCAGGCGTTCCGGGCCGATCCCGTGGTGCGGGCCGCCAGGACGGCAAGGCACAATCAAGCGCTCGCGTCACGGCAACCGGCATCGGAGTGGTTTCCCAGCCGACTTCACGCATCACACCTGGGGAAACAGCCGATGGATCCCGGGCACGGCCAACACTCCGCAGCGCTGAACAACTGGACTTCTGGGCCGCCGGTGCTGTTGTGGTGCAGGACCCAGGAATCCTGCGAGGACATGGCCTCCGTGGCGCGGACTCAGCGAAACCGCAAGCCAGGCGACAACACGCAGATCCTGGGCGCTTGGCCACGCCAGCCCCTTCGCTCGCCCGAGGGCTGACTCCAGGCAACGGAGGTGGATGTTCGCAACGGCCTGAAATCCCCGACACTCCCGATGCAACCGGGCCGCACAGGACCCTTGGCTCCAACGGGGGGTGACACCTCGCAGTCCTGGAAGGCCGGCGAATGGCCGAAGCCTGGGCACTCCTGGCAGATCCCGGCAGCTGGTCCATCAGGATCCCTGAATCCTTTGCGGGCTGTCGTCTCAGGTGCTCGGGCTTCCCGGAACGACGGGCCGCGGGCACAGTACCCAGCCGGAATGCGTGTCCACTTCGGCGCCCTCAGTCCCCGTGAGGCGTGGCCCTGCTGCAGGCAGCTCCGGGGAGCAACAGCCTGGGGCTGCACTCCCGGCGGCAGAGGTGCGGCCTGCGAGCTGGGCGGCGCCCTCCCAGACACTGATGGGGGGACGGAGGGATGTCTCGTGACCATGGCGGGCCGGTGCCTCCCCCGGGCCGGGAGGCCTCCTGCGCCGGGCCCGGACCTGCGCCGAGGATTTGGTCTTTCTAGGATCACCCCAGCCGATCGTGCCCAGCCGTTGCCGACCGCCGTCCTCCAGCCTCCTCCCACGCCACGGCTGTCCTGCTCCAGTACCGGATCCCCTCAACCCTCTTCGGTGATCACCTCCCTCCGCCCCTCCTGCACCCGGCAGGCTCGCTCACGTGGTTGAGCTGGCCGTCAGGGAATTGCCGCTTTTCCCTCTCCCCGATGTGGTGCTCTTCCCTCAGGAGGTGCTCCCCCTGCACATCTTTGAAGCGCGCTACCGCATGATGCTGCGGACCGTGCTGGAGGAGGATCGCCGCTTCGGCGTGATCCGCTGGGACCCCCAGACCCGCCGCATGGCCGATGTGGGCTGCTGTGCCGAGATCCTGCACTGCCAGACCCAGGAGGACGACCGCAGCAACATCGTCACCCTCGGGCAGCAGCGCTTCCGGGTTCTGGACATCATTCGCGAAGCCCCCTTCCGGGTCGCCATGGTCAGCTGGCTGGAGGACGACGTCAGCGACAGCCACGAACAGCTGGACCGGCTCACCGACGAGGTGACCACAGCGCTTCGCGACGTGGTCGAGCTGACCGGCAAGTTGATCGGCAAGCCCTCCTCTCTGCCCAACGACCTCCCCGATCTGCCCCGGGAGCTCTCCTTCTGGATCGGCTCCCATCTGGGCGGCCCCGTGGCCGATCACCAGCAGGCCCTGCTGGAGATCACCGACACCGGCGAACGGCTGCGGCAGGAACTGGAACTGCTCGATCAGACGCGGCGCCAGCTGGCGGCCCGCACCGTTCTGCAGGACACCTTCCGCGACCATGGCGACCGCGATTCCGAACCCGGCAGCCCCAGGGTCTGAGCATGTCCACCCCGGTCGTCATGCCCGCCTCCCTTCTGGCGGGCTCCCTGCTGCTGCTCTCCCTGCTGCTGCTGGTCTCCGCTGCCCTCTGGTTGCGCTGGCGTCGTCGCTATGAGAACAGCTCCAGCGTGGCCTCGGCCTACGACCGCTGGACCGAGGAGCGGCTGCTCGAGAATCTCTGGGGCGACCACATCCATCTCGGGTACTACGGCTCCCCCCCCCGCCGCCGCGATTTCCGCGAGGCCAAGCACGATTTCGTCCATGCCCTGGTCCGCTGGAGCGGCCTCGACCGGCTCCCCCCGGGCAGCCGCATCCTCGATGTCGGCTGCGGCATCGGCGGCAGCGCCAGGATCCTGGCCCGCGATTACGGATTCGACGTCCTCGGCATCAGCATCAGCCCCGCCCAGGTCTCCCGCGCCCGCTCCCTCACCCCGGCGGATCTGCCCCACTGCCGCTTTGCGGTGATGGACGCCCTCAGCCTCGACCTGCCCGACGGCTCTGCCTCCAGTGCCGGCGGGGAGTCCTCGGCCTCCGCGACCTCCTCGGGCTTTGACGCCGTCTGGAGCGTCGAGGCCAGCCCCCACATGCCCGACAAGCAGCGCTACTGCGACGAAATGCTGCGGGTGCTGCGCCCGGGTGGCCTGCTGGCCGTCGCTGACTGGAACCGCCGCGATCCCTCTGCCGGAGCCATGTCCCCCCGCGAACGCTGGGTGATGCGCCAGCTGCTCGAGCAATGGGCCCACCCGGAATTCGCCAGCATCCCCGGCCTGCGTCGTCACCTCGAGGCCAGTCCCTGGGCCTGCGGCCTGCAGGTGGATTGCGACGACTGGAGTGACTCCACCCTGCCCTCCTGGCGGGATTCCATCGCCGAAGGCTTCCGTCGGCCGGGCGCGATGCTGAGCCTCGGCCCCTCGGCCGTGATTCAGGGCCTGCGGGAAACCCCGACCATCCTGCTGATGGACTGGGCCTTCCGCACAGGCCTGATGCGCTTCGGCGTCTTCAGGGGGAGGAAGGGGGCTGATCCGGCTCGGTCGTGATCGGATAGGCCCCGAACAGCTTCAGGTGTTCGCACAGAGGCTCGAGCCCCCTCAGAGCTCTTTCCAGCGGCTCGGGACCGCGATCGAGCTCCAGATCCACAAAGAAAAGGTATTCGCCCATCTCCCGCTTGGACGGGCGTGATTCGATGCGGCTCATGTTCAGCCCTTCCTGCTCGAAGCAGGCCAGCGCCGCCAGCAGGGCCCCCGGATGGTTGGCTCGCAGCGAGAAGGCCAGGCTGGCCAGGGGACCCGCGCACTCCTCTCCCTGCTGCCTCAGCAGCAGAAAGCGGGTGCAGTTGCCGGGCACATCGTTGATCGGATAGGCCAGCACCTCCAGCTCATGCTCCCTGGCGGCCTCCAGCGACGCGATCGCCGCCCGGAAGCGACTTCCCCTCACCAGACGGGCCGCCTCCGCCGTCGAACTGGTGGGGAGCTGCAGAGCCCCGGGCAGCTGGTCCGCCAGCCACTGGCTGCACTGCGCCAGCGCCTGCGGATGGGACAGCACCTCGCTGACCCCTCCGATGGGACCGCTGCCCAGCAGGGCATGGCGGATCGGCAGCACCAGGGCCCGGGCCACCGTGAGCTGCGGATGCTCCCACAGCGCATCCAGGCAGGCCGTCACACCTCCCTCGACGGAGTTCTCCACCGGCACCACCCCCGCCTCACAGCGGCCCTGGGCGACCGCCTGGATCACGGCACGGATGCCCGACTGGGGCACCAGCTCCGGCTCCTGCATCGCCTCCAGGGCCGCCAGCTGCCGGGCGGCCTGTTCTCCATAGGTGCCGACGGGACCAAGAAAAGCAACGCGCATGGCGGAGCGGCGTTCAGAGGGGGCGGATAGGATCATGCCCTGCCGGCCAGCAGGCCATGCCTCTGGCCTTCAGCGCCAGCCAACAACTGACGCTGTCCGTGCCCGAGAACCGGGAGCGGCTTCCTTCCTATCTGCAGGACCAGGAGCGTGTGCTGCTGGCCCTGCTCGATCCCCAGCAGCTCACCCAGCTCGGCACCGGTCACTACCGGTACTCGGTCACGCGGGTGCAGGTGTTCCAGCTGCAGATCCAGCCGATCGTCGAGCTGCAGACCACCTATCAGGAGTCCCGCCTGCTGATCGAGGCGGTGGACTGCGAGCTGGAGGGGCTTGGGCTGGTGGACGACTTCAGGCTGAGCCTGAGCTCCTGGCTGGAGCCCTGCGAAGGGGGCCTGACCGGCGAGGCCTCCCTGGCGGTGGAGGTGAGCCGACCGGCTCTGCTCAAGCTGATCCCGTCCAGGGTGCTGGAGGGCACCGGAGCCTCGGTGCTGGCGGGGATCCTGCTGGGCATCCGCTCGCGGGTCTCCCAGCAGCTGATCAGGGACTTTCAGGACTGGTGCGCCGAGTCCTGAGGAAGCTGCGGCGATGCAGCGGCGTGGGGCCGAGCCTGGAGAGCGCCTCTCGGTGCAGGGCGGTGCCATAGCCCGCGTGGCGTTCGAGCCCGTAGCCCGGGAAACGCAGCGCCAGACGGCGGATCAACCCATCCCGCTCCTGCTTGGCCAGGATGCTGGCCGCCGCGATCGCGGGGCAGAGGCTGTCCCCTCCCACCAACGTGCTCTGGGGGCCTGTCCAGCACCGCAGGGGCAGCACTCCGTCGACCAGCACCCTGCCGGGCAGGCACTGCAGCCGCTGCAGGGCGCGGAGCATGGCCAGTTCCGTCGCGGCTCGGATGCCGCTGCGATCGATCTCCGCGGCGCTGGCCTGACCGATCGCCCAGTCCAGGGCGGCGCTGCGGATCGGCATGACCAGGGACTCGCGGCGTCGGGCGCTGAGCCGTTTGCTGTCGGTCAGCCCCGCCCGTAGCAGGGGCTCCAGGGCCTCTGCAGGGAGCACCACGGCAGCCGCGAAGACCGGGCCGAACAGGCAGCCGCGGCCGACCTCATCCACCCCGGCGCAATCGGCCGGATCGTGGCCCTGCCAGGGATCGGGACAGGGCTCGGGTGGCTCGGAGCGACGGCGGGAGGGAGGCAAGGCAACAGACCGGTCTTTCCGGCCAGGATCCATCCGGCCGGACTGGCGTGCTGGAGGATCAGACGGTCGCCGAGGAGCGGCGGCGGCGGCGGCGTGGCTCACCGGCCTCCTCAGGGCCGGCCTCCTCCGGGGCAACGGTGGCCGTGAGGGCTTCGGTGGCCACCGGCACGATCACGGCGGGTTCGGCCAGGCCGGTGGCCACGCTGCGGCCCCGGGTGCGGCGGCCCACCGGGACATCGAGGGTGAGGGACTCGGCCACGGGCTCAGGCGTTGACCCGCCGGAGGACGTGAATGGCAGCGGCGTGATCTCCACACCGGTGGGGCCGCTCTCCAGGGACTGATCGCGATGGTCCCCGGAGCTCTCGGGGGCCTCAGGGCCGGAGGCACCCCCGGGACGGGGCTCTCCGGCGCCACGGCCGCGGCGGCGACGGCGGGATCCGGCGGCACTCAGCTGCTGGCGGGCCTCCTCGAGCACGGCTTCGGGATCGCTGCCGGGGCGCACCACCCTCACCACCAGGTTGTCGGCCGTGGGGATGGGATCCAGCAGCAGGGCGGGGTTGAGCCCCATCCAGCCGTAGACCAGTTCCTGCTCGGGATTCATCGGCACCGCCACCACCTCGGCATCGAGGCGACGACCGGGGGGTTCGGAGGCCGGAGCCTCGCCCCCGTCGCCCTGGGACGACGCCACAGGAACTGCCTCGGGGGCCACGGCCGGAGAACCCTCTCCGGCCTCTCCCCCCCGACCGCGACCGCCACGGCGGCGTCGGGAGGGGGAGGAGGATTCCGCAGGGGCGGCGGCGGCGACCTCGGGCCTCGTCGCGGCGGTGCGCACCAGACCGGAGACGGTGGCCAGGGGCTGCAGGGTGTCCTGGCCCGGCAGGACGGCCACATGTCCGAGGCCACCGCAGCTGGGGCAGGCCCTGCCGAACAGTTCGTAGATGTTCTGCCCCTGACGCTTGCGGGTGAGTTCCACCAGCCCGAGCTCGGTGATCTGGGCGATCTGGGGGCGGGCGGTGTCGTGGCGCACGGCCTGGGTGAAGTGCTCCAGCAGCTGCAGCTGATCGCGTCGCGACTCCATGTCGATGAAGTCGACCACGACCACGCCGCCGATGTTGCGCAGCCGCAGCTGGCGGGCGATCTCGGTGGCGGCCTCACAGTTCGTCCACAGCACGGTCTCCCGTGCATTGGCGGAGCGGGTGAAGGAGCCGGAGTTGACGTCGATGACCGTGAGGGCCTCGGTGGGCTCGATGATCACGTAGCCCCCCGAAGGAAGATCGACCCTGGGCTTCAGCGCATCGCGGATGGCCGCATTGACGCGATGGTGCTCCAGGATGTCCGTGGTTTCGTCGTGGAGCTCGACGAGAACGGAGTCGAGATCGGCCCCGAGAAAGGCCTGCACCCGCGGCAGGGCGGCGGCCGTGTCGACGACGATGCGCACCACCTCGGGATTGAAGAAGTCGCGCAGCACCCGGTGGACGAAGTCTTCATCTCGGTTGAGCAGCACCGGAGGCGTGGCCGTCTCAGCAGCCTGCTGAATCGCCTCCCACTGGCGCAGCAGGGCCTCAAGGTCGTCGATCAGCTGCTCTTCGGGGATGTGCTCGGCTTCCGTGCGGATCAGCAGACCGGAACCGGGAGGCTTGATCAGCACCCCGAGCGCCCGCAGCCGGTTGCGTTCGTTCTCGCCATTGATGCGGCGGGAGATGTTGACACCCTGGCCGTGGGGCTGAAGCACCAGAAAACGGCCGGGCAGGGTGAGATTGCCCGTGAGCCTCGGGCCCTTGCTGCCGGTGGGCTCCTTCATCACCTGCACCAGCACCTTCTGGCGCGGCTCCAGCAGCTCGGTGATGCCGGCGCCGCCCTTGCGCAGCCTCAGGGGGCCGAGGTCCGTGATGTGGATGAAGCCATTCTTCTCGCTCTCCCCGATGTTGACGAAAGCGGCGTCAATGCCGGGGAGGACGTTTTCAACGGTACCGAGATAGACGTCTCCGATCTGGTAGCGACCCTGGGCCACCACCAGCTCATCGACCCGTTCGTCGGTGAGCACGGCGGCAATGCGCAGTTGCTCAGCGATCAGGATCTGCTGGGGCATGGAGAAGGTGTTGGGCTCAAGGAAGCCCTACCCGCAGGGGGCAGAGTCCGTGGATGAGTGCTGCCGGTGAACCGGCAAATGGTGATGGGCGAAGCCAGTGAAGGCACCGGTATCGCGGTGAAGCCCCTTGGTGGAGAGGCGGACGGATTCATGCCGAAAACAGCAGAACCGCGCAGGAAAGACTGGATGGACTGAAGCGAACGTCCACGAGGACGGAGGGCGTCGGCAGGAGCTTCTAGAAAGCGACCCTGCAGGCTGGGTCTGCTGGCCGGGGGGAACCCTCGATGGCCATTCCAGAACCTTGGGTTAACTTACCACGCTCACAGGCACAGACACAATCGCCTCCGTCCCCCCAGCTCGAGGGGGAGCCCCAGCTGCTCCTGCAGCCAGTGCTGCAGCTGTTCCGGGCGCAGGCTGCGTCCCTTCTCATCGATCTCCGCCTCCAGGTCCAGCCACACCCCCGGGGTCTCCTCAGACGCCGAGGCCTCGGCCAGGCGCAGCTGCCGGAGGAAAGGGCGGCACTCGCGATGGCGCGGACGCCCCTTCTTGTCCGTGTCCTGCCAGGGCAGGGAGGACGAGGCCAGCAGTGCCTCGATCGCCTGCTGCCAGCGCTGACGATCGGGCGGCGACGGGAGCTCCGGGGCGCCGCCAGGCCCTTCTGTCGACGGCTCGCCGCGGACGCGCAGCTCCAGCCGCCAGCGGGCGGAGCGCAGCTCGGCGGCCAGGCTCGGCCCCTGCAGAGGCACCGCCTGCACCGACAGCAGATCCAACCCCGGCGGCAGTTCCGCCTGCAGGCGGCTCCGGGCCTCCGCCGCGGGGAGCTCGGCGGCGAACTCCAGATCAAACCATTCCCCCAGCCCCTCCACCCCGAGCGGCAGGGCCAGGGCCACCTGCAGCCTCGGCATCGGATGGAAGCCGCCGCTGTAGCTCACCGGCAGAGCGCTGCGGCGCAGGGCCCGCTCCAGCAGCCGCAGCAGGTCGAGGTGGCTGATCAGGGCCAGATCACCGGTCTTGGAGAAGCCGAAACGCAGCCGCAGGCACCGCTCGCTGGGCGGCGTGCGGGGCGGCAGCGGCGGCGGGACCGGCGGGGGCGTCAGGGCGATGTTGTGGCCCAGGTCAGGGCCGCAGACACCGCAGTGACTGCACCCCTCGAAGCTGCAGTCGGGGACCACCGCCGCCGCCAGCGCCCGAGTCAGGTCCTCGGCCAGCCAGGCCTTGTCCAGACCGGAGTCGATGTGGTCCCAGGGGAGCGGCTGGCGGCAGAAGGCCTCCAGATCATCCTGGGAGGTGCTCTCCAGGGCTCGCCAGTCCCCCATCTCCAGGGCCCGGTAGCGCCCTCCCAGACCGGCAGCCTCGATCGCTGCGGTCCAGGCCGCATGGGTGCGTTCGGCGGACTCGAACCAGGCATCCAGCCCGGCCCCCTGACGCCAGGCGGCCTCGATCACCGCCGCCAGCCTGCGGTCTCCCCGGCCGATGAAGTCCTCCACCGCCGAGAGGCGCACATCCGTGAAGTTGACCTTGAGACCCCGCAGCGCCCTGAGGGCCGTCCGCAGCAGCTCCTGGCGGCGGCGGAACTCCTCGGTGGAGACGCTGTGCCACTGGAATGGGGTATGGGGCTTGGGGGTGAAGTTGCTGATCGTGAGGTTCAGCGCCAGCCGCCCCAGATCGCGACAGTCCCGCTGCAGGCGCTGACAGGTCTCGGCGATCCCCAGCACATCCGCATCGGTTTCGCCGGGCAGTCCGATCATGAAATAAAGCTTCACCTTGCTGTAGCCGTTCTGCATGGCGGTGCGGATGCCCTGCAGCAGCTCCGCGTCGCTGAGACCCTTGTTGACGATGTCGCGCAGGCGCTGGCTGCCCGCCTCCGGCGCGAAGGTGAGCCCGGCGCGGCGGGTCCCCCCGAGGATGTGGGCGATGTGCTGATCGAAACGGTCGACCCGCTGGCTCGGCAGGGTGAGGCTGACGTTGTGCTCCGCCAGCCGGTTGCGCAGCTCCACCCCCACCGCCGGCAGCGCGAGGTAGTCGCTGCAGCTCAGGGACAGCAGGGAGAAATCGGCGTAGCCGGTGCGGCGCATGCCGTCCTCCACCGCCTCGACGACCGCCTCCGGCTCCACATCCCGGGCAGGCCGCGTGAGCATGCCGGGTTGGCAGAAGCGGCAGCCACGCGTGCAGCCGCGGCGGATCTCCACCGTCAGCCGGTCGTGCACGGTCTCGATATGGGGCACCAGCCCCATGGCGTAGTGGGGCATCGGCGTGGCCGTGCGCCGCAGGATGCGCCGCGGCAGCTCCGGCTCCAGGGGCTCGAGCGTCACCCCGTCGGCCCCCGGGGCATAGAGCGAGGGCACATACACGCCGGGTACCTGGGCCAGATCGCGCAGCAGCTCGCGGCGGGAGAGCCCCCTAGCTCGGGCATCGGCCACCACCAGGCCGATCTCCGGCAGCAGCTCCTCTCCGTCACCGAGGGCGAGGAAATCGAAGAAAGCGGCGAAGGGCTCGGGGTTGCTCGTGGCGGTGGGACCGCCGGCGAAGATCAGCGGCGGTGCTTCAGGGTGCGCCAGCGGCAGGTCGCCGCGGTCGGCAGCGCGCAGGGGAATTCCCGCCAGGTCGAGCATCGCCAGGATGTTGGTGGCGCCGAGCTCGTAGCTGAGCGAGAAGCCGAGGATGTCGAAGGCCGGCAGCGGCATGCGGCTCTCCACCGCGAACAGCGACGTGCCTGACTGTCTGAGGCGCTCCGCCAGATCCGGCGCCGGCAGATAGCTGCGGTCGCACAGCTGGCCCGGAACGCTGTTGAGGATCGAATAGAGAATGATGTGGCCGCTGTTGCTGGCCCCCACCTCGTAGATCTCGGGATAGGTGAGGCACCAGCGCACCCCGGCCGCGGGCCAGTCCCGGCTCCAGTCGCGCGGAAGCACGCCCCGTTCGTTGCCCAGGTAGCGGGCGGGCTTGCTGACGTCGCGGTCCACCAGGGCGTCGAAGTCGACGGGGACGTGGGTCAGGCCATCAGCGACCCCTTCAGCGGCGAGCGGCGGGGCGGCGGTCAAGGCGGCTGCGGCGGCACTGGATCGATCGTATGCAGGGCAGGGCATGGGAGCCATGGGCGCGCCTGGAACCGGCCGAGCCGGGGCAGCCATGCAAATTGGCGCCCAAGGCGCAGATATGCATGGTTACCTGATCCGTGATGCCACCGAGGGCCTCCAGAAGGCGCTGGCGAGGGCGCCAGCGGTCCTGTTGCTGGGCCCGCGTCAATGCGGCAAATCGACCTTGGCCCGGCAGTTGCTGGCTGAACTTGCCCGCGCGAACCGTGACGCTGCGCTGATCCTCGACCTGCAAGACCGGACGGATCGCGCCCGCCTCCGGGAACCGGAACTGTTCTTCGAGGCCCATCGCCGACGGCTGGTCTGCCTCGACGAGATCCAGCTGCTGCCCGCGTTCTTCAGCCTGCTGCGAGCCGAGATCGACCGCGACCGCAGGCCGGGACGCTTCCTGCTGCTGGGTTCAGCTTCGGGACCGCTGCTGCGCCAGAGCCATGAAAGCCTGGCTGGACGGATCGCCCAGCTGGAACTCACGCCCTTTCTGCTGACGGAAGTGGCGAAGGTCGCCAGCTGGCAGGAACTCTGGCTGCGTGGCGGTTTCCCGGAAAGCCTGGTGGCTGCCAGCCAGGAGGACAGCATCGAGTGGCGCGAAGACTTCATCCGCACCTTCCTGGGCCGCGACATCGCCTCGCTGGAGCTGGGGTTGCCGCTGCCGCTGATGGATCGGCTGTGGCGGTTGCTGGCCCACAGCCAGGGCCAGACCCTCAACGCCAGCCGCCTTGCAGGCTTGCTGGATCTGCGCAGCGCACGCCTGCAGAAGCTGCTTGCCGTGCTCGAGCAGACCTTCATGCTGCGGCGGCTCCCCCCGCTTGAGGCAAACCTGAGCAAAAGGCTGGTGCGCTCTCCCAAGCTCTATCTGCGGGACAGCGGGCTGTTGCACAACCTGCTCGGTATCGAGACCTACGACGATCTGTTGGCCCATCCCCAGGCCGGGGAAAGCTGGGAGGGCTTCGTGATCGAGCAACTGGTCGCCAGCCATCCGCGCTGGCGACCCCATTTTCTGCGCACCAGCAACGGCGCCGAGCTCGATCTGGTGTTGGAGCGGGGGCAACGCCGACGCGTCTACGAGATCAAGCTCTCCAAGGCTCCCAAGCTCTCGCGCGGCTTCCACGACCTGGTGGAGACCCTGCAACCGGAACGGGCCGAGCTGATCGCCCCGGTGGATGTGAGCTTTGAACTGCGGCGCGGCATCTGGGTGCGTCCACCTCTGGAGGCGAGCCGCTCCGACCCCGCGCCATAGGACAATCCCGCCATCAGCACCCGAGCGAGCGCTCCCCCGATGGTCCAGGTCAACGGCAACTACCTCAAGCTCAAGGCGGGCTACCTGTTCCCCGAGATCGCCCGGCGGGTCAAAGCTTTCAGCGAGGCCAACCCGGATGCCCCGATCATCCGCCTGGGTATCGGGGACGTCACCGAACCCCTGCCCGAGGCCTGCCGCAACGCCATGAAGGCCGCCGTCGACGAGATGGGCACCCGCGAGGGCTTCCACGGCTATGGGCCGGAGCAGGGTTACCTGTGGCTGAGGGAGGCGATCGCGGCCCATGACTTCCAGGCCCGGGGCTGCCGGATCAGCGCCGAGGAGATCTTCGTGTCGGACGGCAGCAAGTGCGACAGCGCCAACATCCTCGACATCCTGGGCGAAGGCAACCGCATCGCGGTCACCGATCCGGTGTATCCGGTGTATGTGGACAGCAACGTGATGGCGGGCCGCACCGGCGAGGCCGACGACTCCGGGCAGTACGGCGGGCTCACCTACCTGCCGATCAATGCCGGCAACGGCTTCACCGCTCAGATCCCCAGCGAGAAGGTGGATCTGATCTACCTCTGTTTCCCCAACAACCCGACCGGAGCCGTCGCCACCAAGGAGCAGCTCAAGGCCTGGGTGGACTACGCCCGAGCCCACGACGCCCTGATCCTGTTCGATGCCGCCTACGAGGCCTTCATCCAGGACCCCTCGCTGCCCCACTCGATCTATGAGATCGAAGGCGCCCGGGAGTGCGCGATCGAGTTCCGCTCGTTTTCGAAGAACGCCGGCTTCACCGGCACCCGCTGCGCCCTCACGGTGGTGCCCCGCGGCCTGATGGGCACCGCCGCAGGCGGCGAGAAGGTGGAACTCTGGGGGCTGTGGAACCGCCGCCAGTGCACCAAGTTCAACGGGGTGAGCTACATCGTGCAGCGCGGCGCTGAAGCGGTGTATTCCCCCGAAGGCCAGGCCCAGGTGAAGGCCCTGGTGGCCTTCTACATGGAGAACGCCGCGATCATTCGCCGCGAGCTGAGCGCCGCCGGCATCCAGGTGTATGGCGGCGAGCAGGCGCCCTACGTATGGCTGAAAACGCCCGCCGGGCTGGATTCCTGGGGCTTCTTCGATCACCTGCTCCAGAACGCCCACGTGGTGGGCACCCCCGGCAGCGGCTTCGGCGCCGCCGGCGAGGGCTACTTCCGTCTCTCGGCCTTCAACAGCCGCGCCAACGTGGAAGAGGCGATGCGGCGGGTGCGGGCACTGTGAGAAACCGCAGGCCCCTGGATCCATCCCGGCATCGATCCCAAAGGAAATCGATAGAGTCGGTTCTCGTCATGCTGGCGCCCCTCATGACAAACCACCCACCCCAGGCCCTCCCGGCAGCGGAAATCGGCCGCGCCAACGGCCGCTGGCGTGCCACCAGTACGCCCGATGCCAAGCCCGGCGGCGCCGCCGTGATGGAGAAGGCGCCGGAGCGGGTGCGCAAGCCCTCGCCCCGCTACAAGGTGCTCCTCCACAACGACCCGGTGAACACGATGGAATACGTGGTCACCACCCTGCGGCAGGTGGTGCCGAGCCTGAGCGAGCAGGACGCGATCGCCGTGATGCTTGAGGCCCACAACACAGGCGTGGGGCTGGTGATCGTGTGCGATCTGGAGCCGGCGGAGTTCTACTGCGAAACCCTCAAGGCCAAGGGCCTCACCAGCACGATCGAGCCGGAGACATGAGCGCCGGCCCCGCCGCCGGCCCGGGCCGCTGGCTGCTGGCTCTTCTGTACGTGCCGCTGCTGTATGCCGGTGGCTGGCTGCTGGCCCTTCCCCTGCCGCTGCCGGAGCCGCAGCGGGCCCTGGTCGGCACCGGATTCACGCTGGGGCTGTTCCTGCTCAGCCTGCCGCTCTGGGTGCGGCGGCACTGGCACCAGAAGGCCCCCTGGCGGGCCCTGGGGGTGAGCGGGCCGCCGCCGGCGCTGCTGCGGGCGTTCGTGCGAGGACTGCTGAAGGCGGTGCTGCTATTGCTGGCCCTGGCGCTGGTGCTCTGGTTCGGCGGCTGGGCCCAGTGGCGGGGGGAGCTGAGCCCGGCGGAGCTCACCAATGGCCTGCTGCTGGTGCTCGGGGTGGGCTTCGCCGAGGAGCTGGTGTTCCGCGGCTGGCTCTGGGGAGAACTGCAGGTGCTGCTCGGCGGTAGCCCTCGGGCAGGCCAGCGGGCCCTGCTGGCCCAGGCCGCGGTGTTCAGCCTGGTGCACACCCGCTTCACCCTGGGGCCAGCGGCCCTGGTGCCCCTGCTGGGGAGCCTGGGGCTGCTGGGGCTGGTGCTGGCCCTGCAGCGGCGGGCCGATGGCGGCCTGCTCTGGGGCGCGGTGGGGCTGCACGGCGGCCTGGTGGGGGGCTGGTTCCTGCTGCAGGGCAGCCTGCTGGAGCTGGCCCCCACCACCCCGGCCTGGCTGGTGGGGCCGGGGGGCGCGGCACCGAATCCGATCGGCGGGCTGGTGGGCTGGCTGGGCCTGGCGGCGCTGCTGTGGGTGCGGCGCCGCTGGTGGCAGCCGCTCAGCGCACCGCCGTAGCCAGGGCCCGCCGCCCCTCCACCGGCGCGTGCAGCGCCTCCTCCAGGGGAGCCAGGCCGTAGTCGCGCTCGAGCAGATCCATCACGGTGCGGCCGAAATCGGCGGGGTTGCGCTCAAAGGCCTCCAGGCAGATGCGGCCGAAGGTGCTGCCCATCGGCTCGGGGTTCCAGAGCATGCGCCGGGCATCCCAGGGCAGCATGCTCATTGGGTTGTAGCCGGGCTTGATCAGCCCCTGCTCGAAGCCGTACTGCTCCAGGTGGGTGTGGGGCTGCAGGCCGATGAAGAAGATGGCGGGCTCCACCTTGTCGGCGCCGAAGATGCGCTCGAGTTCGCGGTGGTAGGCCACGGTCTGGCGGATGGTTTCGGGCCGCTCATCGATCACGTTGAACGAGTAATTCACGGAGACATGCTCGCGGAAGCCGGCCCGGGCCAGCAGGCGACAGTTCTCCAGAACGGTGCGCAGGTTGTAGCCCATGCGCATCTTGCGCACGAGTTCCTGGGAGCCGGAGGTGATGCCGATCTCGAAGTAGTCCATGCCGGTGGCCACCATCAGCTCTGCCAGCTCGGCATCGAGATTGTCGGCACGGATGTAGGCGGCCCAGCGGATGTCGGTCCAACCCTCCGCCAGGATCGCCCGCAGCAGCCGCTTGGCATCGTCGATGTAGCGGCGGGCCGGGATGAACTGGGCATCGGTGAACCAGAAGCCACGCACGCCGCGCGCATAGAGCTGCCGCATCTCGGCGATCACCTCCTCCACGGGGTTCACCCGCACCGCCTTGCCCTCCACCACGGTGTAGACGCAGTAGCAGCAGTTGTGCGGGCAGCCGCGCTTGGTCTGCACCCCCACGTAGAAGTCGCCGCCCTCGAGGTACCAGTTCAGCTGCGGCCAGATCGATTCGATGTAGGCGTAGTCGCAGGCGGCCTTCTCCACGCCGGCCGGCTGCTCATGGATCAGACCCAGCCGCGGCTCCTCGCCCGCCAGAAAACAGCGCTCCCCCTCCAGGGATTCGCCGCGGATCAACTTCTCCAGCAGGGGCTCCCCCTCCCCCACCGAAACCACGGTGCCGCGGGGCAGCTGCCGGCCCAGCTGTTCGTAGAACACGCTCACGGCGCCCCCCCCGAGCACGGCCCGCGCCTCGGGAGCCAAGCGCCGGGCGCGGCGCAGGCCCCGCCGCACCAGCCGCAGGTTCCGCCAGAGCTCGCCGTAGAAGGCGGCCATCAGCTGCACGCCACCGAGGGCACCCCGCAGCCGGCGCAACGGATTGCGGGCGTAGAACACCTCGAAGGAGTTCTGCAGGGGATTGCCGCCCCGTCCATCCACCGGCGCGTAGATCTGGATGTCCCGCCAGGAGAACACCAGCAGGGTGGGGCGGAAGGCCTCGATCGTGCGCAGCAGCACCCGCTCCACATCCAGCACCGGCAGGGCCGCCAGATCGAGGATGCGCTGCGGCAACTCCGGGAACTGGCGGTGCAGATGATCGGCCAGGTAGATGGGGCCGATCGGGAAGATCGGGTTGCAGGGGAGCCGCACCAGCAGCACCCGGGGATCACGCTGGCTGCCCACGGCGGTGCGGCTCTCTCAGGATCAAGACGGTTGGGACGCTAACAACCGTTTCCGCACAGCGAGGGCGCGGCGGCGCAGCAGCGGCGGCAGCCAGGGGATCCAGGCGTCGTGCACACAGAGGCGGGGCTCCAGCCGCCAGCCGGCCGCCGCCAGCTGCTCGGCCAGCTGCCGGGGGTGCGGTTGGGGATAGAGGGGATTGATCACATCAGTGCTGTCGATGCCGCCGAGGTCGTTGATACCCGCCTCGAGGGCCTCGGGCAGGGCCTCCAGGGGCCAGAGGTTGGGCGGCATCTGCAGGTGCACCTCCGGCGGCAGGCGCCGCCGCGCCTCGGCGATCACATCCAGAAGATCGGCCCGCTCCTGGGCATCGAGGGGCTGGGCGGCGGCCTCCCCCGGGCGCCAGGGCTGGAGGATCACCTCCTGCAGATGGCCCCAGCGGCGCTGCAGCGCGGCCAGCAGCTCGAGCGCCTCGATCCGCTCGCTGGGGCTTTCCCCCACCCCCAGGAGCAAGCCGGTCGTGAAGGGAATGCCGAGCCGGCCGGCCTGCTCCAGCTGCCCCAGGCGCACCTCGAGCCGCTTGCTGGGAGCCCGCCGGTGCAGGGCGTCGTAGGCGGGCCCCAGCCCCTCCAGCATCAGACCGAGGGAAGGATTGAGCCGGCCCAGCCGGGCCATCTCCCGCAGCGACAGGGGGCCGGCGTTGGTGTGGGGCAACCGCCCCTGGCGCAGGGCCAGCTCCGCCAGCTCCCGCAAGCGGGCGAACCAGCGGCCCCGCCAGGGCGAGCCGGGCGCCACCTCGCCGCTGAGCAGCAGCACCTCCGCCGCCTGGGGCCGCTCGGCCAGGAGCTGCTCGGCGGCCGGCAGGGGGATGGCATCGGCCAGGGGATCGCTCGGATCGGGGGTGCGGCGGAAACCGCAGTAGCCGCAGTGGTTGAAGCAGCCGTGGGTGGGCACGAGCGTGAGGCTCGGGCTCCAGGTGATCCGGCGGCCGTCCAGCGCGCCCGCCTCCTCCGACGCCTGCTTCACGCAACCCCCTTCATGAACCGGCCTTCATGAACCTCCTTCATGAAAGGGGCTTTACAGAGGCGCAACATTCCGTTACGGTGATGGGGAGGCGGGAAACCGCCCCGGCGGCCTCCGCCTTCCATCCTCCGGATTCCCCCGGGTTCCGGAAA
>JAYKJA010000121.1:0-3138 GCA_035285905.1 Synechococcaceae cyanobacterium
TGGATCGGAGTTGGTGGTCCATCCGGCCCCGTGCATCCAGATCGCTTAGGGGTGAACCCCGTGATGGCGCTGGCCGCTTGCCGTGCTCCTGGCGGCTGGTGGAGAGGTAGGCATCCAGCCCGCGCTGCTCGCTCGCCTCGATGTTGGCAGTGCTGCAGTAGCCCGCGTCGGCGATCAGCTTCTCGGGCAGCTGGCCGGTGTTGGCAACGATCCGCTCCAGCAAGGGAACCCCCGCAGTGGTGCTGGTCAGAGGCCTGGTCGCTGACCCCCACCGCCACGAGGATCTGCGTGGTCACCATCGACCGCCGCCTGGCAGTTGTGGCCCTGGATCCAGCCGTCCCCGCCTCCGAGGATGTGGCTGTCGGCATCGGTGTAGGCGCAGCCTTCCACGGAGCGGTGATTCCACAGGGCGTGGGCGTTGGGATCGCCGTCGGCCGTCTGGGCAGCCGCCTCAGCTGCCTGCGCTTCAGCAGCGCGGGCCTGCGCATCGCGGCGGCGGGCGTTCTCAGTGGCGTCCTCAGCCTGTGGCCCTGCTTTGGCCTTGCGCAAGGCGTCCAGCCGATCCTGACGGCGCTGCAGCTCCTTGGGCAGCTCATCGCCACGCTTGCCGTTGTCGTGGTGCGCATCTACCTGGGCGTCGATCAGCTTGCCTAGCGCAGCAGCGCTGCGATTTCCGCCTCCAGCTGAGCACCGGTTTTGAGCATCCGCTCATGGCTTATGGCTCAGGCTCAGGCTCAGCAAGCCCGCCTTCTGGCACAGCCTCAGCACCTGCACAAACAGGCCCGCCAAGGCGTCGAGATGCACGGGGCGGAAATCACTGATCCGGCTGTGGTCCGGCTGCTGGTTGCCGGTGAGTACCCGAAAGGCGGTATCTTCCCGGCAGGCCGGCTCGATCCGGCGCGAGGAGGGGATGCCAACGTGGTAAGCGTACAGCAACTGCACCACGATCATCCGCGTCACATAGGCCTTGACCCCGCGGGGATCTCTGGCCTCGTAGACCGCATAAATCGCCGAGAGATCCAGCTCCGCGGCCAGATCCAGCAGAGAGAACACAAGGTGGTGCTCAGGTAGCCGCTCCACCGGCGAGGGCGGCAGCAGCAACATCTGCTCCGGGCTCCAGGAACGGAAGGATTTGGGCTTGCTCATGGCTCATTCTCACGCACAGATCGACTGCGGTCACTGGAATCTGGGCAGATCGATTGACGTCTGTGATGAAGGTGCTGGTGGGGGTGTTTGCGACAGGCTCCTAGATCTGCAAGACCCCTCTACCGGTGAAGTCCGCAGCGACGAGCCCGATGTCTTCGCCTGCTGGTTGATCGACAGCGACTACTACGGCGAGAGCTTCTTCGTGCGGCAGGCATGCCTCCTCGGCCAGAACGACCCCTACAAGAGCCACAAAACCTCCCTGAAGGCTGAGATCAACTTGGAAGCCTGGGAAACCCTCAACAGCGACATGTCAGTCCCCTTCGCCAAGCCTCCATCAGGCCGCATCGCTGGGAAGGTGTTCAACCACACCAGCGAAGTAATTCGGCATCCTCCTGCGCAGCGAGGCCGAGATCCCCCGCGCCGATGCTCTGCAGCTGGCGGAGCTGCCCGACGAGCGCCTGGAGCCTTCCTCCATCCGCCTCGGCAGCAAGGCCACACTCTTCACCATGCACCGTGCCAAAGGCCTGGAGTTCCTCGTCGTGATCGTGATGGCCTGCAATGAAGACGTGATCCTCAACGCCGAGCGCATCAAGGCCATCACCGACGACCGCGACCTCAATGAGCTGGTGGCCAGCGAGCGACACCTGCTCGACGTGGCCAGCACCTGCGCCCGGGCTCACGTGCTGATCACCAGTGGCGTTACCTGCTCGGAATTCGTGGAGGACCTGCTCAGCCGACCACCCTCGCCACCTAGAACGGAGCCACATCGCCACCCGCTCAGCCCATGCCCGCCCCCTTCGCCTGGAGCCTCTGCCTTGCCGCCGGGGTGGTGGTGCTTTCGATCGTGCCCCTCGGCGCCGCCCGCAGCAAGGCCGATTTCACCATCGCCGACATGGCCGCCCCCCGCGCCATGTTCGAGCGGCTGCCGGAGTGGGGCAAGCGGGCGGCCTGGGCCCATCAGAACAGCTTCGAGGCCTTCACCCTCTTCGCCCCCGCCGCCGTGCTCTGCCTGGTGGGCGGTGTGAGCAATCCCGCAGCGGTGATCGCCGCCTGGCTGCATCCGGCCCTGCGGCTGCTGTATCTCCCGGCCTACGTGGCCAACATCCCGCCCCTGCGGGGCCTCTGCTGGGCCGGCGGCATGGTCTGCACCGGTGTGCTCTACGTGGAGGGGCTCAAGGCGGTGCTGGCGCGCTGATCAGAGCAGCGCCCTCACCCCTCACCCCTTCTCCTGCAACCCCTTCAGCGCCGCCAGCAGGCTGGCCGGGCTCTGGGGATCCACCATCAGCACGCTGCCGCCCGGGGCGTTGCCGAGCTTCTCGCCCATCGCCATCCAGTCGCGCGCCAGCAGCAGCCGCAGGCTCTCGGCCGCCGCCGGATGGGTCTCGATCACCGCCGCCAGCTCCCTGGCCGCCTGGGCCCGCGTCTGGGCCAGCAGCAGCTGCTGCTTGGCCTGGGCATCGGCCTCCAGCAGCAGCGCCTCCTGCTTGGCGCGGGCATCGAGCACCAGCGCCTCGGCCCGGCCCCGGGCCGCATTCACCTGCGATTCCTTCTCGCCCTCGGAGCGCAGGATCGCCGCCCGCTTCTCGCGCTCGGCGGTCATCTGCTGCTCCATCGCCTGCTGCACGCCCTTGGTGGGCATGATGTCGCGCAGCTCCACCCGGGTCACCTTCACGCCCCAGGGATCGGTGGCCTGATCCAGCTCCTGCAGCAGCACCTCGTTCACCTCCGATCGGGTGGTGAAGGTCTGATCGAGATCGAGCTTGCCCATCTCGGCGCGGATCTGGGTGAGCACCAGGTTCACCATCGCCGCCTGCAGGTTGTCGACGGCGTAATAGGCGCGCGCATGCTCCAGCAGCTGCCAGTAGACCACCGCATCCACCTCGATCGAGACGTTGTCGCGGGTGATGCACTGCTGCGGCGGGATGTCGAGCACCCGCTCCTTCAGCGATTCATGGCTCACCACCCGCTCCAGCCCCGGGATCACCAGCGACA
>JAYKJA010000122.1:0-11792 GCA_035285905.1 Synechococcaceae cyanobacterium
CGGCCACACGGTGATCGGCGTCGCCTACGACACCCCGATCCTCGGCTGCGGGGTCAACACCGCCAACACCCTGCGGTTGTGGTCCGCGCAGGCGCCGGACGCCTTCGATTTCGCCTCCTTCAACGCCGGCGGCGACACCCGGGCCGTGCTGCAGAAGGTGCAATCGGAAACGCTCTCCAAGGTGCTCTATCCCAACGATGAGCGCGAACAGGGCAAGCGCATGCGTCTCAGCCAGCAGATCTTCTTCGTCAGCTGCTCACTGCAGGACATGTTCCGCATCCTGCTCAAGCAGGGCCTGGCGGTGACCGACTTCCACCGCAAGTTCGCCGTCCAGCTCAACGACACCCACCCGGCGATCGCGGTGGCCGAGCTGATGCGGCTGCTGATCGATGTACACGGCGTCGACTGGGACACGGCCTGGACGATCACCACCAACGCCATCAGCTACACCAACCACACCCTGCTGCCGGAGGCGCTCGAGGCCTGGGGGCTGGAGCTGTTCCAGCAGCTGCTGCCCCGCCATCTGGAGATCATCTTCGAGATCAACGCCCGCTTCCTGCGGCTGGTGCGCATCCGCTACCCGGGCCAGCCCGAACTGCTGGAGCGCCTGTCCCTGATCGAGGAGGGTGCCGTGCGCCGGGTGCGCATGGCCCATCTGGCCGTGGTCGGCAGCCATCACGTCAACGGGGTGGCCCGTCTGCACAGCGAGCTGCTGCAGCGCCACCTGTTCCACGACTTCGCCCGTCTCTGGCCGGAACGCTTCACCAACGTCACCAACGGAGTGACGCCTCGACGCTGGCTGGCGGTGGCCAATCCGCCGCTGGCCGCCCTGCTGGATGAACGCCTCGGCCAGGGCTGGCGCCGGGATCTCGACCAGCTGCGCGGTCTCGAGCCGATGGTGGCCGACGCCGGCTTCCAGGAGGCCTGGCAGCAGGTGCGGGAACGGGCCAAGCAGCGCCTCGCCGCCACGATCCGCCTGGAGACCGGCATCCTCGTCGACCCCGCCTCCCTGTTCGACGTCCAGGTCAAGCGGATCCATGAATACAAGCGCCAGCACCTGGCTGCCCTGCAGCTGGTGGAGCGCTACCTGCGCCTGCGGGCCGGGGAGGATCTGCCCTCCCGCACCGTGATCTTCGGAGGCAAGGCCGCTCCGGGCTACGCCATGGCCAAACTGATCATCCGCCTGATCGTGGGCATGGCCGAGATGATCAATCTCGACCCGGCAATGGAAGGACGGCTGCGGGTGGTGTTCCTGCCCAACTTCAACGTCAGCCTGGCCCAGAAGATCTACCCCGCCGTTGATCTGTCCGAACAGATCTCCACCGCCGGCATGGAGGCCTCCGGCACCGGCAACATGAAGATGGCCCTCAACGGGGCGCTCACCATCGGCACCCTCGACGGCGCCAACATCGAGATCCGCGAGCAGGTGGGTGAGGACAACTTCTTCCTGTTCGGCCACACCGCTGAGCAGCTGGCGGAGATGGATCGCGCCGGCTATCACCCGATGCCCTGGCTGGACACCGACCCGCTGGCCCGCGAGGCGATCGAACTGATCGGCTCCGGACACTTCAGTGAAGGCGACCGCGACCTGTTCCATCCCCTGCTGGCCGATCTCTGCAGCCGCGATCGCTTCCGGGTGATGGCCGACCTGGGGGATTACCGTCGAGCACAGAACGCCGTCGATGCCGCCTGGCGCGAACCCCATCGCTGGACGACCATGTCCGCTCTCAACACAGCCCGGTGCGGGGTGTTCAGCAGTGACCGCTCGATCCGGGACTACGCGGAGCAGATCTGGAAGATCGAAGCGGTGAAGGTGCAGGCGAACGGCACCGCGTCCAGCTGATCCGCCCGTCCTCCGTTGCCGCTTCCCCTGACCGTCTCCCCGACGACCCCTCCTGGCGCCGCTCCACCCGACTGGATGGCCGCGGTGGCCCTGGCCGCCGAAGCCCGCTTCCGCGAGGCGGGCATCCAGCTGACCCTCGGCGGTGAACCCACCCTGGTGCCCGATCAGCCGGAAGGCCCGGAGTGGAGCGTCAGCGCCGACGGTCCCACCAAGCTGCCCCTGGCCCGGCGGCTGGGCCAGCTGCTGCAGCAGCAGGTCTGGCCCGGCAGCACCCTGCTGTTCTGCCCCGGCAAGCGCTACGAGGGCGAGGTGAATCCCCGCTGGGCCCTGCGGTTGTTCACCGGCAGCGACGGGCAGCCTCCGGTGCACTGGCCCGAACCCTGCCAACCCGGCCTCAGCGGCGAGCGGCCCGATGTCGATGCCGCGATGGACTGGCTGGGTCGCCTGCAGCGGCAGCTCGGCCTCGCCCTGCACCCGCTGCGCCTGAGCGATCCGCTCGATCCGCAGCGCCATGTCTGGGCCGCGCCGCTGAGCGCCGCCTTCGCACCGGATGGGTCCTTCTCCTGGCAGGAGGGCCACTGGCCCCTCGATCCGTCCCTGGCCCGGCTCAGCGGGGCCCCCGGTCCGGCGGGGCTGCGGCTGCCGCTCGAGCATTTCCCCGATGACCTGCCGCGCCAGGTGCTGACCCTGGAGATCGACGCCGACGGCTGGGAGCTGTTTCTGCCTCCCCTGACCCGCGAGCCGCTGCTGCGCCTGCTGCAGGCCGTGGCCGACAGCCTCGCCGGCCTGGCTGCGCCGCGGCTCAGCGGCATGCTGCCGGTCGACATGGAGGGGCACTGGCAGGTGCTCGGCCTCACCGCCGACCCGGGCGTGCTGGAGGTGAACCTGCCGGTGTGCCACGGCTGGGCCGACTACCACGCCTGGCTGGAGCGGCTGCAGGACGTGGCCGGCCAGGTGGGTCTGCGCAGCTGGAAGGCCACGGCCAGCGGCGGCAGCGAGGGCACCGGCGGCGGCAACCACCTGCTCTGGGGAGGCCCCGACCTCAGCCAGCACCCCTTCTTCTCGCGGCCGGCCTGGCTGGCGGCGATCCTGCGCTTCTGGCAGCAGCATCCCTGCCTGGCCTACCTGTTCAGCGGCGACAGCGTCGGACCCTCCTCCCAGGCGCCGCGACCGGACGAAGCCGCCGGTGACGTGTTCGATCTGGAGCTGGCCTATCAGGCCCTGGAACAGGCCCAGTCCCAGGCCTCCAGCGAACTGTGCGGCGACCACCGCGGCCTGATCGGCGAAACCCTGCGCCACCTCCACGCCGACCGCAGCGGCAACAACCACCGCAGCGAGATCAGCTTCGACAAGTTCTGGAATCCCGGCGCGCCGGCCGGCTGTCTCGGCCTGGTGGAATTCCGCGCCCTGGAGAGCCTGCCCCAGGCCCGCTGGAGCAGCGCCATCGCCCTGCTCTGGAGCGCCCTGGCGGCCCATCTGCTCGAGCCGCAGCACCGGCGCCGCGGCCTGCGCGACTGGGGCCCCGCCCTGCATGACCGCCAGCTGCTGCCCAGCCAGCTGTGGGCGGATCTGGAGCGCCTGCTGGAGACCCTGGCGGCCGATGGCCTGCGCCTCGATGCCGCGGTGTTCCGGGAGATCTGGGAGTGGCGCTTCCCACCGCTGCTGGTCTGGGAGGGTCCGGCCTCGCTGGCCGATGGGCAGGGCCCCTGCCGCCTGGAGCTGCGGCCGGCCCTGGAGCCCTGGCCGCTGATCTGCGACACCCCCCTGGAGGGAGGCTTCACCAGTCGCTTCATCGACGGCTCGCTGCGGCGCTTCGAGGTGATCGCGAGCCCGGCCTTCCGCCAGCACTGCAGCCTCTGGCTCGATGGCCGACCGCTGCCGCTGCAGGCCGAGGGGGGGGAGCCGCTGGCGGTGCGGGTGCGGGCCCAGCGGCTGTTTCCCTGCCTGCATCCGGCGATCGCGCCCCACAGCCCGCTGGAACTGCTGCTGCGCAGCCCCGACGCGGAACAGGCCTACGCCCTGGTGCTGGAGGAACGCTCCTGCCGGGCCCTGCCGCCGCAGGAGCGACGCTTCCCGATCCGGGCGGAAGCCAGACCCTGGCTCGGTCGCCGCAGCCAACGGGCGGTGAGCATCGACCTGCGGCTGGAGGAGGTGCTCGGCGCCGAGGACTCCCCCGCCTGAGCCGGACCCCCGGCCGGGGAGCGAAGGGGCTCAGGCTGGAGGGGGATCCGGCCCGGGGAGCGGGCCGGTGGCGGATCAGCCTCGGGACCGGGTCACCAGCTGACGCCGTGGAGCTTGGGCAGGGGAGCGGTGCGGAAGGTGGTGGCAAACAACCGCGGAATCAGGCGGCTGTTGTAGACGCGGAACTCGCGCAACACGCTGGCTCCCTGCTCACGCACGGCCTGATTGAGCACCACGGAGCCGTCGGGATCGGAGACGGAACGGTGAAAGGTGCCCGGGGGTATGCGGAGGATGTCACCACCGGTTTCCAGGCGCACGATGTGATATGGATAATTCCAACCGAAGTTGACCAGATAGAAGGTACGTCCACCGTGCAGAGCGAGCAGGTTGTCCTCCTGGTGGGGATGCAGATAGAACTGCCAGGCGCCGGTCTTCTCCTCATCCGGTGGGCTGATGGCCGGGCCGCTGTGGATCACCAGATCGCGGGCGTTGGACTCTGCGACGGTGATATCGAAGAAGCGGACGGCGGGAGTATCGCGGAATTTCTCATACGGAATCAGCTCGAACATGGGGGACTGACGAGCCAGCGGACGTTCACTGCGAGGGGCGGACGTCACCGCCTCCTGCTGGGACATGGGCATGGGAAACACCGGCGGAGCCGGCAACCGAGGAAGGCACAGTGAACCGAACCGGCTCCCACAGTCACTGTGAGCGGCACTACCAAACAACGGTTTCCACAGGCCAGTTCAAGCAGCGGCAGCCCCCTGCGGGCCCACGGCTCAGGGGCGCGGCGGTGACAGCGGGATCGGCATCTCCACGGCGGCAGGCGGCGGAGCGCAGTCAGGCACGCGCTGGTGGACCACCGAGCCGATCACCACGATCGAGGGCGAGGCCAGCCCCTCGGCCTCCACCCGATCGGCCAGATCGTGAAGTTCTGTGAACAGCTGCCGCTGGCCCTGGACCGTGCCCTGCTGGATCACCAGGGCCGGGGTGTCCGGCGCCAGGCCCCCGGCCTGCAGCTCCTCGGCGATGCGCCGCAGGTTGTGCAGCCCCATGTAGATGACCAGGCCGTCGCTGCTGCGCGCCAGGCCGCGCCAGTCCACCCCCGGGCGCACCTTGTCGATCTCCTCATGGCCCGTCACGAACGTGACGCTGGAGCCCGCGGCCCGGTGGGTGACCGGCACCCCCGCATAGGCCGGCGCTGCGATGCCCGCGGTCACCCCGGGCACCACCTGCACCGGAATGCCCGCCGCCGCCAGGTGCGCCGCCTCCTCGCCACCCCGGCCGAACAGAAAGGGATCCCCCCCCTTGAGCCGGACCACGCTGCGGTGGCGCCGGGCCAGGTCCACCAGCACGGCGTTGGTGCTGCGCTGGGGCACGGAGTGGTGCCCCCGACGCTTGCCCACAAAATGCAGCTCACAGTCGGCCGGCACCAGCTCCAGCAACGCCGCCGGCACCAGCGCGTCGTACACCAGCGCATCGCAGCTGCAGAGCAGGCGGTGGGCCCGCAGGGTGAGCAGCTCCGGATCCCCCGGACCGGCCCCCACCAGATGCACGGTGCCGGGGGACTCCGGCCCGCTCGACTCCGCCGTCATCGGGCCGGCCCCACCGCGCGAGCCACGACCGCGGCCG
Organism: Synechococcaceae cyanobacterium; assembly: GCA_035285905.1. Lineage (GTDB taxonomy): Bacteria > Cyanobacteriota > Cyanobacteriia > PCC-6307 > Cyanobiaceae > Cyanobium. The sequence goes on from JAYKJA010000122.1 coordinate 5,657, forward strand.
GAGCCTGGAGGCCAGCGGTCGCAGCGCAGCGGACCCTTGGCGAGCCGGCGAAGAGCACGGAGAAGACGGGGAGCAGGGAATGGAGTCCGACTGCCCTGACTGTATGAACCGGGGGGGCAGGCAGGCAGGTCGTCATCGGGCCAGGGAAGCGGACTGCTGATCCAGCGAAGGCGGCTGCTGGCAGGAGGGCAGCGGCGGAATGCGCAGCGCCGCGATCACCAGCCCGCGCGACTCCCCCTGCACCAAGGCGATGTCTCGCAGATGGCCGACCGTCTCGAATCCGAACCGGTCGTTGAGCTTGCGGGTGGCCTGATTGTGGTCGAAATAGAAACTCAGCAAGGTGGTGATCCCGAGGCGAGGACACTGGTCGATCACCCACTGCTTGAGCTGCCGGCCGATGCCGCGGCGCTGCTGATCCGGGGCCACATAGACACTGATCTCGGCCGTGGCGTCATAGGCGGGCCTGCCCTGATAGAAGGAACTCAGGTAGGTCGTGGCCAGCACGAGCCCAGGCCGATGCTGCGCCTCCGCCACCCAGATCGGGCGGCGGCTCGACTCAAAGCTTCGGAACCAGCTGAGGCGATCCTCGACGCGGATCGGACGGGTGTCGGCCGTCGACCAGCCGCCGGGGATCGAGGCGTTGTAGATGGCCACAATCGCCGGCAGATCCTGCTCCTGCGCCTCGCGAATCCTCAGCTCCACCGCCCGGACCATCGCTCCGGCGAACCCTAGGAGCGAGAGGTGGCGCCTGGGCCGGGGCCCCGGTGGCCCTGCGGACACCCCCGCCGCTGGGCCGGACGGGGTGCGGAGAGCCAGGGGCAGCCAAGCACTGGCCGGCGCGCTCAGCGGCTGTTCAGAGCCTCCCTGTACCGCGGTGGCGGAGAGCGGTGGCCATAGGGTTGGCTGAGCCATACCCCCCCCGCGTGCTCAATCCGTCGCGACTGCGGGTGATCGCCGTGGGGCGGGTGCGACGGGGCTGGGTCAGCGAAGGGCTGGAGCTCTACCGGCGGCGGCTGCCCGGGCTGGAGATCCTGGAGGTGAAGGACAGCACCCCGCAGCGGGAGGCGGAGGCGATCCTGGCCCTGCTGCACCCGGGCGAACGGCTGGTGGCCCTCAGCGAGGAGGGGCAGCGGCAGGACTCGGTGGGTCTGGCGCGGCAGCTGGCGGACCAGGCGGGCGAGCGGCTGGCCTTCGCCATCGGCGGCGCCGACGGCCTGGCCACCGGGCTCAAGGCCAGGGCCAGCTGGCTGCTCAGCCTCTCGCCGCTGACCTTCCCCCACGAGATCGCCCGGCTGCTGCTGGTGGAGCAGCTCTACCGAGCCCGCACGATCCTGGAGGGAGGCCCCTACCACCGGAGCTGACGGCTACGGTCAGGCCTGCGGACAGGATCGGACCAGGGCCATGCTTCACGTTCTCAAGTTCAGCTCGGAGGATTGCGGCACCTGCCATCGCATGGGGCATTACGACGCCGCCGTCTGCGACGAACTGGGCCTGACCTTCGTCAGCATCATGCTGCAGGACACCACCACCTACCGCCGCTACCGGCCGGTGCTGCTGGCGCAGTATCCGGACAAGCAGGGGATGGGCTGGCCCACCTATCTGCTGGTCAGCGATCCGGAAGGGGCGTTCACCATCCACGGCGAACTGCGGGGCGGCATGCCCAAGGGGGATTTCCGCGAGCGGCTGCGGGCCCTGATCCCCGCCTGACCCCTCAGGCTCAGGCCCGGCCGGCCAGCAGCTGGTCGAGCTGGCCGCTGCGCTCGAGCCGATGCAGGTCATCGCAGCCGCCGATCGAGCGGTCGTCGATGAAGATCTGGGGGAGGGAGCGGCGGCCGCTGCCGGTGCGGAGCGCCATGCGCTCCCTGGCCGCCTCATCACCGTCGATCACATACTCGGTGTAATCGACACCCTTGCGATCCAGCAGCTGCAGGGCCCGGACGCAGAACGGGCAGGCCCTCCAGACGTAGATCTCCACCCGGGCCATGGCGACGTTCTGGTCAGATGCGGGCCGATTCTGTCGCCTGACCTGGGCGGTCGGGTGACGGTTTCCCCGTCTCGACGCCGGCGCCGGGATGACAGCATGACCCTGCGCGGCAGGGATGCCCTGAAGCAACCGGATCCTTCTCCCCCGGCCAACGAATCCGGCGGCCTGCTGCGGCTGCTGGGGCTGGGTTTTGGGCTGGCCGGGGCGGTGGGAGGCACGATCGGCGCCGGCATCCTGCGCACGCCCGGCCTGGTGGCCGCCCAGCTCGGCAACGGGCCGCTGATCCTGCTGGCCTGGCTGGCCGGCGGCATCTACGCCCTGCTGGGAGCGCTCTGCGTGGCGGAGCTGGCCACGAGCGTGCCCAGGGCCGGCGGCTGGTACGTCTATGCCCGCCGGGCCTTCGGTCCCTGGGCGGGCTTCACCGTGGGCTGGATGGACTGGCTGGGGCACTGCCTCGGGGTGGGCTGGGTGGCACTCACCGTGGGGGACTACACCGCCGCCCTGCTGCCGGGTCTGGGCCTCGACCTGCGGCTGCTCTCCCTGGCACCGCTGCTGCTGTTCAGCGCCGTGCAGTGGCTGGGTCTGCGGGCGGCCAGCGGCAGCCAGCAGCTGCTCAGCCTGATCAAGGCGCTGGCCTTCCTGATCCTGGTGGCGGCCTGCTTCCTGATCGGCACTCCCAGCGGCGCCGCGGCGGAACCCATCAGCAGCTGGAGCAGCGGAGGCCTCTCCTGGGGCCTGATGGCGGTGGCGCTCGTGCCGGCCCTGCAGCCGGTGATCTCCACCTATGACGGCTGGCACAGCCCCATCTACTTCGCCGAGGAGTTCGAAGCCGCGGAACGGGACCTGCCCCGTTCGCTGCTGGGTGGGGTGATCGCGGTGGCGCTGATCTACCTGCTGGTCAACCTGGCCCTGCTGCACGTGCTGCCGCTGCCGCAGCTGGCGGCCTCCAACCTGCCCGTGGCCGAAGCCGCTGCAGTGCTGGTGGGACCGGTGGGACGCCAGCTGATCACCGGACTGGCGCTGCTGTCGGTGCTGGGACTGATCCACGCCTCGCTGATGAGCGCTCCGCGGGTGCTGTTCGGCCTGGCCCGCGATGGGCTGTTCAGCCCCGCCCTGGCCCGGGTGCATGCCGGCGGCACGCCGCGGGCCGGCCTGCTGCTGACCGCCGTCACCTGCGCCCTGCTGGTGCTGCTGGGGGACTTCCAGCTGCTGCTGGGCCTCTCGGCCTTCTTCTACGTGGCGCTCTACGGCAGCGGCATCCTGGCGATGCTGTGGCTGCGCCTGCGGGAACCGCAGCTGCGCCGTCCCTTCCTCTGCTGGGGCTGGCCGCTGAGTCCGGCGATCGTGCTGCTCGGCTCCGGCGCCTTCCTGCTGGGAGCCCTGCTCACCGACAGCGTCACCAGCCTGCTGGCTTTGCTGCTGATCGCCCTGGCCTGGCCGGCCCGGCTGCTCAGCCAGCTGCTGGCGCGGCTGGGCTGGCAGGAGGCGGAGGAGCCCCCGGGCTGAGGGCCGCAGCGCCGGCTCAGGCGGCGGAGCCGGGCTGGCGGTAGACCAGCACCGGCAGCTCGCTGTGGTTGAGCACCCGCTGGGTGACGCTGCCGAGCACCAGGCCGGCCAGGCCGCGACGGCCATGGGACGCCATGAAGATCAGATCGCAGCCCTGGCTGGCCGCGGTCTCGAGGATGGCCTCATGGATCACGCCCTGCTCCCGCAGCACCGCATCGCAGACCACGCCGCCGGCCTCCGCCAGCCGGCGGGCCTCCCCGAGCACCGCCTGGGCCTGGGCCTGTTCCGCCTGGTGCACCCGCTGCAGCAGCTCCGGATCGAAGCCGGCCGCATCGCCGAACAGGGCCCCCTGGGGCGTCAGCAGCAAGCGCTCCATCACGTGCACCACGGTCATGCGGGCCGCGGACTCCCGGGCCAGGGCAATGGCCTGACGCACGGCGGCCAGGGACAGGTCGGAGCCGTCGGTGGGCACCAGCAGATGACGGAACATCGCTCCAGCTCCCAGAGCCTCTGCTGCCACTATCGCCCGCCTGCGCCGCCGCCGCGATGACTCCGGAGCGCTCAGGCGTTGCCGGAGCGGGGGGGCGGCGGCGGGGAAGGGCGCAGGCTGAGCCAGGTGGAGGCGAGCACCAGCAGGGCCGCCAGCAGGACGGTGCCCGCCGGCACCTCCCCGAAGAACAGCCAGCCCCAGCAGGCCGCCAGCGGAACCTGGCCGTAGGTGAGCGCCGTGGCCCGGGCCGCCGGCAGCTGGGCCAGGCCGCGGGTCAGGCCCAGCTGGCCGAGGTGGGTGAACACCCCGACACCCAGCAGCAGCAGCCCCTCCCGCGGGGTGGGCAGCACCGGCTCAAGCAGCAGAGCGGGCAGGCTCAGCAGCACCCCCACCAGCGGGAACCAGTAGACGATCACCAGCGTCGGCACCGAGCGAGCCAGGGAGCGCACGCTGACGTAGGCCAGGGCCGCCAGCAGGGAGGACCCGGCGGCCAGCAGCACCCCCGTCAGCGGCAACGAGGCCGGGGTTCCCGGAGCCAGCAGCACCACCACCCCCAGCCATCCGAGCAGCAGGCCCAGGGCGATCGTGGCGGAGGGACGCTCCGCCAGGCACCACCAGGCCAGCAGCGCTGTGAGGGCGGGGTTGAGGAACTGGATGACCGTCACGGCGGCCAGGGGCAGCACGCTGTAGGCGGCGAACAGGCCGTAGAGGGCAAGGGTGCCGAACAGGCCCCGCAGGGTGAGCATGCGCCAGCGGGGTCCCCAGGGGGAGAGGCCGGCGTGCTGCAGCATCGCCTGGCTGATCGCCAGGCTGACCACGGAGCGGGCCAGGACCACCTCGCTCACCGGCAGCCGTCCTCCGAGCGCCTTGACGCAGACCCCCATCAGGCTGAAGCTCAGCACGCTGAGCAGCACAGCGGTGACGGGCGGCAAGGGGATCGGGCGGCACAGGCCAGCCATCCTCAGCCTCCGGCGACCGGGCCGGACGAGGCGGCCGGGGACGCCGGCGGCGGGCGGACTGTCTACTGTTCGAGGCCTGACCGACCGGACCCTGCCGCCATGGCCGCTGCGCTTCGTCTGCCGCTGCTTGCTGCCGCCGCCTCCCTGCCCCTGACCCTGGCCACGGCGCTGCCGGTGGCGGCCCAGGGCCGCTGCCAGTTCCTGCAGCCGATCGGCGGCAACGGGACCACCCCGATCGTGTCGAAGTCGGTGGGGGCCGGCAAACCGCTGCCGTTCGCCAGCACCAACTGGAACACCGATTTCATCGTCAACCAGCCCTATCGGTCGTTCAAGTTCTTCTTCACCGCCAATTCATCGGATCCCAACGCCAGCTATCCGGTGCAGGGATACATGAAATTCAGCGATGGCTCAAACCTGCAGGTGATCAACGAATCGATGAATCCACCGATCGGCACCGGCCGCATGTTCGGTCCGTTCCCGGCCATCCCCGGCAAGGTGGCCTCACAGATGAACTTCAAGGTGGGCAGCAGCGACGACCCCGGCGCCCTCGGCTTCAGTTACCGGATCTCGGTGCAGGGCTGCTCCTGAGCCGTCGGCGCGGCGGCCCTCCCGGTCGGGGGCTCGCTCAGCAGGAGGCCGCGGTGGCGGAGGGACGCTCCAGTTCGCGGCTGATCCAGTGGGGGCACTGGTGCGTGCGGCCCGAGTCCGCCAGCACCACGGCACTCCAGACGCGGCAGTAACCGCAGCTGTGGGGGGAGCCGCTGTAGTTGGCGCAGTTGGAGCAGTTGTGGGACCAGGATCCGAACACGGCAGCCTCCCTTAAGGATTTCTTCCAATTTGTCATCCAGGGGTGGCCCGGCCCCGCGGGCTCCATCACTCTTCACGCATCCGCCGGGCCCTCCCCTGCCAGATTGGGGCGCCGGACTGCCAGGGTGGCGGAGCGCTGACCACCCCGGCATGGTCCTCCCCGCCGCTTCGGATCGGGCCCGACCTCGCCCTGCCAGGCCCGCCACGGGGACCTGGAGGCTGCGGGGGCAGCGATGAGCGATCCGTCCATCCACCCCCTGCTGCCCTGGGGGCTGTTCAGCCTGGCGGTGGGACTGAAGCTGGGGCAGCTGGTCCAGGCCCTGCGGCGGCGGAGCCTGTCGCGACCCCTCAGCGAGCGGGAATTCCGGCGACGCCTGGAGCGGATCTGGA
>JAYKJA010000123.1:0-19730 GCA_035285905.1 Synechococcaceae cyanobacterium
GGGCGGCCGCCTCAATCGGGCTGGAGCATCCGGGCCAGCAACGCCAGCTCCCGGCCCTGGGGCTGCATCAGACCCCAGCGCACGGCTGCGGGAGCCCGGGCGAACAGCTGCAGCTGGGCGGCCAGCAGCTCCGGCAGCGGCAGGGTATTGCTGAGAAAGCCGTACCAGAGGGGATCGGGCAGCTGGAAGAACGTGGCGAAGAACTGGCGCAGCTGGGCCTCGTCGAAGCGCATCAGCTTCTCCAGACCGAAGCGGTGCAGGGCGTGGCGACGCCGCAGCTCCCGGGGCCAGAGGGCTTCCCAGGCCGCCTCCGCCAGGGCCTGACCCCGCAGGGCACCGCCGGGAGCCTCGAGGGCCGCGGCGATGGCGGTCGCCAGGGCCGGCGCGCGCCGCAGCAGCCCCCCGACCATGTAGCCGGAGGCGGGGTGCACCATCGAGGCCGCTCCTCCGAAACCCACCACCCGCTGGCGGCGATCCGGCAGGGCGGGGTTCATCGGGAACAGGCCGAACTCCTCGTGCTCCACGGCCTCGACCCGGACGCCGCGATGGGCGAGGCGCTGATGCAGGCGTTGCTGCAGCACGGCGAAGGAGACGGCGGGAGCCAGGGCGAGGGAGGTCTCCTCGACGAAGAAGCGCCCTTCGCCCAGATCCATGGCGTAGAGGAAGGTGGGCGGCTGGCGGCGCTCCTCGGGGCTGAGGTGATCGGGGCGGTAGTCCATCAGCACGAACTGACCGGGATCGAGCGGCGGCGCGCTGAACCGGCCGACGATGCCGTAGGCGGCCTGTCCCGCCACCGGGCCGTCCTGCGGTCGGCGGACGAACACCGGCTGGTGGCCACTGGCATCGATCACCAGCCGGGCCCGATGGCGATCGCCACCGGCATCGACGACGGTGGAGCCTTCCGCATCGTGCTCCACCGCCACGGCCTGGGACTGCCGCCAGCGGACGCCTCCGGGCTGCAGGCGCTGCAGCAGATGGGCCTGCAGCGCCTGCTTGTCGAACAGGCCGTAGTCATGGCCGTGCAGGGTGGGTTCCGGCCCGAACCAGCTGCGGCAGTCGTGCCAGCGATGGCCCAGCAGCGAGGCCAGGCCGAGAGCATCGACCTCGCTGCCCCAGATGCCATAGGTGTTGAGCCAGGGCGCCTCTGGGGACAGCGGAGCCAGCCCCTCGACCCGCAGACCGCGGCTGACGAGCTCGGCGGCGATCACCAGGGAGGCGGGCCCGGCCCCGATCAGCAGGACATCGGCAGCGGCCAAGGATCAGCCGTCCGCGGAGGGTTCGGAGGCGGGGCCATCCTCGTCGTCGCCAAGGTCCTCGGAGTCCGGGGAGTCCGCGACGTCGGCCTCGGCCAGGGCATGGGGCCCTGGGGCAGCTTCGGCTTCCTGAGGGTCGACCGCAGCCAGGGCCTCCGCGCCAGCCTCCGGCTGATCGGACTCCTGGGCGGGCGGCACCAGCACGACCTCCGCCAGGCGGTCTCCGGCATCGAGGCGCTGCAGCCGCACGCCGGTGGCGGCGCGGGACTGCTGGGGGATCGCATCGGCCTGCATGCGCACGATCACACCCCGTTCGCTGACCAGCAGCAGCTCCTCCCCGGCCCCGAGCACCCGCAGCCCCACCAGGGCATCCCCCTCACGGCGGAACTTGATGCAGCGGAGCCCCATGCCGGCGCGTTTCTGCAGGCGGAACTGATCCACCGGCACCCGCTTGCCAAGCCCCGTGGCGCTGGCCACCAGCACCCAGGGACCATCGCTGGGGGTGAGGGTCTCCGCCTCGGCGGCCACCTCGCCCTCGGCCTCGGCTCCGTCGTCTGCGGCCTGACTGGCCACCCGGTCCGCCAGCTCGGCCGGCAGCACATCCATGCTCACCAGCTCGTCCTGGCCGCGCAGGTTCATCGCCCGCACGCCGCGGGCACTGCGCCCAAGCGGCCGCAGCTCCTCGTCGTTGAGCCGGAAGTGGATGGTCATGCCCCGCAGCGACCCGATCAGCACGCTGTCGCCGGGCTGGGCCAGCCGCACCCAGCGCAGGGAATCGCCCTCCTCCAGAGAGATGGCGATGAGGCCATTGGAGCGGATGTTGGCGAAGGCCGAGAGGCGGGTGCGCTTGACGAATCCGCCGCGGGTGAGCATCACCAGCACCGAATCCTCGCCGTAGCCGCTGACCGCCAGCAGCGAGGTGATCGCCTCCTCCCGCGGGATCGGCAGCAGCTGCACCACCGGGGTGCCCTTGGCGGCGCGACTGCCGACGGGCACGCGATAGGCCGGCACGCTGTAGACCACGCCGCGATCGCTGAACAGCAGCAGGTCGTCGTGGTCGTTGCAGCTGATGAACAGATGCACGCTCTCGTCGGCCTGATTGCGGGTGCCGGCCTTGCCGCGGGTGCCGCGGCTGGTGGCCTCGAACTCGCTCACGGGCATGCGCTTGAGGTAGCCATTGGCGGTGAGCAGCACGACCGAACGCTCATTGGCGATCAGGTCGATGTCCTCGAGCCCGCCTTCGAGGTCGAGGATCTCGGTGCGGCGGGGGGAGTCGTAGCGGCTGCGCAGGGCTTCGAGCTCCTCGCGGATCAGCCCGAACACCCGCTCGCGGCGGGCGAGGATGTCCTTGTAGTCGGTGATCCTTGCGAGCAGGTCCTCATGCTCGAGCCGGATCTTGTCGGCTTCCAGCGCGGTGAGGCGACGCAGCTGCATCTGCAGGATCGCGTCGGACTGAACCTCGCTGAGCCCGAACTGCTCGACCAGCTGCTGACGGGCCGTGGCCGTATCGGCAGCGGCGCGGATCAGGGCGATGATCGCGTCGAGATTGTCGAGGGCGATCAGCAGACCGAGCAGGATGTGGTCGCGCTCCTCGGCCTTGCGCAGCAGGTAGCGGGTACGCCGCTCGATCGTCTCGACGCGGAACTCAAGGAACACCTGCAGCATGCGGCGCAGGGTCAGCAGCACCGGTTCGCCGTTGACCAACGCCAGCATGTAGGCGTTGAAATTGCTCTGCAGCGGCGTGAGCTTGAACAGGTTGTTGAGCACCACCTGCGGGTAGGCATCGCGCCGCAGCTCGATCACGATGCGCATGCCATCGCGATCGGACTCATCACGGATGTCGGCGATTCCCTCCAGTTTCTTGTCGTTGACCAGTTCAGCGATGCGCTCGATCAGGGCAGCCTTGTTGGTCTGGTAGGGGAGTTCGGTGATGATCACCGCATCGCGATCGGGGCGGCCGCGGGCCTCGATCGTCTCGATGTTGGCGACACCGCGCATGGTCACGGATCCGCGGCCGCTGGAATAGGTCTCGCGAATGCCGCGGCGACCCAGGATCTGACCGCCCGTGGGGAAATCAGGCCCGGGGATGATGGTCTGAAGCGTCCGATCATCGAGATCGGGATCATCGATCAGGGCCAGCAGGCCGTTGATCAGTTCCGTCAGGTTGTGGGGAGGGATGTTGGTGGCCATCCCCACGGCGATGCCGGTGGAGCCGTTGAGCAGCAGCTGCGGAATCCGCGCCGGCAGCACCGTGGGTTCCTGCTGGGACCCATCGAAGTTGTCGATGAAATCGACGGTTTCGCTCTCGATGTCCTCGAGCAGGGCGTCGGTGGTGAGCGACTGCAGACGGGATTCGGTGTACCGCATCGCCGCGGGAGGGTCGTTGTCCACCGAACCGAAGTTGCCGTGGCCGTCGACCAGCGGCATGCGCATCGAGAAATCCTGCGCCATGCGCACCAGCGCGTCGTAGACCGCGGTGTCGCCGTGGGGGTGGTACTTGCCGAGCACCTCCCCGACGACGCGGGCACATTTGCGGTAGGGGCGATCGCTGGTCAGGCCGAGCTCGTACATCGCATAGAGAATCCGGCGATGCACAGGTTTCAGACCATCGCGGGCATCGGGCAGGGCCCGGCCCACGATCACGCTCATCGCGTACTCCAGATAGGAGCGCGACATTTCATTGCGGAGATCGGTCTGGATGATCCGTCCGTCTGAGTCACCCGGTCCGCCATCCCCGGGCTGGGGGGGCTGTCCGGTGGGATCGGCCATGCAGAGACATCTCGTGCAGCACTTAGTTTATCGAACAGTCCCCGTTCGCGCTCCCTTCGCGATCCGCAGCGATGACCCGCCGTTCCCCGGCGCCCAGGCTGCCGGCACGCAGCGAAGCGGAACTGCAGCAACGCCAGCGCCAGGGCACCCTGCGGGTGCGCAGCGCCCGGGACTACCGCGCCCTGGTGGCCTCCGATGGGCTGGAGCAGGCCTACGGGGCCACCGATGTGGTGGTGGCGGGCACGGCGGAGTTCAGCGACCAGGCCTGGCTGCAACTGAGCCTGGGCCCGAGCGAGCCACCGATCCGGCTGCGGGATGTGGAGCTGGGGGGCGTTGCGGCCCAGGCCTGCGGCGCCGGCGGCGACCTGCTGCTGCCCATGGGCAGCTCCCCCGCCGCCCCGCACCGCCGCGGCGGCGCCCAGGTGCTGGCGGACCTGCTGGCCGGCCGGCGCCTGTCCCTGCGAGCCAGCGGTGAGGCGACAGCCCTGCAGCCGCGGCGGGAGCTGCACAGCGATCTCGACCTGAACGCCATCGGCGGCGGCCGGCTGGTGCTGCAGCGGGGCGTCGTCGAGAACGGCCTGGTGGCCGTGAGCACGGCGGCGGGGGTGCTGCGCAGCCCCTTCGGACCCTTGCTGGGTCCCCTGGGCAACGCGCTGGTGAGCTGCTCCGGCGCCGACAGCATCGGCCTGGCGATGCCGGGCCTGTCGCTGCTGGGGCCGGGCTCACCGCTGCTGGTGGCCGGGGCGGTGGGCTGGGTGCTGGGCAGCGGCAGCGCCCACCAGCCGCAGCCCCGGCGCCTGGCCAGCGGCCATGCCTGCACCCCCGGGGCGGTGGCGGCCGTGGCAGCGGATCTGCACGCCCTCGATCCCCGCTGGCTGCGGGCCTGCTTCTTCGAAGGCCACGGCAGCGCCCTGCTGGTGGGGGTGGCCGCACCCATCCCGCTGCTGGATGCCACGGTGGCGCTGCAGGCCTCCATCGGCGACGAGGCGCTGGAGGCGCCGGTGCTCGACCTGTCGGTGCCGCGACGGATCAAGCCGAGCCTCGGGGTGGTGTCCTACGGGCAGCTGCACACGGGCTTCCTGGAGCTGGAGGGTCGCCGCCTGCCGGCGGCTCCGGCCCACAGCCCGCGGCTGGCGGCCTCGATCGCGGCCGAGCTGATCTCCCGGCTGGAGCAGGACCGCTTCCCGCTGCGGCTGCCGCCGCTGCCGCTGAGCCAGCGGCCGACGCTGCTGCCGCTGGAGGGCTGAAGCGGCCGCGGCAGGCCCCGGGCCAGCCCGGCGTGGACAGCTGCAACGAAGCGCTGCGATGAGGGGAAACGGCCGTAAGCTCCCGCCTGGATTGCACAGCCGCGTCGCCATGGTCGAGTCCTCCCTGCCATCGGATCATCCGGAGCCCGGGATCGGCGGTCCGGAGCCCGCAGCGGTGGATGGGCAGACCGCCGAGGTTCCCGGAGGCGGAACGGGCAGCGCCGAGCCCCCGGCCGCGCCCCCGGACGGTCCCCGCGAGAGCTTCGGCTCGGAGGCCCCGGCCGAACCGACAGCGCCCGAGCCGGCCCCCGAGCCCCCCGCCCTGGTGCCCCCTGCGGAGCCGGAGCCGGCCGTGGTGTTCAGCCCCCCGCCGCAGGCGATGGACCCGGCCGGGCCCGCCGCGGCAGCCGTCGAAATCCCGGTGCCGGCCCCCAGCCCGGAACCCCCTCCCAGCCCGGCGGCGGCCGAGGTGCCGCCGGGGGTGGCGGCCACCCTCACCGTGCCGCCCCTGGAAGGGGGTGAAACCTCCGGGGAGGGGGGTGAATTCGCCCTGCTGCTGGGGCGTCTGGGGCAATGGCTGGCGGAACTCGACCTGGCCGGCAAGTGGCAGCAGCTGCGGGGGCCGCTGCGCGGCCTGGCCTTCCTCGTGGTGGCCCTGGTGGTGCTGCGGCTCTACGGAGCCCTGCTCGGCACCCTGGCGGGACTGCCGCTGGTGCCGCGGCTGCTGCAGCTGGTGGGCCTGGGAGCCCTGGTTCAGTTCAGCGTGGCCAACCTGCTGCGCAGCCGTGACCGGCAGGCGCTGCTGAGCAGCTGGTCACAGCGCTGGACGGCGTTCCGGGGGCAGGGCTGAGCCGGAGGCGACGGGGAGGGTCCCGTGCCGGTTGATAGTTTGGCTCGGAAAGAACGCTTTCCGTGACCATTCAGCTCGGCCGTCACCGCACCGTCCGTCGCGCCTACGGGATCGACGAGATCGCCCTTGTCCCCGGCGCACGCACCGTCGATCCGGCGGTGACGGACTGCAGCTGGAGCCTGGGTGGCGTCAGCCGCGAGATACCGATCATCGCCAGTGCGATGGACGGGGTGGTCGATGTGGGCATGTGCGTCGAGCTGTCGCGGCTGGGGGCCCTGGGGGTGCTCAACCTGGAGGGGGTGCAGTGCCGCTACGACGATCCCAACCCGGTGCTGGACCGCATCGCCGCGGTCGACCGGGACAGCTTCGTGCCGCTGATGCAGGAGCTGTACAGCCAGCCTGTGCGGGAGGACCTGATCCGTCGTCGCATCGCTGAGATCCGCGAGCGGGGCGGCATCGCAGCGGTCAGCGCCACACCGGTGGCGGCGCTCAGGTTCGGCAAGGCCATCGCCGAGGCCGGCGCCGACCTGTTCTTCGTGCAGGCCACGGTGGTCAGCACCGAACACATCGGCCCCGAGGGGCAGGAGAGCCTGGATCTGGCCCGGCTCTGCCGGGAGTTCGGCGTGCCGGTGGTGATCGGCAACTGCGTCACCTATGAGGTGGCCCTCGAGCTGATGCGGGCCGGGGCCGCCGGGGTGATGGTGGGCATCGGGCCAGGGGCGGCCTGCACCTCCCGCGGCGTGCTGGGCATCGGCATCCCCCAGGCCACCGCCGTGGCCGACTGCGCCGCCGCCCGCGACGACTACGCCCGCGAGAGCGGCCGGTTCGTGCCGGTGATCGCCGACGGCGGCATCGTCACCGGCGGTGACATCTGCAAATGTCTGGCCTGCGGCGCCGATGCGGTGATGATCGGCTCACCGATCGCCCGCGCGTCGGAAGCCCCCGGACGGGGATTCCACTGGGGGATGGCCACGCCGAGCCCGGTGCTGCCCCGCGGCACCCGCATCCGCGTGGGCACCACCGGCAGCCTGGAGCGGATCCTGCGGGGTCCGGCCGCCCTCGACGACGGCACCCAGAACCTGATGGGCTGCATCCGCACCTCGATGGGAACCCTGGGGGCCCGCACCCTGCGCGAGATGCAGCAGGTGGAGGTGGTGGTCGCCCCCTCCCTGCTGACGGAAGGCAAGGTGTATCAGAAGGCCCAGCAACTGGGCATGGGCAAGTGAGCGGAGCGGTCGGCAGCGCCGGCAGCCCCGCAGGGGGGCGCCGCTGAACGCTGCTGCCGGCTGGGATCTCCGCCTGCGTCTCAGGCTTCGGGATCGGGACGGGGGCTAACCTCAGGTTGTGGGGGCTACGGCTCGCACACTCCTCACACCCCCCGCCCGGCGCGCCCGGGCTTTTTGTCTTCCCTCCGCCCAGGCGGATGTCGCCTCCGGCGGCCGGAACGGAATGGGCCTCCGGGCCCGCAGGCCGCCCGTCACGACAGGTCGCCGGTCGGCTCCGGCGACGACGGGGATCGGCAGCCCGCAACGGCCTGCAAAGGTTCTGTTTCCGAGGGCAGGTCAGTCGGGACAACGTTGCTAGATTCGCAACACTCCCCACCACCCCATTCAGGAATGTCCAGCGCCGCTGCCGTCACCGACGCCTCATTTGAGCAGGACGTGCTCAAGAGCGACGTGCCCGTGCTGGTTGATTTCTGGGCTCCCTGGTGCGGCCCCTGCCGCATGGTCGCTCCGATCGTCGACGAGATCGCCAAGGAATACGAGGGCCGGATCAAGGTGTTCAAGCTCAACACCGATGAGAATCCGAATGTCGCCAGCCAGTACGGCATCCGCAGCATTCCAACCCTGATGCTGTTCAAAGGTGGTCTCAAGGTGGACACCGTCGTCGGCGCCGTTCCCAAGACCACTCTCTCCGGCACGATCGCCAAGTACCTCTGAGGTCCCCTGCCTTTCACTCCAGACGCCTCGGTTCGCTCCACGGGCGGTCAGAGCCCGCTTCAGGCCCTTGCTGACGCCATCGAGGGACACCCTCAGCGTCGCCTGATCGAGCGGGCCCTGGTCTCACTGCTTCGGGTCAGCCGTGCGGAGCACGGCTATACCGAATGGCGTCTGGTCAGCGGCAGCCTCGGCGATATCGAAGAAGCGCTGGAGGTGTTCCATCCCTGGCGCAACACCCGCAAGATCAGCGTCTTCGGCTCAGCCCGCACCCAGCACGACGACCCCACCTACTCCCTGGCGGAGCAGGTGGCCAGGGAAGCCGTGGCCGCTGGATTCTCTGTGCTCACGGGAGCCGGTGGCGGGGTGATGGAGGCGGCCAACGCGGGGGCCGGCTGTGAAAACAGCATCGGTCTGAACGTCGATCTCCCCTACGAACAACATCCCAATCGCTACGTCAGCAGCTGTGATGGCCGGCTGCTGCATTTCCGCTATTTCTTCACCCGCAAGCTGTTCTTCCTGCGGGAAAGCGATGCGGTGATCGTGCTGCCCGGAGGGTTCGGCACCCTCGACGAACTGTGCGAGTGCCTCACCCTCATCCAGACCGGTCGCACCCCGCCGATCCCGCTGGTGCTGCTGGCCCCCCCCGGCGACGACTTCTGGCAGAGCTGGCGCCAGCAGATCAACGGCTTCCTGGTGGAGCGCGGCCTGATCTCCCCGGAGGACAGTGCGCTGATGACCGAGGCCAGCAGCGCCGCCGAAGCCGTGGCCCACATCGGCCGCTTCTACCGCGTCTTCCATTCCGCCCAGCTGGGGGAGGAGCGCATCGAACTGCTGCTGCGCACCCCCCTGCCTCCGGCCATCCTCGAGGATCTCAACCATCGCTTCGACGACCTGATCGAGGAGGGCGTGGTGCGGCAGTCCGAGACCTGCGATGACGACGGCATCCTGCGGCCGGCCCTGCGGTTCCGCTTCGACAAACGCCGCGTCGGCCGCCTCTATCAGCTGATCGATCACCTCAACGGTCTGGTCGTGCCCGGCTGCCCCGGCCTCGACTCCGCCTGCGACCCCCTCCCCTCCTCCCCATGACCCGCCTCGGACTGATCGACTACGGCATGGGCAATCTGCACTCGGTGCAGCGCGCCCTGGAACGGCTCGGGGCCGAAGTGGTGCCCGTGTCGGATGGGGCGGGGATCGACGACTGCCAGGCCCTGGTGCTGCCGGGCGTGGGCGCCTTCGACCCGGCGATGGCGCGGCTGCGCAGCGCCGGCCTGGAGCAGCCGCTGCAGCAATCCTGCGCCTCCGGCCGGCCGCTGCTGGGCATCTGCCTGGGGCTGCAGCTGCTGTTCGAGGGCAGCGATGAGGGCCAGGCCCGCGGCCTGGGGCTGCTGGCGGGACGGGTGCGGGCCCTGCCACGCCACCCCGGCCAGCCGATCCCCCACATGGGCTGGGCACCACTGCTGCCCGGCCAGCCCAGCCCGCTGCTGCCGGCGGACTGCCCGACCGCCTGGGTCTACTTCGTGCATTCGTTTGCGGCCGATCCCCAGGATCCGGCCCTGGTCACCGCCTGGGTGGACTGGGCCGGCAGCCCCGTCACCGCCGCGGTGTGGCAGGGGACCATCGCGGCCTGCCAGTTTCACCCGGAGAAATCCGGGCCGGTGGGGGAGGCGATGCTGCAGCGCTGGCTCTCCTGGGTGGCGGCGCGATGAGCCTGCGGCTGAGCGGTGGTCGTCTGCTGCGCAGCCCCCCCGGGTCCGGCACCCGGCCCACCGCCTCCCGCGTGCGGCTGGCGGTGATGAACATGCTGGCCGAACGGCTGCCGGGGGCCCGCTGGCTCGATCTCTGCAGCGGCAGCGGCGTGATGGCCTGCGAAGCCCTGCAGCGGGGAGCCTCCGAGGTGGTGGCCGTGGAACGGGACAGGCGCATCGCCGCCGTGGCACGCCACAACCTGGAGCAGGTGCAGCAGGGCCTGGCGCCGGCGGCGGACGGGAGCAGGCCCCGCTGGCGGGTCGAGGCGGTGGAGGCGCTGCGCTGGCTGGGGCGCCCCTGCGACAACGGCTTCGATCTCGTCTATCTCGATCCCCCCTATGCCGCCGGACTGCATGGCCCGATCAGCGAGGCCCTGGCTGCAGGGGGCTGGCTGCAGCCCGATGGCCTGCTGCTGTGGGAATGCGCCAGCGACAGCATCCCGAAGCCACCGGCGGGCTGGAGTGCCCGGCCTCCACGGCGCTACGGCGGCAGCACGGTGCTGCTGCTGGAGCAGGCGTCAGCAGGAGCCGGGGCAAGCTGAGCCCAGGCATCCAGAACTGATCCGGAGTGGATCGATCTGTGAGGAGCAGGCGCTCTGCTGAAGGGGAAGCCGGTGATTGATCTCGGAGCGCAGCGATGGTGCTGCAGCGCTGAGCCATGCACAGCCGTGAGTTTCTGCTGCACCCTGCACGGGTTTGCGCGTTGCAGCTGCCGCTGCTGGGGGGAGGCGCCGGGACACAAACGTCTCGCCAGCACCTGGCCCCCGATCCCGGTGGCCGGGGTCAGCCTCCCAGAGCGCTGCCGCGGCGGTACTGGTTCCAGGCGGCCACGAACAGCCCCACCAGGGTCACGGGGATCAGTCCGAGGACGATGCCGCAGAGCAGGGGTTCAATCATCGCAACAAAGGCCGTCGAGGATGCACAATCTTCCCACGATGCCCGGCGTTTCGCGCCCCAGCCGTCCTTTCCGTGACAGGCACTCCCCCACCCTTCACCTCCACGCCTGAACGGATGCCCCTCTCCTCCGGCGGCAGCACGGTTCTCGGCGCCACCACCCCGGGCGATGGGGAGTCCCTGGTCCGGCGCAGCGGCCTGATCGCAGGCCTGCTCACCCTGGCGACGATCGCCTGTCTGGTGCTGGTGGGCCTGGTGTTCACCTCCTCCCGCAGCGACCCCTACACCCGCAGCACCCTCGCCCTCTCCGGCTCGATCGACAACGGCGGCCGGCTGTTCCGCATCAACTGCGCCGGCTGCCACGGCCTGGCCGCCCAGGGTCTGGTGGGTCCCAATCTGCATGGCGTCAGCCACCGCCGCAGCGACCGCTCCCTGATCCAGCAGGTGATCAGCGGCCGCACCCCGCCGATGCCCCGCTTCCAGCCCGACCCCCAGGCGATGGCCGATCTGCTCGCCTTCCTGCACAGCCTGCCCGACTGAGCCCCCCGCGGCGGGTCCGGCCTGCGCCCCTGCCGCCCCGTTCCCACCCCCTCCTTCATGGCGCTGCATCTGGTGCTGGTCGAACCCGCCGGCCCGCTCAACGTCGGCAGCGTGGCCCGGCTGTGCGCCAATTTCGGCGTCGACAGCCTGCGGTTGGTGGCTCCCCGCTGCGACCCCGGGGATGAGGAGGCCCGGCGCATGGCCGTCGGGGGCAGGCCGCTGCTGGCCCGGGCCAGCCGCCACGGCGACCTGCGCGAGGCCCTGGCGGACTGCCGTCGCGTCGTCGCCTGCAGCGGCCGCGGTGTGGGCGAACCCCTGGCGGCCCAGTCTCCCCAGCAGGCCCTCGCCTGGCTGCTGGCCGGTCCCGGCCCCCTGGCCCTGGTGTTCGGCCGCGAGGACCGGGGCCTCAGCAACGACGAACTGCTGCAGGCCGGCCGTCTGCTGCGCATTGCCTCGCATCCGGACTGCCCCTCGCTCAACCTGTCCCACGCCGTCGCCGTGGTGCTGCACGAGCTGCAGACCCTGCGGGATCTGCCGGAGACCGCTGAGGCGCGCCTCGTGCCTCCTCCTCAGGCCGCTGCCGAGCCGACGGCGGATCCCTGCCCCCGCGGCGAACTGGAGGCGGCTTTGCGCGATGCCGAGGCCCTGCTGCTGGAGGTGGGCTTCCTGCTGCCCCACACCGCCCATGCCCGCATGCAGAAGCTGCGCGGCCTGCTGCAGCGCTCCCTGCCCAGCCGTGCGGAGGTGGCCCTGCTGCGCGGCATCGTCGCGCAGATGCGCTGGGCGAGCCGTCACCCCGACCCTGGCCGGACCGCCCAGGACCACTAGCGTCGGTGCACCGTTTTTCCGCCGTCGTGACCACCGGCCGCCCGCCCCGCAACCGCAAGACCGCCTGGACCCAACCGCTGCTGCTGATCCTGCGCCTGATCGTGATGGGGGTGGGCTTCGGCGTCATCGCCGGCACCACGCTCAAGCTGCTGGCACCGCGGCTGGCCCAGGGGGCGATCGGCCTGCCCCGCGCCGATCCCGCCCCGCGGGTGCTGCCCGGCGGCGGCATGGCCCTGGGGCGGTTCGAGCCCCGGCGCGAACTCACCGCACTCAGCCAGCAGTGGGCCAGGCTCGCGGCCGTCCACAAGGACCTCACCGCCTCGGCCTACATGCTGGTGCTCGACGACGGGCGCTACGCCGAGCTGCGCGCTGACCAGCCCCTGCCGGCCGCCAGTTCGATCAAGTCCCCGATCCTGCTGCTCGCCCTCGACGATCTCGACGGAGGCAAGCTGCGCTGGAACGAACCCCTGCCCCTGAGCAAGGAGGTGGTCGGCGGCGGCGCCGGCTGGATGGCCAACCGTCCCCTGGGCACCCGCTTCCCCTTCTTCGAGGCCGCCACCGAGATGATCCGGGTCAGCGACAACACCGCCACCAACCTGCTGATCCGCCGCCTCGGCGGCAAGCAGGCGGTCAATGCCCGCTTCCAGAAGCTCGACCTGCCCGCCACCGTGGTGCGCAACTGGCTGCCCGATCTCAACGGCACCAACACCACCAGCAGCCGCGACCTGGCCCGCACCATCGCCCTGGTCGACTCGGGCGACAAGCTCGGGCCCCGGGCGCGGGATCTCTTTCGCGAAATCATGGGCACCTCCCGCACCAACACCCTGATCCCCCTGGGGATGCTCAAAGGCCTGGGGCGCGACGCGGCCGATCCGGACGAGGAGCTCAAGCCCTTCGGCATCACCGTCTACAACAAGACCGGCGACATCGGCATCGCCTACTCGGATGCCGCCCTGATCCAGCTGCCCAGCGGCCAGCGCGCCGTGGCGGCCTTCATGGTCAAGGGTCCGTTCAACGATCCCCGCTCCGCCGAGCTGATCCGCTCCATGGCCGGCGCCATGGCCCGCGCCCTGGTCGGCAAGCCATGAGCAGCATCACCCCGAACCGGCGGGCCCTGGGTCGCACGGCAGCGGCATCGCCTCGACTGCGGCTCCAGCCCCCAGCCGCCCAGGCCCTCTCCGCCGGACTGCTGGCGCTGCCGTTCTGCGCGGTGCTGCCCCTGTCCATCGCGGCTCCCCTCGCCCATGGCAACGCCAGTGGCAGTGGCAATGGCACAGGCAACGGTGGCCGGGCAGCGCAGGCGCCGTCCCAGGCCAACGGCCCTGTCGCCGCTCCCGCTGCAGCGCCCGCTGCGGCCAATGGCAAGCCCAGCGCCCCCACCCCCGTCGTGCTGCTGCGTCGTCAGACCGTGGCCCCGCTGCCCGGCTCCCTCGATCGGGTGCCGGTGCTCAACGACAACAACCCGGAGCTGATCACCTCCCCCGGCATCCTGCTCTCCACCTTCTCCGGCCAGGGCCGGGGCACCCCCTCCGCCCACCTGGACCGGCCGCTGCAGGGGCCGTTCGAGCTGTTCAGCCACCACGTCTACGCCGGCCGCCCCGAAACCCTCGACTCCACCCTCTGGATCGCCGTGCTGGCGGCCCCCCGCGGCAAGGATCCCGTCACCCTGCGGGTGCTGAGCGGCTCCACGGCCCTGTCCCAGTCCCTCGACCCCGGCCAGCCCTCGGCCCCCTTCCTGCCGCTGCCGCCCCTGATCAGCCAGGACAGCACCTCCCCCGTCTTCGCCGGCCCCGGCAGCCGCGTCGCCACCGAGCTGCTGCAACGCAGCCGCTCGCCGCTGCTGCCCGAGGCCTGGACCCTGCCTCCCGGTCAGATCAGCACCCTGCTGGTGCTGCCCCTGCCCGTGCGCGGTCTCGATCCACTGCTCAACGGCCGCAACCTGCAGCTGCGCCTCGACAGCAGCGGCCCGGTGGACATGGCCACCGTCGCCGGCTTCGGCAACGGTGCAGCCCCCCCCAGCGAGGCCCAGTGGCGCCGGCTGCTGGACGGGGCCCTCGCCCCTCGCGAACACGCCCCCAGCCCCCAGGGCGCCCCCGGACCGGTGGTGTACTCACGGGTGAGCGGCGTGCAGCTGGGCAGCAGCTGGCGGGCGCGGCTGACCGATCCCGGCAGCCCCACCCTCTCCGCCAGCCGCGCCCCGATCTCCTGGCCGATCAGCTCCCTGGTGGGCGGCAGCCTCGGCACCCGCCAGGTGCAGACGGCGGCGCTGCAGCCCTACTACCCCGGCACCGCCTGGGCCGCCCACGGCAACTACGGCCTCCTCTACGACCTCTCCATCCCCCTGCGCAACGACTCCGCCGGACCGCAGCGCCTGCAGCTGGCACTCGACTCCCCGCTCAAGACCGACCCTCCCCTCGGCGGCCTGCGCTTCCGCGCCACCCCCGGTCCGGCGGTCACCTTCCGCGGCACCGTCGAGGTGAGCGGTCTCGACGGGGACGACGGCCGGCCGGTCGGTCGTCGCGGTTTCCACCTGGTGCTGCGCTCCGGCCAGCAGGGGCCCTCCCTGGGCACGGTCAGCCTGGCGCCGGGCCAGACGCGGCTGCTGCAGGTGCGGCTGATCTATCCGGCCGATGCCACGCCACCCCAGGCCCTCACCCTGCTGCCCGCTCCGGCGCCGCCGCTGCCCCGGGCCGATGGCGCCGGCCTGCCGCCGGCTGTGAAACAATCCGGGTCCCCTCCAGCCTCCAGCCCGTGATCCAAGCCCGTCCCCGCCGGGTCTTCCCCTTCACCGCGATCGTGGGGCAGGAGGAGATGAAGCTGGCCCTGCTGCTCAACGTGATCGACCCGCGCATCGGCGGCGTGATGATCATGGGCGACCGGGGCACCGGCAAGAGCACCACCATCCGCGCCCTGGCCGACCTGCTGCCGGAGATCGACGTGGTGGCCGGCGACCCCTACAACAGCTCCCCCGGCGACCCGGACCTGCAGAGCGCCGAGGTGCGCCTGAAGCTGGAGCACGGCGAGAGCCTCAGCAGCGAGAAGCGCCAGGTGCCGATGGTGGACCTGCCCCTGGGCGCCACCGAAGACCGCCTCTGCGGCACCATCGACATCGAGAAGGCCCTCAGCGAAGGCGTGCGGGCGTTCGAGCCGGGACTCCTGGCCAAAGCCAACCGCGGGCTGCTCTACGTCGATGAGGTGAACCTGCTGGACGACCACCTGGTGGATGTGCTGCTCGACGCCGCCGCCTCCGGCTGGAACACGGTGGAGCGGGAAGGGGTGAGCGTGCGCCACCCGGCCCGTTTCGTGCTGATCGGCTCCGGCAACCCGGAGGAGGGGGAGCTGCGGCCCCAGCTGCTCGACCGCTTCGGCATGAGCGTCGAGGTGCGCACCGTGCGCGATCCGGAGCTGCGGGTGCAGGTGGTGGATCAACGCACCGCCTTCGACGAGGACCCGGAGGGCTTCAGCTCCCAGGTGCAGGCCATCCAGGACGGCCTGCAGGCCCGCGTGGTCGAGGCCCAGACGCGGCTGCCCCAGGTGGCGATCGACGACGAGCTGCGCCTGCGCATCTCAGCGGTGTGCGGCGAACTCGACGTGGACGGCCTGCGCGGCGACATCGTGACCAATCGGGCGGCCCGGGCCCTGGCGGCGTTCGAGGGCCGCAGCGAGGTGAGCGAGGAGGACGTGGCCCGCGTGGTGGCCTGCTGCCTGCGCCACCGGCTGCGCAAGGACCCCCTCGAAACCATCGATTCCGGCGACCGGGTGGTGAAGGTGTTCTGCAAGGTGTTCGACCGCCCCGAACCCAGCGATCGCAGCAGCTTCCAGCTGGCCCTGGCCGCCTGACCGCCCCGCCCGATGGCTCCTCCCGGCCGATCGTCCTGCGGGGGCGGGGGTGCCAGCCCATGACCCCGCAGGAGTGGAGCTGGACCACGGCGGATGGGCTGCGGATGCACGCCAGCACCCGGCTGCCGCAGGGCCGGCCCAGGACGGTGATCGCCCTGCTGCACGGCCTGGGCTCCCACGGCGAGCGGCTGGCGACGGCGGCCGAGGCCCTGAGCGCCGCCGGCCATGCGGTGTCGAGCTTCGACCAGCGGGGCTTCGGACGCTCCCAGGGGCTGCGCGGCCACACCCCTTCCCTGCAGGCCTACCTCGACGACATCCGCCGATTCCTGCTGCTGCTGGCCCGGCGCCACCCCGGCCTGCCCCTGGTGCTCTACGGCCACAGCATGGGGGGCGTGCTGGCCCTGGCGTCCTGCAACGGCCTGAGCCCCCTGCCGGCGGCGGTGATCGCCACCTCTCCGGGGCTGAGCAGCCGGGTGGCCGAGCAGCGCTTCAAGCGGCTGCTGGTCCGCGCTCTGGGGCGGCTGCTGCCCTGGCTGCCGCTGGACAGCGGCCTCGATCTCTCCCAGCTGAGCCGCGATCCCGGCGTGCAGGCCAGCGTGGCGGCCGATCCGTTGTGCCACCGGACGGTGACCACCGCCTGGGGGCTGGCCCTGCTGCAGGCGATCGCCCTGGCCGAGAGCGGCGCCTGTCGCTTCCCGGTGCCCCTGCTGCTGCTGCACGGCACGGACGATGCCATCGCCTACGCCAGCGGCAGCGTCCGCTTCGCCGCCGCCGCCCCGGCAGGACGGGTGACCCTGAAGCTGTGGGAGGGCTTCCGGCATGAATTGCACACCGATCCCGAACGGCAGGCGGTGTTCACCTGGATGGTCCGCTGGCTGGAGCAGACGCTGGCAGGCTCCCCCGGGGAGAGGGGGCTCGCGGACGCAGGGGGCTGCTCAGACCAGCAGCCCCCTGGCGACGACCTGCCCAGGCTGCAGATCCGCCCCGGCGGCGCGTGAGTCGTGGAGAGGATCGCGACCGCTCGGGGTGGCGGAAAGGCCCTCAGCCCCGGGGCCCAGGACAGCCGGCTGGGGGTCAGTCGGCCGAAGAGCGGCGACGCAGGCGCTGACGCAGACGGCGGCTGTAGCCGAAGGCGGTGGCAGCGCCGAGCAGCGGCAGAGGGCCGGGGACTTCGCTGTACTGGAAGTTGGGGCCGATGTATCCGGGGTCGACGGCGGTCTGCAGGTTGGGGTAGGCGAGGCTGGCGGAAGCCGGGAACGAATAGAAGGATTTGCCGAGGCTGAGGTTGGGCGCTGTGGTGGCGGAGCCAGCGCCGCCGATGTTCTCGACGAAGGTGTCGTTGGAAGCCTGGGAATAGAAGGCCCCGATCCGGTACGTGCCGGCCTGCAGGGTCAGCAGATTGGCCAGGTTCTGGTAGCGGAAATTGTTCACCAGCGTCGCCGTGGTGCCCGCCGGGATCTGGATCGAAGCCAGCGGCGTGGCGTTGCCGACACTCCAGATGCCGACGTCATGGGCCTCCGCCAGTCCGTTGGCACCGGTGTCATAGATGCCGAGGCTGCGAATGGCGATGCTGCCCCGGGTCGTGAATTCGTAGCCGTAGGTTGTATTGGACAGCGAAGCGTTCGCCGTCAGGTTGGCGAAGGCCTGAATGGCCGCCGTGGGGTCCGTACCAGGGGTGCTCACCGCCTGGGCGGCCTGGGGGTGACTGAACGCAGCGGCCAGGATCACACCGGCCGCCAGGGCCTGAACTCGGGGGCTGCGGGACAGGGCGGCCAGCACGGCATCGAAGCGGATGGCCGAAGGGTAAGCCTGGTGGTCCGTCTTGGGGAACAGAGCCGCCAACGATCCCCGCGGATGAGGTCCCGGAGCCGCGGCTGGTGGTGGCGCGCAACCGGCACGGTCATGCCCCACCCGTGCGCCGGGCAGGCGTGAGCTGACGCGGGCCAGGGCAGGGCCTCCGCCTCGCCGAGGGTTCACGATCGCTTGGGAGGGCTGCCGGGACGGTCCGTCCTCCAGGGGGAGCGCCCGCGCCGGAACCGGGCCTGCCAGCTGCTCAGCAGGGTGGTCTGCTGTCCCGGCAACAGGATCACACCGGGATGCGCGGCCGAGGGGGTGCCGGCCGCAAAGGCCAGGGCGAAGGCCAGCCCACAGACGATGACGCGCAGGCCGTCCTGCAGCAGCCGCGCCACCGGCAGCGGCACCGAGGACGAGCGGGCCTGGCGCAGCTGCCCCTCCACCATGCGCAGGCTGTCGAGATACCGCCGCTGCAGCACCGGCAGCGGCAGGCTCAGGTTGTCGAGGGGAATGGCCGGGGCCTTGAGGGCCGCGAAGCGCTCCTGCAGCTCCCGGGCGCTGCGGGCGCGGGTCACCGCCTGGCGCAGATCCTCCACCCGCCTCTGCCCTTCAAGCTGCTGGCGCTGCACGCCGCGCTGCGCATCGCCGATGGCCTGCACCACCGCCAGCCCCTGCAGGGGGATCAGCAGCAGATAACCCAGCACGGCCAGCAGCCCCCAGCGCTGCACCCTGCGGCAGCTGCGGGCGATCGCCGCATTGCCGGGATCGAACCAGCTCGCCACCGGCATCAGGAAGAACCCGATCAGGGCCACCGGTCCGAGGGTGATCAACGTGTTGGTGAAGCGGAGCTGCCAGAGCGGATCGAGCAGCTGCAGGGGAAAACCCGCTGAGAGAGCGTTGCAGGCGAACACCACCAGCAGGGCGGTGGAGCAGGCCGCCAGCAGGCGCGCCAGCGCGGATCGCTCTGTGGGGGAGGGGGACGGGGAACGCATCGGGGCAGGAATCGCCGCCGCAGGACGCTTCGCCCCCCGGAACAGCGCGGACGTGGAAGGCTCAGTTTCCCCTGCCGTGACCGGGGGGCCGCTGGCGCGGGCGATCGCGTCCCCCGGACGCTGCCACGAGCGCCGGCAGGGCTGGGTCAGGAGACAGGGCTGGTCAAACAGCAGGGGACATCTGCCAACGGGCACTCCCTGGTGAACCATCGATTCCGCCCGCAGCCGCTGCAGGCCTGACCGCCATGGCCCGCAGCTCAGCACTGTCGCCTGGGACCGGCTGACGCTCAGGCAGCCCTGGCAACGAGAGGCGACAGGAGAGCTGCATGAATTGCCGCAAAAGTCCGCAAAGGACTGTCGCATTGAGCACTGAGACAAGCCAGGCTTGCCCCATGAGCTGCATTCACGAGCTGTCAACAGGGCGGTGCAACTCGTCTCCAGCGCCCTGCGGCACGGATGCCGACCTTCAGGAACAGGTCAATGCCACGGGAGATGCCGATGCTCGGCTCGCGATCACCAGGAAGGCCGAGCTTCAGAGCCATGCCGACAAACCGCAGGGGACCAGGATGAAACTCTGGGGGAGGAGGAATCGTCCTCCATCCAGGCGGCACGTGCCGCCACACGGGGCTCCGCCTTGTCTCTCGGCGTTGCGTGCAGTGATGACAGGATGCACGAAGCAAGGTTGACAACAACGGCAGCGCAGCCCGCGGGCCACCTGGCAGGAGCAGGAATGTCCGCCGGTGAAGTGACGGGCATGGCCGGCTGTTCAGAACGTCCCCAAGAGCCTCTGAGAATTCTTCAAGCTCGGAGTTCTCCAAGAGCGCAGAGCGCCATACCAATGGGGAGCAGATCTGCCAACCCACAGGAGTGACCAACCTGAATTCTGACTCCGCCAGACGCTGGCCGCTTCGCCATACGGAGCCCTGCCTGAACAAAGCTCAACGGCAGAGAATCCCGACACGGCTCGCACCTGTCCAGACGATCCGGACAGGGCACCCGTCCGGCGAGCACTGACCAGACGGCGCAGCCGGAGGCAAC
>JAYKJA010000124.1:0-10164 GCA_035285905.1 Synechococcaceae cyanobacterium
TGCAGCCGTCGCAGCGCCTGACGCAGGTCGGGGCCGCGTCGTTCGACCCCGGCCACCTGCCAGCAGAGTTGCCGCAGCCTGGAGGTGCGCTGCTGCAGCTGGTCGGGCTCCAGCATCCGGCGATCCCGGGGGGTCAGCTCCAGGGCATGGATCGCTTCCGGGGCAGGGCTGCCTGACTCCGGGCTGCGGGGGGAGAGCGAGGCCAGGCGCCGGGCGAAGACCAGGCACTCCATCAGGGAGTTGCTGGCCAGGCGGTTGGCCCCGTGCACCCCCGTGCAGGCCACCTCGCCGACGGCATAGAGCCCCGGCAGGGAGGTGGCGGCGGAGAGATCGGTGCAGACCCCACCCATCCAGTAATGGGCGGCCGGGGCGACGGGGATCGGCGCTTCGGTCGGTTCGAGTCCCAGCTCCCGGCAGCGGCCCAGGATGGTGGGGAACTGCCGCAGCAACCGGTCCCGTCCGACGGGGCGCAGATCGAGCCAGAGATGGTCCACGGCCAGTTCCTGCATGCGCCGGGCCAGGGCCCTGCTGACCTGATCGCGGGGCGCCAGGTCTCCTCCGGCGAGGCAGGCCACCGGGCTGCCTCCGCGGCCATCGCTGAGGCGGGCGCCTTCGCCGCGGACCGCTTCGGAGATCAGGAAATGGGGGGCGCCGGGAAGCATCAGCGCCGTGGGATGGAACTGCACGAACTCGAGGTTGCGCACCCGGGCGCCGGCGCTCCAGGCCATCGCCACCCCGTCGCCGCTTGCCTGGCTGGGATTGGTGGTGTGGGCGAAGAGATGGCCGCCGCCGCCGCTGGCCAGCACCACGGCCCCGGCCCGCAGCCAGCGCAGCGTGCCTCCGTCGGCGACCTGCAGTCCGACGCAGCGCCCGGCCTCCACCCAGAGCTGCAGGGCGGGCAGTCCCTTGCGCTGCAGCAGGCCGGGCCGCTGCCGCACCTGGCGTTCCAGCGCATCGACCAGGGCGCCGCCGGTGCGGTCCTGGGCGTGCAGGACGCGGCGGTGGCTGTGGGCGGCCTCCAGGGTCGTGCTCAGGCCGTGGTTGTGGCGATCGAAGTCCATGCCCAGCTCGAGCAGGCGCTGCACGCAGCCGGGGGCTTCGTTCACCAGCAGGGCGACGGCCTCGGGATCGCACAGCCCGGCACCGGCCCTGAGGGTGTCGGAGATATGGCTGGCGAAGCTGTCATCCGGCTGGGTGACGGCCGCGATGCCTCCCTGGGCCCATCGGCTGGCGGAGGGGGGGCTGGTGCTCTTGGCCAGCAGCAGCACCCGCAGCTCTTGGGGTAGCTCCAGACAGGTCATCAGACCGGCGGCACCGCTGCCGATGACGATCACGTCCCAGTGGGAGGCCAGGGGCCCCTGGTGTCCTGCTTCAGGAGGCTCGGAGTCCGGCGGCATCGCGGGGTCCTGCTGCAGCGAGCCTATGGGAGCGTCGGGTCGGATCCGCTGCGGGGGAGGCCGGCTGCTGAGCCGACGCCGCGGAGCCCCTTGCATCCGGTTGGGGCGCCAAAAAAAACCGCCGGCTGGGCCGGCGGTCGGGAGGTCAGGTGGGGGAGGATTCAGCGATAGACGCCGTCGTTGATCCGATCGAAGCCTTCGTTGAGGGCGATCGAGGGGGGGGTCACGGTGAAATTGTCCTTGTACTTCTCGAACAACTCCTTCTGACGATCGGTCAGATCGAGCTTGAGGACGTCATCCACGCTCTGATAGGGGCCGCCCAGGACGATCTTGCCGGCAAGGGTCGGATACATGCCGGGATACTGCTGGAACCGGCGGACCGAAGAGTTGTTGAGGTCGACCTTGCCGCCCGACTCGGCGATCTTGTCATCGGCCACGTTGCGCAGCTCGGCGGCATAGGCCGCACCGGGGAGCAGCAGACCAATCAGGAGGCCTGCCATTACGACCGAGCTCATCAGCCAGGCCAGCAGCCGCTTCATCACGACACTCCGAAAAAGGGTGAACAAGGGAATCGAAACCGGAACAGGCCTCAGGACGAAGCCATCCCATACGTTACAGACTCTCTCGCAGGACCCCCGGTCGGTTCACCGGCTTTTGCAGTTCTTCAGATCAGGCCGCTGAGGGCGGGAGCCATCCGGGCGGCGGCCACGAACAGGCCATCCACCAGCAGGGTGGTGGTGAGAGCGGCAGCGGCGACCCGGCCAGCCTGCCCGAGACTGTGAAGCCACCGGCCCAGCCCGAGCAGCAGCAACGCGGAAGCGACCAGGATCAACAGGGAAGCGGGTTGACCAAGGCTGGAGGTGGCCCTGAACAGCAGGGAGGCGGCCTGCTCGGGAGCGGCCTGCAGCACGGAGGGCCAGAAGGGCATCAGACCGGTGGCTGCGATCGCGATGTCGGTGGCGGCGGTGCCGAGCAGGGAGGCCAGGTAGAACCCGGCGGCCAGGCGCCAGCGGCCAGACAGGCCGCCGAGGGCCAGGGGCAGGGCGAAGGCCTCGATCGGCAGATGGCACACGGGATGCAGCCGGAACCAACCCCAGAACAGACATCCCCCGAGCCAGCTGCCGCAGAACCCGACCAGCAGGGCACCCAGCCGGCGTTGATCGCTCTCGCCGAAGCGCTCCAGCAGCAGGGCCCCCAGCAGCAGCGGCAGGGTGAACAAGGTGGCGGAGAAGGGGGAGGCCCGCACCCAGGGCGCCTGCACGAACACCGGCAGGGTGACCAGCACGGCGGCCCAGGTCTGCAGGGCATCCCAGGGCCAGGACAGGGGCAGGGCCCGGCGGCGGCCGACGGGGCTCGCATGCGTGAAGGGGACCCCGATCAAGACGCCTGTGAAGAAAGTTGTGCAACCTTAAAGCCCCTGGCCCTGGGGTGTTCCGTCGCCGATCGGTAGGGTCGGGACCCGACCTCCCCGCCCGATGACGCTCCTCGCCAGTGCGACGACGACCGCCGCCGCACCCCTGGGCCTGCTGCAGGCCTGCTGGCATGCGTTCGTTCTCGGGGTGATCCAGGGGCTGACCGAGTTTCTGCCGATCAGCAGCACCGCCCACCTCAAGGTCGTGCCGGTGCTGCTGGGCTGGGGAGATCCGGGGGTGGCCGTCACCGCGGTGATCCAGCTGGGCAGCATTGCGGCGGTGCTGGCCTACTTCCGTGCCGATCTGCTGGAGGTGATCCGGGGAACGGCCCGGGCATTCCGACATGGACAGTGGCGGGATCCCGCAGCCCAGCTTGGCCTGGCCATTGCCGTCGGCACCGTGCCGATCGTGATCGGCGGCCTGGCGATCAAGAAGCTGGTGCCGGATTACGACAACTCGCCGATGCGCAGCCTGGTGTCGATCGGGGTGGTCTCGATCGTGATGGCTCTGCTGCTGGCGCTGGCCGAGCTGCTGGGCCGCCGTCGCCGCGTGCTCGAGCAGGTCCGCGTGCGCGATGGCCTGCTGGTGGGCCTGGCCCAGGCGCTGGCCCTGGTGCCGGGGGTCTCCCGCTCCGGCAGCACCCTCACGGCGTCCCTGTTCGACGGCTGGCAGCGCGGTGATGCAGCGCGCTTTTCGTTCCTGCTGGGGATCCCGGCGATCACCCTGGCCGGCCTGGTGGAGCTCAAGGGTGCCCTCGCGGCCGACGGCGCCGGGGGTGGCCCCGTGCCGATGCTGGTGGGCGTGCTCTCGGCGGCGGTGGTGTCGTGGCTGGCGATCGCCTGGCTGCTGCGCTTCCTGCAGCGCCACAGCACCTGGGTGTTCGTGGGCTATCGGCTGCTGTTCGGCCTGGCGATCCTGATCTGGTTCCGTCACCTCGAGTCGCCGCTGGCCTGAGGCCTCCGGCGGCCGTTGCCGATCCGGACGCCACACTGGAGGTGATGTCTCCTCCTGGGAGCCCTGGGCGCCGTGTGGATTGAACCGTCAGCCGGGGTGCGTCTCGATCAAGCCCCTGAACAGGCCCGGCTGCCGGATGCCGCCGTGGTGGCCAGCGTCGAAGCGGGATCGATCGGGGAGGAGCTGGGCTTCTGCCCGGGAGATCGCCTGCTGGCGATCAACGGCGTGCGGCCGCGCGATCTGATCGATCTGCAGCTGCTGCTCGGCGAGGAGGAGATCACCCTGGAGGTGGAGGATCCGGCCGGGATCCGGCAGAGCGTCAGCTTTGAGAAGGACGCCGACGAGGGGCTCGGGCTGGAGTTCACCGAAGCGCTGTTCGATGGGCTGCGCCAGTGCAACAACCACTGCCCCTTCTGCTTCATCGACCAGCAGCCCCCCGGTCGTCGCCGCAGCCTCTACGTCAAGGACGACGACTATCGCCTGAGCTTTCTCTATGGCTCCTATCTGACCCTGACCAATCTCTCCCCGGCGGACTGGCAGCGGATCGAGGAGCAGAGGTTGTCGCCGCTTTACGTGTCGGTGCACGCCACCGATCCGGAGCTGCGCAGCCGGCTGCTGGTCAACGAGCGGGCCGGCCTGCTGCCGCAGCAGTTGCGCTGGTTTGCTGAGCGACGCCTGCAGATCCACGCCCAGGTGGTGGTGTGTCCGGACTGGAACGACGGCGAGGCGCTGCGGCGGACGCTTCGCGATCTGGCGGCTTATGGGGAGGGGGAGTGGCCGGCGGTCCTCTCGGCGGCGGTGGTCCCCGTCGGCCTGACCCGCTTCCGGCCCCAGGGGGATCAGCTGCGGCCGGTCCGTCCCGGGGATGCCGAGGCGGTCATTGCCCTGGTGGAGGAGCTGCAGCAGGACTTTCTCAGCCGCATGGGCAGCCGTTTCGCCTGGCTGTCGGATGAGTGGTACCTGATCGCCGGCCGACCGCTGCCGGCCCGGCGGAACTATGAGGATCTGCCCCAGCAGGAGAACGGAGTCGGCAGCATCCGGGCCTTCCTGGAGCAGCTGGAGGCTGCCACCACCACCCTGCCCGCCGCGGTCGATCCATCGCGGCGATGCAGCTGGGTGGTGGGCCAGCTGGTGGCCGAGGCCCTGCAGCCGGTGGTGCAGCGGCTCAATGCGGTGAAGGGCCTGGAGCTGATCCTGCATGGCCTGCCGAGCCCTTACTGGGGGCAGGAGCAGGTGGTGACCGGACTGCTCACCGGTGCGGATCTGCTCGAGGGTCTGGCCGGCCGGGATCTGGGCGACTGTCTGCTGCTGCCACGGGTGATGCTGCGGCAGGGAGATGCGGTGTTTCTGGATGATCTGCGCCTGGAGGAGTTGCAGCGCCGCCTGCCGGTGCCGCTGCGCCTGATTGATGGGGCAGACGATCTGGTGTCTGCCTGCCTCGGATCCGTTGAAACAGGTGCCTAAGCTCGGCGCGATCTGTCTGGATTCGACGTGAGGCGTGGCCACCGCTCGATAGCAGCCCTGCTGGTGCTCCCCGCCCTGGCTGCGGGCGGCGCAACCGCGACCACCCTTGCGTCCGCAGCTCCATCGGCCTCGCTGCCATCCGGCTCAGCAGGAGCCCAGACTTCGCTTCTCGCTCAGGCCACCCTGCCCCAGGGCAAGGCGCCTGTGCCCCCACCGGCGAGACCGCAGCTGCCATCCCGCGTCGGGGTCGGCAGCTTTCCCTCTCCGGTCACCCCCACCGGGATTCCATCCAAGGGATCCCCCCAGCTGGGCTCCGGCGATCCGCCGAGGGAAGCCCTGCCCCTGGCCCCCGATCTCAAGGGCAACCGCCCGAAATCCGACCCCACGGTGATCGCCCCTGCGGCCACCCGCCTGCCCCCCGGCGATGAGTCCCTGGCGGCCCCTGCCCCGCTGGGTCTGCCGGTGAAGCCCTCCCAGGTGCGCATCCGCGAACTCAGGCCCCTGGGTCTGAAGGAGGCCGAGACGATCGCCGAGGTCAACAACCCCAGTCTCAAGGCGGCTGCCAGCCAGGTGGAACAGGCCCAGTCGCGGCTGTTGGCTCAGATCGCGCTCTGGTACCCGCAGATCAGCCTGAACGCCAACAGCCTGCCCACCTACACCGGTGGCCAGCAGTTCAGTTCGGGCATCACCGGCACGGGCCAGCAGGTGGGGAACACCGGGTCCAGCATCTGGAGGATGTCGCCGGTGCTGCAGGCCTCCTGGTCGTTGATCGATCCCAGCCGTACCCCCAGGATCGCGGCAGCCCGCGACGATTTCGAGGTCAAGAAGAACGGCTATCTGATCGCCCTGCGCGACCTGCGCCTGCAGACGGCCAAGGCCTACTTCGACCTGCAGCAGGCCGACGAGCTGGTGCAGGTGGGCCAGGAATCGGTGCGTGCGTCCCTGGTCAGCCTGCGGGATGCCCGGGCGCGCTTCCAGGCTGGTGTGGCCACCAAGCTCGAGGTGCTCGAGGCGGAGACCCAGCTGGCCCGCAACCAGCAGCAGGCCACCGAGGCGCTGGCCAAGCAGGCGGTCGCCCGCCGCACGATCGCCCAGCTGCTTGCGCTCCCCCAGGATGTGACCCCGACGGCCAAGGAACCGGCAAGGGTGCTGGGCACCTGGAAGCCCACGCTGCAGGAGAGCATCGTGGCGGCCTACGCCTTCCGCGAGGAACTCGACCAGATCCTGCTCAACATCTCAATTGCCAATAACTCAGCCAACGAATCGCTGGCGCAGATTCAGCCGGTCCTCAGGATCGTCAATACCCTGAGCTATAACCGCTCCCAGGGTTACAACTTCATCGCCATTCCCAATCCGGCTGAATACGGTTGGGCCATTGACAACACGGTCGGCCTGAACCTGTCCTGGAACCTGTTCGACGGAGGCCGATCCAAGGCCCTGTATCGCGAGAAGAAGCAACTGGCTCAGGAAAACCGCTTCCGCTTCGCCGAACGTCGGGACATCATCCGGCTTGAGGTCGAGCAGAGCTATTACCTGCTGGAGCAGGCCAATCGCAACATCACCACCACCGCCCGCCAGGTGCTCTCCGCCAGTGAGGCCCTGCGGCTGGCGCGCCTGCGCTTCCAGGCCGGCGTCACCACCCAGCGCGAGGTGGTCGACAACCAGCGCGACCTGACCCAGGCCCAGGTCTTCTACACCCAGGCGATCTCCGATTACAACAAGAGCCTGGCTGAGCTCTCCCGCCGCACCGGTCTCGACCAGGTCGGGTTCTGCAAACAGCCGCAGCTTCCGGCCAAGAAGCCACGCATCGACGGTGTCGGCGATGTACCGATCGAGCCCACGCCCCTGGCTCCGGCCTGCCTGGCTCAGAGTCGGGAGGCGGTCGGGGGTGTCGATCCAGGAGCCCCCGGTTCGAGCACCATTCCCACGGCCCCCGCGGGCCCCCGTCGCTGAGCCAGGCGACCTTGGCCGTCTCCGCCCCGCGCTTCGGAATTCTGGCCAGTGTGCGGCTCGGGCTGTTTCAGGCCTGTCTCGGCTGCCTGGCGGTGATCTTCGCCGGCCTGCTGAACAGGATCATGCTCAGCGAACTC
The DNA here is from genome assembly GCA_035285905.1 of Synechococcaceae cyanobacterium. GTDB lineage: Bacteria > Cyanobacteriota > Cyanobacteriia > PCC-6307 > Cyanobiaceae > Cyanobium. The sequence continues at coordinate 7,318 of JAYKJA010000124.1, forward strand.
GCCTTTCCCGGTCTGCTCGTGGGCGGCGCCCTGGCCTTCGAGCAGTTTGTGGCTCCGTCCCGGGTTCTGTTCGGCCAGCTCTCCGACTCCAGGCCCCTGGCCGGACGTCGGCGTCTGCCCTACGTGCTGCTGGGAACCGTGTTGTTCTGCAGCATCGCCGTTCTCTCGGTGCCGCTGATCTTTCAGGTGGGGGCGCTGCTGGCCGCCCCGATCCAGCCGCAACTGGGTCTGGCGATGGCGGGGCTCTGTGGACTGTTCGCCCTCTACGGCCTGGCCATATCGATGGCCTCGACCCCCTACCTGGCCCTGGTGATCGATCGCACCGGGGAGGAGGAGCGCCCGCGGGTCGTCGGCATCATCTGGTGCATGCTCACCGTCGGGATCGTGGTCGGTGCGATCGCGATCCGCCAGAGCCTGCGCTCGCTGGATGGGGTCAGTGATCCTGTGCTGCTGCAGAGCACCTTGCAGACCTTCATGGTGCGGGTGGCCCTCGTCGTGCTGGCGCTCACCCTGGTTGCCACCTGGGGGATGGAGCCGCCGATGCTGCCGGCGGAATCCCCTGGGCGAGATGCATTGTCTCTCCAGGATGGCCGCAGGAAGGTGCGGGAGGACGCCATCGGACTGCGGCAGTCCTGGCAGCTGATCCGATCCAGCTCCCAGGTGGCCATTTTCTTCGGCTTCCTGATCCTGTTCACCCTCGGGCTGTTTCTGCAGGACCCCGTGCTGGAGAGCTATGGAGCCCAGGTGTTCGGCCTGCCGATCGGGGCCACGGCGATGCTCAATGCCTACTGGGGCATGGGCACCCTTGTGGGGCTCCTGCTGGCCGGGCTGTTGATCGTGCCACGGCTTGGCAAGCTGGCCTCGGCGCGGCTGGGCTGCCAGCTGATCGCCGCCTCCCTGCTCGCCCTGCTGTTGTGTGGCCTGACCCGCAACGTGATCCTGCTTCAGGTCGTGCTGGTGCTGTTCGGGTTGGCCGCCGGAATCGGCACGAACAGTGCGCTCTGTCTGATGCTTGATCTCACCCTGCCTGAAGTCGCTGGCACCTTCGTCGGGGTCTGGGGACTGGCCCAGGCTCTCTCCCGCGCCCTGGGCAAGCTGCTGGGTGGGGCCCTCTACGATCTTGGAAGACTCCTGCCGTTGCCTGGAGGGGCCTATGCCCCCTTCGCTCTGGTGTTCGGTGCGGAACTGGCCATCGCCCTGAGCGCCCTCTTGATCCTGCGAAACCTCAACCTCAGGCGTTTCCGGGAGGACACCGGCAGGAGTCTCAGCCGTGTCATCGCCATGGAGCTCGGATGATCGCCTCAGAGGCCACGGCCGTGCTGGATCCTCGGCTCTCTCACCTGATCGACACCGTCGCCGAGCGGCAGCGCAGCGACTTCGGCCATATGGCCTCCGACCTCAAGGCGGATGGTTCCCTGATCACGGCCTGTGACCGCTGGAGCGACGAGACCCTCGTGCAGGGACTCGGGGAGCTGTATCCAGACGAGGGTGTGCTCAGTGAGGAGGGCCGACAGTGCGTCCCACCCACAGCTGCCTACTGGGTGGTGGATCCGCTGGATGGGACCACCAACTTCGCGGCGGGGATCCCTTACTGGGCAATCTCCATGGCCCGCTTTCGCGCTGGAGTGCCGGATCTGGCGATCCTGGATGTGCCACCGCTGCGGCAGCGCATCGTGGCGATCCGCCAGCAGGGTGCCTGGCGCAACGGCAAACCGTTACAGCCGCCCTCGTTGCATGCCCACCCTGCGGGCTGTGCGTCCCTGTGCAGTCGCTCGATCCGGGTGCTGCAGAAACTTCCTGACCGTCGCTTCCCCGGGAAGATCCGCCTCCTCGGGGTGGCGAGCCTGAACATGGTGAGCGTGGCGATGGGGCAGACCGTGGCGGCGCTGGAGGCCAGGCCGAAGATCTGGGATCTGGCCGCGGCCTGGTTGGTGCTGAGCGAACTGGGCTGTCCGCTGCGTTGGCTGGCGAGGGACCCAGCCGGCATTCCGGCAGGCACCGATCTGTCGGAGGTGGATTTCCCCGTGCTGGTCGCGGACTCCCTGCGCACACTTGACCGCTTCATGCCCTGGGCGGAGGCCCTGCGGGTCTGATCCTCCCTGACGTGTTCTGAAAAGGGCCGCCACTCCAGCAGCTCTGCGGCAGCAGCTGGACAGGAGCCCGCCCGCTGGGAGCGGTCATCGTCCAGCCCCCGTTGTCAGGAACTTGGTTGGAGGCCAGCTGGGGTCTGGGCCGTAGTGGAGCTCGCAGTGCGCGCGCACCGCACAGACCCGCTGACAGCGTCCTCCTTCCCGATCTCCAGGTGGGAGGAGTCGGGATCGGGATACCCGAGCTGGCAGGCGTCACAGGCGTGTCCGCACTGCGGCTGAAGACGGTCTGCGATCGCTTCACCCTGGCGCCCGCTCGCTGGAACGCCGCGGCCGTGGCGTGTTGCAGGGTCCCTGCCAGAGCTGAACGCAACGCACCTGGATCCGCATGAGCCTGCGGATCCCCCGATGACCCTGGCTGGCGAAGCCCCTGATGCCAGGGAGCAGGGAGGTTCGGGGCCCGAATGTGCTGTCCGCGGGCCTCGGACAACCTTCAGAACGCAGAGCAGAGCAGGGACGAGTACCGGAAAGCGGGGTGGGTGTGGACGGTCGAGGGGGGGAGGGGGAGAGAGGGTGCTATGGTTTTGGACTGCGCGGCAAACGCGGCGCAGAGCTGAGTCCAACCGGAGGGGGAAACCCCAGAGGGAAGGAGGAGGCGAGCGGGTGAGCTGCTAGGTTCACCAAGTCTGAGCGGAAGGCGCGAGCCTGAGGATCGGGCGTCCTGCAACGGAGAGGCGAGAAGCCGACGATGTTGTAGGTT
>JAYKJA010000125.1:0-3732 GCA_035285905.1 Synechococcaceae cyanobacterium
CCGCGCCCGCGACCGGGCCAGCGGCCAGGGCAACCTGTTCGATCTGTTCGGCGGCGCTGCCGCCGGTGCCGAGGGCGCTGCCGTGGAGGCCCCCGCCCCGCCGAAGGCCGCCCCGGTGGCCGACTACCCCCCCACCGAGAAGCTGAAGCTGGAGAAGGAGCTGCTGGGCTTCTACATCTCCGACCATCCCCTGCGCCAGCTGGCGTCCCAGGTGCGGCTGCTGACGCCGATCGGCCTGGCCCATCTCGAGGAGATGGCCGACAAGGCCAAGGTGAGCGTGGTGGTGATGGTGAGCGAGATCCGCCAGGTGACCACCCGCAAGGGCGACCGCATGGCCGTGCTGCAGCTGGAGGACCTGACCGGCTCCTGCGAGGCGGTGGTGTTCCCCAGGAGCTATGCCCGCCTGGCCGACCACCTGATGGTGGATGCCCGCCTGCTGCTGTGGGCCGGGGTCGACCGCCGCGACGACCGGGTGCAGCTGCTGGTGGATGACTGCCGCAGCATCGAGGATCTGCAGCTGGTGATGGTGGAGCTGGCCCCGGAGGAGGCCGGCGACATCGCCGTCCAGCACCGCCTGCGGGAATGCCTCACCCGCCATCGCCCGGGCCAGGAGGAGGCGGGCGTGCGGGTGCCGGTGGTGGCCCTGGTGAAGCAGCACGACCAGACCCGCTTCGTACGCCTGGGCGGCCAGTTCTGCGTCGCCGACGCGGCGGCGGCCGTGCAGACCCTGGCTTCGGCCGACTTCAGGGCCTGGCTGCGCTCACCCCTGGGGGCCACCTGACCCGGAGCCAGCGGCGCCCTGGCGCATGGCCCGCACCGAGGCCCGCACCCGGCCGATGTTCACCCCGATCTGCTCGAGGCCCAGCAGGCTGCCCGGGCCGTCCTCCCAGCTGGCGGAGAGCACCCCGTAGCTGAGGCCCAGCAGGCCCAGCAGGAAAAACGCCCCGGATCCCACCAGGGTGAGGCCGGGGGGGATGTCGAGCACACCGCGACTCACCAGCAGATAGCTGGCGACGAACACCCCCATCCCCAGCACGGTGGGGGTGCCGGTGGCGATGGCGATGCGCCGCACCATGCGGTTGGCCACCGCGTCGGGGATCACCTGCTGGCGCGGCGGTCTGGCCGGGGTCGGGACGGAACGCTGCGCCGCGAAGGATTTCGGCTTCGGCCGACGGGCCATGGAACGTGCCTCAGCCGCGGATGCCGAGCTTCTTGATCAGGTCGGCGTAGCGGGTCTCGCTCTGGGCGCGGAGGTAGCCGAGCAGGCGCTTGCGGCGGCCGATCATCTTCAGCAGCCCCTGGCGGGAGGAGAAGTCGTGGATGTTCTTCTGCAGGTGGCCACTGAGTTGCTGGATCCGCTCGCTCAACATCGCGACCTGCACTTCCACCGACCCGGTGTCGGTGCCGTGGGCCTGATGGGAATTGATCAGTTCCTGTTTCTGGGTGGTGGTGAGCGGCATGGGCGGACCTGTGCCCGGACGGTGCAAACCAACACCTTAACGTGCGGCCCGTTGGCCCACCCCAGCACCGGTCCGGTTCAGGCCACGGCGCGGGAGAGCCAGCGCAGACTTTCCCGGATCCAGTCGTCGGCGCCGGCGGCGGCGTCGAGCCCGGCGGCGACCGCACGCAGGGCCCGGTGGATCTCCAGGGGTTCGTAACCGAGGGCCACCAGGGTGATCTGCACCTCCTCGCGGCAGGGGGCCGACGGGGCGGCGTCGGGCGCCTCAGCGGCCACCCCGTCGTCCTCGAGGGGATCCACCAGGCCGGCGAAGCGCTCCTGCAGGCGCGCCCGCAGCTCCACCGACAGGCGTTCGGCCGTGCGCTTGCCCACCCCGGGGGCCAGGCAGAGGCTGCGCAGGTCGGCATGGACGATGGCGCGCACGAGATCCGGCACCTCCAGGGCCCCGAGCAACCCCAGGGCCATCTGGGGCCCCACGCCGCTGACGGCCACCAGCTCCCGGAAGAGATCCCGCTCCCGCCGATCGGGGAAGCCGTAGAGGGTCCAGCCGTCGTCGCGGATGCTGTGGTGGATGTGCAGGCACAGTTCACGGCCTTCCTCCGGCAGGCGGCGCCACTGGCGCAGGGTGAGTTGCACCTCGTAACCGACCCCCTGGCAGACCAGCAGGGCCCCGCAACGGTGAGCCTGCTGCCACGGTTCGGCCAGTCGCCCCTGCAGCCAGCCGATCATGGTGAAACGTGCGTCAGCCCCCATGCTGCCCCTCCTGCCAAGCCCCCAGGGCCGTCTCCCGTCGCTGCCGGCCCTGCTGCTGGCGGGACTGCTGGCGGGGCTGCTGCTGCTGGGGGGCTGCACCAGGGTGGGCCAGCCCCCCAGGAGCGTGCTGATCGAGGCCCTGACGCTGCAGATCCAGCTCACCCAGGGGGCCATCGCCCGGGCCCTCGATCTCCAGGCGGACGGCCTTCCGGAGGTGAGCCGGGTGCGGGTCGATGGGCAGGACGCGGTGGCGATCGGGGCGGACCGCGGCCTGCACCTCACGGGCCGCTTCGACTGGCGGCTGCCGGGGGACGTCATCCGGGTCGACAGCCCCTTCGAGCTCTACCTGCAGCCCGGCCCCAGGGGCGAGAGCTGGCGCCTGGCTCGCCCCAGCGGCAGCAGCGACGGCGACAGCCAGGACTGGATCACCGACCCCCTGCCCCTGCCCCGGCCTTCACGGGGTTGAAGGGGTGCGCTCGCCGAGCCGCAGCCAGCGGATCACCCGCGGCAGGGTCAGCCCCTGCACCAGCAGATTGATCACGACCACACAGAACACGATGCCGCCGGCGTTCCTCACCAGGCTGGGCACCATGGCCGGATCGAGCCCCCGCACCTTCGGAATCGCCTCCACCATCACGAAACTGAGGGCCAGGGGAACGGCCCCCCGCAGGCCGCACCAGGACACCAGCAGGGACTCGCGCAGGCTGAAGGGGGAGAACCGCTGCAGCAGCAGAACGCTCACCGGCCGGGCCACCAGCATCATGGCGATGGCGACGATGATGCCCTCCGGCAGCGAGGGAAGCAGCGCCACCGGATGGACGCTGAGGCCGAAGATGAGGAACACAGTGATCTCGGTCATGGTGTTGAACGGCAGGAGCGTCTTCTGCAGGGCCTGCGGCGTGATCCATTCGTTGCTGTAGGGGAGGTTGCTGAGCATCAGCCCGGCCACATAGGCGCTGATGAAGCCGGATCCCCCCAGCAGTTCCGCCAGGCCGTAGGAGATCAGGCCGATGGAGATGCCCAGGATCAGCAGCTGGCTGGGATCCCGCACCAGCCGGTTGAGGCTGAAGCGGCCGATGTAGCTCACGACCACCCCGATCAGCAGCCCCGAGCCGATCTTCTGCAGGAAGGTCTGCAGTTCCTGCAGCACCACCGCCTGGCCGCTGCTGCCACCGTCGAGGGACGTCAGGCCGATCACCAGGCTGAGAAAAAGAATGCCGGTGGGATCATTCACCGAGGATTCGAACTGCACCAGGGCCGCCAGCTTCGGCGGGATCGCCTTCTGCAGCGACTGCAGCACGTTCATGGTGGCTCCCGCATCGGTGGAGCCCAGACAGGCGGCGATCAGCATGGCCACCGCCAGCGGCATCTGCCGGAAGCCCAGTTCGATGCCACCGGCATCGGGGGAGGCGACGAACCAGATGATCAGCCCCAGCAGCAGGCTGGAGAGGATCACCCCGCCCACCGCCAGGAGGATCCCGTATTCGAGGAAGCCCCGGATCGAGCGGATGTCGGTCTCG
>JAYKJA010000126.1:0-15546 GCA_035285905.1 Synechococcaceae cyanobacterium
GACCGCTCCGGCGATCGGCTGATCTCCACGATCCCCTCTGAGCTCCACCATCGGTTGAGTTCAGACCTGAGCCCCCTCTTCGGAGGGGGCTTTTGCTTTGGCCGCTCGCCGGGGGGAGGCACGGCGAGGGTGGTGGAGGCTGGCCTGCCACCGCTGCGCCGGCAGCTCCCTTCAGCGCCAAAGGATGCGCAGAATCGGGGCCCCAGTGCTGGCAGGTGAATCGGGCCGCCCGGGCTCCTAGTGTCATATAAAAGTTTTTGCGGCTGCCGCAATGGCTGAATCCTGTGTGAGCTCGTCCCCGGACACGATCCCGGTCGGCGACGAGGGGCTCTCCCCCGAGCAGTTGCTGCAGGGACAGCAGCGGATTCTGGAAATGGTCGCCGGGGGAGAAAGCCTGGCCAACAGCCTGCAGGCGATCGCGGAGTTCTCCGAGATCTGCCTGCCGGAGATGCTGGCCTCAATCCTGTACTACGACCCCATCGAGCAACGGCTGCGGCGCGGCGGCTACGGACGGCTGCCCGACAGTTTCCAGGCCTCCGTCGATGGCCTGGAGCCAGGGCCCAAGGCCGGTAGTTGCGGCACCTGCGCCTTCCGCGCCCAGCGGGTGGTGAGCGAAGACGTGTTCAGCGATCCCCTCTGGGACGACTTTCACGACTTCTGTCGCAGCTACGGCATCCGCTCGGCCTGGTCCTCACCGTTGATCTCCCCGACGGATCAGAGCCTGCTGGGGGTATTCGGCATGTATTACCCCGACACCCGCCTGCCTTCCGCCGCGGATCTGGAGATGGTGGATCACATGACCCACCTGGCCACCCTGGCGGCCGAGCGCTACCGCCGCGATGAAGAACGCCGGCGGCAGGCCCTCGAAGATGCCCTCACCGGCCTGGGCAATCGCCATCTGCTGCAGTCCCGGGCCGGGGAGCTGGTGCAGCAGGCACAGCAGGCGCAGTCACCCCTCTGTCTGCTGTTCCTCGATCTCGATCATTTCAAGTTATTCAATGACAACTTCGGCCATCTGCTTGGCGACAAGCTGCTGCTGCAGTTCAGCCAACAGCTGCGGGACAGTCTGCCCAGTGCCCAGCTGCTGGCCCGCTTCGGTGGCGATGAGTTCGTGGCCATCGTCCCCCAGACGATCGAGCAGGTGGGAGCCCAGCTGCAGCAGCTGCTGCAGCGTCTGGCGGAGGACACGCTGCTGATCGACCAGGTGCGAGCCCGCCTCAGTTTTTCCAGCGGCCTGGTGGATCTTGCCGATGTCGACTGGAATATCGGCCAGGCCATCGTGCAGGCGGACACTGCGGCCCGCCAGGCCAAGGAAGGTGGACGCCAACGCATCCAGGTGGTCGACAGGGCCCAGCTCACGGCGGTGCAGCACCGCCTGCAGGTCGGGCAGGCACTGGAAAACGCTCTCCGCTACGGGCTGGTGCATCCCCACGCGCAGCCGATCGTGGATCTGCGCACCGGAGCTCCCCTGGGGATGGAACTGCTGTTCCGCACCCGTGCGGGCGTGCTCGATGGGGTCAGCCCCCAGCTGTGCGTCGATGTGGCGGAAGAAGCGGGCCTGATCGATTCCCTCGGGTTCGCCATGCTGCGCGGCGCCTGTCAGCTGCTCAGGGAGCCGGCGATTGCGGCCACGGAGCTGATCCTCAACGTCAACCTTTCGGTGCACCAGCTGTTGCGCGACGACTTCCCCAGCGAGGTCGCCCAGCTGCTGGCCGCCGAGGGGGTCGAGGCCCGCCGACTCTGCCTGGAGATCACCGAAAGCCGCTGGCTGGATCCCGATGGTCCCTCCTGCAGGATGCTGCAGCGCCTGGTGGAGCAGGGATTCTCCCTGGCCCTCGATGATTTCGGCACCGGCTACGCCTCCCTGGTGCTGTTGCGCAGCGCCCCCTTCCGGCACATCAAGGTCGACAGAACCTTCATCCAGGGCATGGAGGACTCCAGCGAGGCCCTGGCCCTCTGCCGCGCCATGCTGGAGATGGCGAAGGCCTACGGCATCCAGGTCACAGCCGAGGGGGTCGAGACCGAGAACCAGCAGCACATCCTCCAGGATCTTGGCTACATCCGGGCCCAGGGCTATCTGTTCGCCAGGCCCACGGCGATCGAGGACACCCCGGCGCTGCTGCTGCGGCTGCAGCGCCAGGCCAGCCGGATCGCCCAGGCCTGAAGCCTCGGCTCAGAGCGCCGGACGGTGCAGGTCGAAGCGATCCAGCTCCATCACCTTCACCCAGGCCCGCACGAAGTCCGCCACGAAGCGCCCGGCGCCGTCGTCCTGGGCGTAGAGCTCCACGATCGCCCGCAGCTGGCTGTTGGAGCCGAACACCAGATCGGCCCGCGTCGCGGTCCAGCGCAGCTGTCCGTCGCGGCGGGATCGCCCTTCGTACAGATCGCCGGACTCCCCGCTGGGGCGCCATTCGGTGTCCATGTCCAGCAGGTTGGTGCAGAAATCGGTGCTGAGCACCCCCGGCCTGTCGGTGAACACCCCATGCCGACTCCCTCCGGTGTTCGCCCCCAGCACCCGCAGGCCCGCCAGCAGCACGGTCATCTCCGGGGCGCTGAGGGTCAGCAGCTGGGCCCGGTCGATCAGCAGGGCCTCTGCGCGCGTGCTCTGTCCCTGGGGCTGCCAGTTGCGGAAAGCGTCGGCCCGCGGCCGCAGCACGGCGAAGGAGGCGCTGTCGGTCTGGTCGGGCCGGGCATCCGTGCGACCGGGATGGAACGGCACAGGCAGCGGCTGGCCCGCCGCCGCTGCCGCCTGCTCCACCGCCACCCCTCCGGCGAAGACGATCAGATCGGCCAGGGAGATGCGCACGCCATCGCCCCGTTCCGCCTCGAACGCCTGCTGGATGGACTCCAGCGCCGTCAGCACCCGCTCCAGCCTGGGGGGATCGTTCACCTCCCAGCTGCGTTGCGGGGCCAGCCGCACCCGGGCGCCGTTGGCCCCACCGCGCCTGTCGGAGCCGCGGAAGCTGGAGGCGGAGGCCCAGGCCGCGGCCACCAGCTCGGACACCTCCAGGCCGGAGGCCAGGATCCGCTGCCGCAGCTCCCGCAGCGCCTCATCCCCGACCAGCGGATGGTCGACGGGGGGCAGCGGATCCTGCCAGATCAGCTCCTCGGCGGGCACCTCGGGACCGAGATGCAGGGCGCGGGGCCCGAGGTCGCGGTGGGTGAGCTTGTACCAGGCGCGGGCGAAGACGGTGGCGAAGGCCTGCGGGTCCTGGTGGAAGCGCCGCGCGATCGGCTCCATCACCGGGTCGTGCCGCAATGACAGATCCGCGGTGGTCATGATCGGCGCCGAGGTCAGTCCCGGCACATGGGCATCGGGAACGCGGTGCTCGGGCCGCACGTCGCGGGCGACCCACTGCCAGGCCCCGGCCGGGCTCCTGCCGAGGTCCCACTCGTAGCTGAACAGCACCTCGAAATAGTCCTGATCCCAGCGGGTGGGATGGGGGGTCCAGGCCCCTTCGATGCCGCTGGTGATCGTGTGCTCCGCCATGCCGCGACCATGGCTGCTGCGCCATCCGAGCCCCTGCTCCTCCAGGGCCGCCCCCTCCGGTTCGGCCCCGAGCAGGGCGGCCGGAGCCGCACCGTGGCATTTACCGAAGGTGTGCCCCCCGGCCACCAGAGCCACGGTCTCCTCCACGGTCATGCCCATGCGGGCGAAGGTGTCCCGCACGTCACGGCCGGAGCCCAGGGGGTCGGGCTGCCCGTCGGGGCCCTCGGGGTTGACGTAGATCAGCCCCATTTCAGAGGCCGCCAGCGGTTGCTCCAGCTGCCCGTCGGCCGCGTGGCGCTCATCGGTCAGCCAGCCGGTTTCCCGGCCCCAGAACACGTCCTGCTCCGGTTCCCAGATGTCGGTGCGACCGGCCGCGAAACCGTAGGTGGCGACTCCCATCGACTGCAGCGCCACATGGCCGCTGAGCATGATCAGATCGGCCCAGGACAGGCAAGTGCCGTAGCGGCGCTTGATCGGCCACAGCAGCCGCCGGGCCTTGTCGAGGTTGGTGTTGTCCGGCCAGCTGTTGAGCGGCGCGAAACGCTGGTTGCCGTGGCCGGCGCCGCCGCGACCGTCGGCGCTGCGATAGGTGCCGGCGCTGTGCCAGGCCAGGCGGATGAACAACGGGCCGTAGTGCCCCCAGTCGGCGGGCCACCAGGGCTGGGAATCGGTCATCAACGCCCGCAGATCCGCCTTCAGGGCGTCGTAATCGAGCTGGGCGAAGGCCTGGGCGTAGTCGAAGCCGCGGCCGAGCGGACTGGCGGCCGGATGGTGCTGATGCAGCAGCCCGAGGTCGATCTGATCGGGCCACCAGTCGCGGTTGGCGGTGCCCGCGGCGGGGGTCACCGCACCGGCGTGGCCGGCGAACGGGCACTTCAGCTCCACCATCACGGCTGCGGCCCACTGGGCCCGGGGGGTACAGGCGGAACCTATTCACAGGCGCCGGATCCGGCCACGCCCCCCGTCGGGCGGGGACGGGACAGGTTCAGCCCGGGCGGGGAGACCCTGGCGGCCCTCAGTCGGGCCGCTGCGGGGGCTACCCACGGGATGGGGCAATGCCGCCGCTCAGGCCTTGCTGGTGGCCACGGGTCGCCGCCGGCTGGGATAGAGCTCTCGGCACAGCCCGCAGACGGTGCCGTCGCAGCCGCGGGCGGTGCAGTGCTCGCGGCCGTAGAAGATGATCTGCAGGTGCAGCTTGTTCCAGGCCTGGCGCGGGAACAGCCGCTTGAGATCGGTTTCGGTGCGCGCCACGCTCTCGCCGCTGCTCAGCCCCCAGCGCTGCGCCAGCCGGTGGATGTGCGTGTCCACCGGGAAGGCAGGCACGCCGAAGGCCTGGGCCATCACAACGCTGGCGGTCTTGTGGCCCACCCCCGGCAGGGCCTCCAGCGCCGCGAAGCTGGCCGGCACCGCACCGCCATGGCGCTCCAGCAGCAGCTCGGACAGCCGTCTGACATGGCGGGCCTTGGTGCGGGCCAGGCCCAGCTGGCGGATGTGGCCCAGAATCGTCGCCTCCGGCAACGCCGCCATCGCCCGGGGATCGGGCCCGGCCGCGAACAGGGCCGGCGTCACCTCGTTCACTTTCCTGTCGGTGCACTGGGCACTGAGCAGCACCGCCACCAGCAGGGTGAACGGATCGCTGTGATCCAGAGGCACCGGCGTCTCGGGGTAGAGCTCCTCCAGCCGCCTGAGAATGAGATCCGCCCGCTCCTGCTTTCTCACCCGACCCGGCCCCCCCGATCGACCGAAGTTAGAAGGCGTCCCGCCGCAGGCCAGCCATGCCGCCTCCCCTGATCCGGGCGCTCAGCCTGATGGGCCTTGGGTTCTGCCTGGCCTCGCCCCTGCCCTCCGCGGCCCAGACCCCCGGCGGCAGCGCACCCAGCCAGAGCGGCGTGCGGGTGGAGACCCTGGCACGCAGCGAGCGCTGCTGGGATGGGCGGCCCCTGCCTGCCGATCCCAGCAGCCCGCCGCTCGTCACCGTGCTGCGGATCACCATTCCGGCCGGGAGCACCCTGCCCTGGCACCACCACCCGGTGATCAATGCGGGGGTGCTGCTGCAGGGTCGCCTGCAGGTGGAACAGGGGACAGCCAGGCCCGGTTTGTAGGCTCAGCCCAGCGCAGACAGCCCATGGGCAGCAGCTTCGGCCGGCTTTTCCGGATCAGCACCTTCGGCGAATCCCATGGCGGTGGCGTCGGCGTGATCGTCGACGGCTGCCCGCCGCGGCTGCCGCTGGATCTGGAAGCGATCCAGGCCGAGCTCGACCGCCGCAAGCCCGGCCAGAGCCGGATCACCACCCCCCGCAAGGAGGACGATCAGGTCGAGATCCTCAGCGGCCTGCTCGATGGCGTCACGCTCGGCACACCGATCGCCATGGTGGTGCGCAACAAGGACCAGCGTCCGCAGGATTACAAGGAGATGGAGGTGGCCTTCCGCCCCTCCCACGCCGACGCCACCTACCAGGCCAAGTACGGCATCCAGGCCCGCAGCGGCGGCGGCCGCGCCTCCGCCCGCGAAACCATCGGACGAGTGGCGGCCGGGGCGATCGCCAAGCAGCTGCTGTCCCGGGCCGCTGGCACCGAGGTGCTGGCCTGGGTGAAGCGCATCCACACCCTCGAGGCCGCCATCGACCCGGCGGCGGTGACCCTGGAGTCGATCGAGGCCAACATCGTGCGCTGCCCCGATGCCGCCATGGCCGAGCGGATGATCGAACGCATCGAAGCGATCGGCCGCGAGGGTGATTCCTGCGGCGGCGTGATCGAATGCGTGGTGCGCCGGCCGCCGGTGGGGCTGGGCATGCCGGTGTTCGACAAGCTGGAGGCCGACCTGGCCAAGGCGGTGATGTCGCTGCCGGCCACCAAGGGTTTCGAGATCGGCTCCGGCTTCGGCGGCACCCTGCTCAGGGGCAGCGAGCACAACGACGCCTTCCTGCCCAGCGACGACCCGGGCCGGCTGCGCACCGCCACCAACAACTCCGGCGGCATCCAGGGAGGCATCAGCAACGGCGAGGAGCTCGTTCTGCGGGTGGCCTTCAAACCCACCGCCACGATCCGCAGGGAGCAGCAGACGATCAACGACCGCGGCGAAGCCACGACCCTGGCGGCGAAGGGCCGGCACGACCCCTGCGTGCTGCCCCGCGCCGTACCGATGGTGGAGGCGATGGTGGCCCTGGTGCTGGCGGATCACCTGCTGCGCCAGCAGGGGCAGTGCAGCCTCTGGTGAAGGGGCCGCGCTCCCTCCCGCTGGGAAGCCCCAGCGGCTCGCGTTCCAGCGGATCGCCCCGACCACCGTGCTGGCCCGATGCGTTCCTTCGACTGCTGGCCTCAGGCCAGGATTGAGGCGGCCGCTGCAAAACGCGGGCATCGGAGGCGCGCCTTCCGGCCACCCCGGGCCGCAGCCGCGCTCGGCTCAGTCAGCCGCGGCCACCACCCGCTGGCGCAGGGCCGCCAGCAACGCGCGCCAGCAGCCCTCCTCCTGCAGATCGGCCAGCCCTGAGCCCAGCGCCACCGCATCCACACCGGCCTGCAGCCAGGGCAGCACATCCCCAGGCCTGAGGCCACCGGCCGCGATGCAGAAGGGGAGGGGTGCGCCGAGGGGGTGGCGCAGCCGCCGCCAGTGCTCGCGGCCGACGCTCACCGCCGGGAAGAGCTTGACGACCGGGCAGCCGAGGCGTCGGGCGCGATGCACCTCGCTGGGAGTCATCACACCGGGCACCAGCAGCAGGTCGCATGCGGCGGCCTGGCGTTGCAGATCGGGATCCAGCACCGGCGACACCGCATAGCGGCAGCCGGCGGCGGCGGCGGCGGCCACCCCTTCGGGATCGCAGAGCGAGGCGGCACCGAGTTCGAGGGTGCTGAATCCGCGCACCAGCTCCGCCATCTGCCCCTGCCAGCCCGGCAGCGGCTGCCAGGCGATCTCCACATGGATCACCCCCAGCGCCTGCAGCCGCTCCAGGGTGGCCACCGCCCTGAGGGGCTCGCCGGGGCGCAGCACCACCAGCAAGGGCTGCCGCTGCAGGGATCGGATCAGGGTCTTGCCATCGGGCATTCCTCCATCCTGAACCGCAGCCGCCCGCAGCCACCTGCGGCCATGGCCAAAACAAAGCCCCCCGACCTGGAAGGGCCGGGGGGCAGGGGCGATCGGAGCGGGCAGGGTAAAGGACGGCTGCGCCGCAGGACCACCCGATCCGGATCAGACGTAGGCCGCCACCTTGACGTCGCGGGTGATCAGCAGTTCCTGCAGATCCTCGGCGTCAACGGTCTCTTTCTCCACCAGCAGCTCGGCCAGCTCATCGAGCACCGCGCGGTTGGAGGCCAGCACCTCGGTGGCGCGGCGGTAGGCCTCAGCCACCAGCTGGGACACCTCCTCATCGATGGCAGCGGCAGTGTCCTCGGAGAAATCACGCTCCGCGGCAATGTCGCGGCCGAGGAACATGCCGCCCTGGGAGCGGCCCAGGGCCACAGGACCCAGGCGATCGCTCATGCCGAAGCGGGTGACCATCTGACGGGCGACGCGGGCGACCTGCTGCAGGTCGTTGGAGGCGCCGGTGGTGACTTCATCCTCGCCGTAGACCAGCTCCTCGGCGACGCGGCCGCCGAGGGCAACGGCCATCTGGTTCTGCAGATAGGCCCGGGAGTAGAGACCGGACTCCATCCGCTCCTCGCTGGGGGTGAAGAAGGTGAGACCGCCGGCCTGACCGCGGGGAATGATGCTGATCTTCTGCACCGGGTCGTAGTCGGGCATCAGGGCGCCCACCAGGGCATGGCCCGCTTCGTGATAGGCCACGAGGCGCTTGCGCTTCTCGCTCATCACCCGATCCTTCTTCTCGGGACCGGCCATGACGCGCTCGATCGCGTCGTTGACCTCATCCATCGAGATCTCGGTGAGCTGACGACGGGCGGCCAGGATGGCGGCCTCGTTGAGCAGGTTGGCCAGGTCGGCCCCGGTGTAGCCGGGGGTGCGGCGGGCGATCTTGTCGAGATCGACATCCTTGGCCAGGGTCTTGCCACGGGCGTGGACCCCGAGGATCTGCAGGCGACCGCTGTAATCGGGGCGATCGACCACCACCTGTCGATCGAAACGGCCCGGACGCATCAGGGCCTGATCGAGCACATCGGGGCGGTTGGTGGCGGCCACGATGATGATGCCGGTGTTGCCCTCGAAGCCGTCCATTTCGGTGAGCAGCTGGTTGAGGGTCTGCTCGCGCTCGTCGTTGCCACCGCCGAGGCCGGCGCCGCGCTGACGCCCGACGGCGTCGATCTCATCGATGAAGACGATGCAGGGGGCGTTCTTCTTGGCCTGCTCGAACAGGTCACGCACCCGGCTGGCACCCACCCCGACGAACATCTCGACGAATTCCGAACCGGAGATCGAGAAGAAGGGGACCCCGGCCTCACCGGCCACGGCCTTGGCCAGCAGGGTCTTGCCGGTGCCGGGAGGGCCGACCAGGAGCACACCCTTGGGGATCTTGGCGCCGACGGCGGTGAAGCGATCGGGATTCTTGAGGAAGTCGACCACCTCGGTGAGCTCCAGCTTGGCGCCCTCGATGCCGGCCACATCCCCGAAGGTGACCTGGGTCTGGGGCTCCATCTGAACCCGGGCCTTGCTCTTGCCGAAGTTCATGGCGGGGTTGCCGCCGCCGCCCTGGGCGCGTCGCAGCAGGAAGAACAGGCCTCCGAGAAGCAGCAGCGGGAAGATCAGGCTGCCGATCGCCTGCTGCCAGGGGGCCGCTTCGCGGCTGGGCTGGACGGCGATGTCGACGTTGTGGTCAGTCAGCAGCTTGAGCAGGTCCTTGTCGGGGGCCAGGTTGACCACGACACGGCGACCGTCGTTCTGAACCACCTGGGCGGTGCCACGGTCGGGGGAGATCAGCACCCGCGACACCTCGTTGGACTGGACGGCCTCGACGAAGTCGCTGTAGCGGAGGGTGCGGGTGGCCGCCGCCGGGTTGGGACGGTCGTAGAACGCCGTGCCGATGGCGATCATCACGATCACGAGCAGGACGTAGAGCCCAGCGTTGCGCCAGCGCTTCTTCAAGACCGATCTCCTGAAAGGGGAAGTAAAGGAATGTTACCCGTGAAGGGCGGTGGATGGTCGGCCGGGTTCAGCCCGCGGAGCGCAGCACCTCGACGACGCTGCGGAAGGCGAACCACTCCGGGATCTCCTCCCCGCCGCGCAGCATGGCCCGGAACTGGGTGCCGCTGAGCTTGCGCACATGCAGCCCCCGGGCCTCGGCGTGCTCGGCGGTGACGTAGCCCTCCTCCTCGGTGTACACCAGGTTGAGCGACGGAACCGTCTCCATGCCCAGCTCCGGAGCCTGGTCACGGGCGAAGTCCTGGGCCTCGTAGGGGCCGTAGAAGTCCTCACCGCTGAGGCTGGATTTGCAGCCCGCCATGTCGCGGCCGATGATGAAGTGGGTACAGCCGTAGTTCTTGCGGATGATCATGTGCTGCAGGGCCTCCCGCGGGCCGGCCATGTGCATCGAGTAGGGCAGGTAAGCCCAGTGGATGCGGGGGTTGGCCACCTCCTCCGCCAGCCGCTCGTAGGTCTGGAAGCGCACGGCTCCATCGATGTCGTCGTCCTGGGTGGGTCCGCAGGTGGGATGCACCAGCACCACCGCGGCCTCGCTGACGTTGGTGGCGTGCAGGGCGCGGGTGAACAGTTCGTAGTGGGCGCGGTGGATGGGGTTGCGGCACTGGAAGGCCACCACGTCCTGACCGATCGGCAGACTGGCACGCACCTCGGCGGGGGTGCGGCAGGGGAACACCCGCTGGGGCAGCTCCAGGCCCTGCACCCGGCCGCCGAAATAGAAGCGACCGCGCTCGCAGGCGATCATGCGCACGGCGGGATGCTCCAGGGAGGTGGTGCCGTAGCAGCCGCGGGCCTCCTTCACCTTGTCGGGCTCCCAGCGGCTTTCCACGGTGAGCACCGCCAGCTCCTGGCCGCGGTAGGTGAGCAGCAGCCGCTCACCGATCGCGATCGACGGGTCGTCGCTGTCGAACACGATCGGCAGGCCGAACAGCAGGCCGCTGCTGGTGCGGTGGTTGGCGACGACAGCGTCGTAGTCCTCCTGGTGCATGAAGCCCCGCAACGGCGAGAAGCCGCCGACGACCAGCAGTTCCACATCACAGGCGTTGCGGTCGCTGCACTCGACGCGACGATCGACGGCCTCGCGCACGGCCTGCCGCTGCTCCGCCGGGACCATCAGGTCGACCAGCGAGCCGCCATGGGGCGGAATCAGGGCGCTGGCGGCAGGCGAGGCGATGGCCATGGGGGCAGCAGTCATCGAAGGCTGACGATTCTCCCAGAACACCCCCCTGGAGTCGGGCCGGGCGAGGGCGAGGGCCCGGGCGCCAGGCTCCCTCCCTGGCGGCGGCGGGCGGCAGGCGACCACCCCGGCGGGCCCCGGCGGCAGAGGGCCGCCAGAGGTGCAGGGGAGCGTTCCTTCCGGGCGCAGGCACAAAAAAAGGGGGCTGACGCCCCCCGTAACCCCGATGCAGGGGAAGTGGGATCAGGCCTGCTCGAGGCGACCGAAGAGC
This sequence comes from Synechococcaceae cyanobacterium, assembly GCA_035285905.1. GTDB lineage: Bacteria > Cyanobacteriota > Cyanobacteriia > PCC-6307 > Cyanobiaceae > Cyanobium. Next base: position 11,024 of record JAYKJA010000126.1, read on the forward strand.
TCACCGGTGATCTTGACGTCGACGGCGGGCTTGGTGCCCATGTCGGTGTCGGAGGGCTGGATGGCGGTGAACACCCCGGCGAACTCACCGGTGCTCGGATCGACCTTGGTGATCGACAGCTCCATCGTGCCGGTGCCGTCGACGTAGCGCTTGATCGTCTCGCCGGAGAACTCATCACCGGCCGGCACCAGGCCCACGGCGCTGCTGTAGCCGGTGGTCAGGCCACGACCCTTGGGATCGAGGAAGTTGCTGGTGCGGTAGCTGGGAGCGCGGAAACTTCCGTTGAAGTCGGTGCTGGTGGAGAGGGAGGCACCGGGGGCCTCAGCCACGAGCTCCTTGCTGGAGAAGGTGAAGGGAACCTCCTCACCGCCGGGCAGCAGCACGGTGATCGGCTGGAAATCGATGCCGCCAAGCTCGGTGAAGGTGAGCTTGTCATCGGAGACCTTCAGATCGCCGTAGACCTGGTCGAGGGCGGAGGTGAAGCGGGTGAGGATCTTGCCCTGAACGAACTGGGCTTCCTGACGCTTGTTGGCCGGCTCACCCTTCACGAACACTTCCGAGGGGTGCAGGCAGAGTTCGCGCAGCTGATAGCGGGCGGAGGAATCCAGGGCGATCGAGCCACGGGCGGAATCCGGCAGGGTCGGGCAGCTGTTGGCCAGGCCGGTGTTGTGGATGTCCTCGTAGGTCAGGTTGGCCCGGTCGACCGCCTTGGCTCCGCCGCTGCATGCGGTGACCAAGGTCAGGCACAACGCCAGCACGACAGCCAGCAGGGGACGAAAACGCATGGGGAGAAGCCGCAGGGACGGACAAGGAACTGGGCTGGCGGGGATCCTACCGGTGCAAAACGCCCATCCCTGATAGGTTGCCGCGGGTCTATACAACCTGTATGGGAGGCGGATGAACCCCACCAGCCACGCGGCCAGCGACGCCCTGCAGCCGGGGCCGCAGACTGCAGACCCCGTCGGGGTGGAGCCGACCGACCCGCTGATCGCGGGGCTGCTGGAGCGGGCCGCCAGCCTCGAAGGCGACAGCGAAGGTCTGCTGAGCCTGCTGCGGGCGATCGAGGCCGCCCATCGCAGCATTCAGGACGGACCGTTCCGCAACAGCCTGCCGGCCGATCGCAACCGTCTGTTCGCCCTGCTGGCGGATATGGAGCGCAGCGGCGGCTGGCCCTACATCCCGCGCCTGCAGCTGCGGACCTTCATGGATCTGCTGCAGCCGGAGGAGCGCCGATCAGGAGAGCTGGTCACCCCGACCACCCGGGACGACGAGGCGTCCGGTCAGGGACCAGGGTCGCACCAGCAGGACGAACCGCTGGCGGCCTGAGCTCCGTCCGGGAGGCCCTGGAGCTGTGCAACCCGGGGGCAACCTGAGCTCAGGCAGCGGCCTCTCCTGTGCAGCCCAGCTGGAGATGGCCCAGACGCCGCGATGCGGAGCGACCGGATCCCCCTTTCGCTCAGTCCTCGTCGAACGGCTCCTGGTCGACCAGGTGGACGTAGGGGGAGGCCAGCTCGGGGCGATGGATGGCCAGGGCCCGCAGCAGATGCCAGTCGGCAAGCCCGGCGAAGGGGGAGGGGTAGTCGTCCTCCTCGAGTCGCCGGGCCAGGGCGGCGATGCCCTCCTCATCGAACGCCTCAAGCCGCTCCGGGGTGATCGGCTCGGCGATGGTCTGGGAAGGCTCTGGCACGGAATCCGGGCGCGCAGGCAGCCATAATGCCTGGCATCAGGGGGAATTAGCTCAGCTGGTAGAGCGCTGCGATCGCACCGCAGAGGTCAGGGGTTCGAGTCCCCTATTCTCCACTCCCCTTTTTCCCCCGGCGATTCCAGCGTCACGCCATCGCCGCTGGCCCGCAGACGTCGCCCCGGGACACTGAGCGCTGCCGGCGCTCTCAATCCACCCATGCCGTCGATCGCGGACCCGTTCCGGCGGCCCCCGGCGCAGGGGCCGGGTTCCGCCGGCGGAGGCGTGCTCTCAGGCCAGCGGTGCGGCCCGGAAGCGTCCAGACGACGGCACTCGCCCGTAATCTCACCCCCAGTCGCCGGCACGGCCCCTCAGGCCGCCCAACCGGTGGCCGGGGAGCGGTCGTCGGCCCGGCTGCGGCCCATGCCCGACGCGCCCTGCCCCTCCGTCCGCACCGCAGCGCAGATCGATGACCATGGCCTGGAGTGAGGCGGCCGAGGAGGCCGTCAAGGAGATTCCCTTCCTCGTGCGGCCCCTGATCCGGCGACGCATCGAAAGCCTGGCCAAGGAGGCGGGCCTGGAGGAGGTGAGCCTGAGCTTCTACGAGGAGGCCCGGGCCCGCTTCGGACGGCGCTGAAGCCAGCTTCGGCCGGCGATGTGGTACTAAGAGTCATTGGAAGTTACCCGAGTCGATGTCGCAGTCCAAGCGCGAGCAGGTCGTCAGCCATCTCCGCTACATCCGCCAGGAGCTCCGCGAGATGCATCAGGGGGTGATGGAGGACGGCCTGCTGCCCGAGGCGGGAGAGGTCCGCGGGGTGATGGCCCAGATGGAGGCGCTGCTTGAGCTGCTGGAGGGCAAGGGCAGCCGCAAGAAGGAAGGGGACGCCTGATTCCCATCGCGGGAGCGTCAAGCCCCGCACAGGACGCTCAGGGCAGCGGCTGATCCCCCCCTTGCCGGTAGCCGATCGGGTTGATTCTCTTGGCCCGTCCCCATCACCCGCCCGGGCCCCCGCCACGGGCGTTTTTTATTGGAATCCCCTATCTGTGGGGGGTTTGAGGCTGCCAACACGCCAGAGATGGTGTAGACAGGAACTGCAGGGCTCCGGGCCGGGTGATGGGGATCACCGCCGGGGACTCCACCCTGGCCGCGGTCACGGTGGACCTCCGGTTTCCGGTCGCCCTGCACTCATCGCGCACCATTATCAGGCATTCCGCCGCAGAGATCACGGCCCCATCCCCGCCTCCGTTTCAGGACACCCGCCTGCAGCGACAGGTGCTTGAAGCGTTGTCGCGTCTGCAATCCTGGGCGAACAATCCCTGGCGGCGCCTGTCCCTGCTGCTGATCGTCCTGCTGGCCTTCTTCTGGATCGGCAGCACTGTGGGGGCGATCACCGGTGCCGCCAATGAGAACGATCTGGTGGCCGCCCTGCTCTGCGTCCTGGCCCTGGAGATCGCGGCCCGCTCACGCCGTCGGCTGCTGCGGCAGCGCGGCGACCGGCTGCCCCTGCAGCTGCTGGACATGAGCCGCCTCGGCCTGCTCTACGGCCTGCTGCTCGAGGGCTTCAAGCTGCTGTGATCGCCTCTGCGGCGGCAAGCAGGTAAAGCAGGGCCATGCGCACCGGAATGCCATTGCGCACCTGTTCCTCCACCAGGGAGCAGGAGGGGTCGTCCAGCACCTCACCCGACAGCTCCACGCCGCGGTTGACCGGCCCGGGATGCAGCACCGGCACGGCCTTGCCGCAGAGGGCCAGCCGTTCGGCGGTGATGCCGTAGCTGCGGTGGTAGGCATCCAGGCTGGTGAGCAGGTGCTGACGCATCCGTTCCTTCTGCAGCCGCAGCGCCATGACGGCATCGGCACCTGGCAGGGCCTCCTCCAGCCGTCGGCTGAGCCGCAGGGGCCCGCGCCGGGCCACAGGGTCGTGGGCCTGGCCGGGAGGGGGCGCTGCGATGAACGAGGCGAAGGCCTCCGGCAGCAGGGTCGGAGGCCCGCACAGCACCACCTCGGCCCCGCAGGCGGTGAGGGCCCAGAGGTTGGAGCGGGCCACACGCGAGTGCAGGATGTCGCCCACGATGACGATGCGGCGCCCCTCCAGGGCCTGGGGCGTGGGGGCATCGGGATTGAAGTGCCGGGCCAGGGTGAACAGGTCCAGCAGCCCCTGGCTGGGATGGCTGTGCAGGCCGTCACCGGCGTTGAGCACGGCCACCCGCTCACCGCCGCGGTCGAGGGCACGGGCCAGGCTGCGGGGTACGCCGGCGCAGCGGTGGCGCACCACCAGCACATTGGCCCCCATGGCCACGTAAGTGAGGGCCGTGTCCAGCAGGCTCTCACCTTTGCTGAGCGAACTGGAGGAGGGAGAGAAGCTCGCCACATCGGCCGAGAGCCTGCGGGCTGCCACCTCGAAGCTGCTGCGGGTGCGGGTGCTTGGCTCGAAGAACAGGCTGGTGACCAGCCGTCCCTGCAGCGCCGGCAGGCGCCGGGCGCCCGTGGCGGGCAGGGAGCGGAAACGCTGGGCCAGATCCAGCACCGTGGCGAAGTCCTCCAGGGAGAAGGAAGCCAGATCGAGCACGTGGCGATGACTCCAGCCGCTCAAGGCCGATCGCTCTGCAGGGGTGTCCCAACCGTAGGCGGGGGTGCCGCATCGGCCAGCAGGGCCCAGAGACCGTCGAGGCGGGGCGGACGGTCGCCGCGGGCGCGGCGGCTGATGCTGCGGCTGCAGCGCAGATACCAGCGCCAGGGCAGCTCCTGCCCCTGCTGGATGCCGATGCGGGTGGTGCAGAGGATGGCGTCGGGGTGAACAGGCCCGCAGGACCCACCGGGGCACGGGACAGGGGTTGGGGAGCC
>JAYKJA010000127.1:0-3268 GCA_035285905.1 Synechococcaceae cyanobacterium
TCACCGATTACACCTTCGGGCTCTGGAACGACGCCGGCGAGCTGGTGAGCTTCGCCAAGGCCTACTCCGGCCTCAACGATGCCGAGATCGTGGCGCTCGACCGCTGGATCCGGCGCCACACCACCGAACGCTTCGGGCCGGTGCGTGCGGTGGAACCCCTGCAGGTGTTTGAGCTGGCCTTCGAGGGGATCCAGCCCTCCAGCCGCCACCGCAGCGGCCTGGCGGTGCGCTTCCCACGCATCAACCGCTGGCGGCGGGACAAGCCCGCCGAGGAAGCCGATTGTCTGGAGGCCGCCCTGGCGCTGATGGCCGCAGCGGAGCCTCCCCCACAGCCCCCCGTCGCGGAGGAGGCCGCCCCACGGCAGGCCGGGGCCCGAAGCGCTCAACCCCCCGGCAAGGCCCCCGACTCGCCGCGGTAGACCGAGCGCCCATCTCCCGGCAGCACCGCCACCAGCGAGGGTTCAAGCCTGCGGCCTTCGGCCAGCTCCGGTTCCACATCGCTCTGCGGAGCCCCCTGTCGCCCCTTCTCCCACAGCTCCAACGCCAGCAGCGATCCGTCCTCCGCCTCATAGTCGCCGTAGCGGCAGATCTCCTGGCTGTCGGATCGCTGCGGCAGCGCCCGCAGGCTTGAGACCAGCGTCGCCTTGCCCCGTTCCCGCAGGGTGTAAGCGCGGCCATTCCAGGTCAGGGTCTGGGGCAGGGCGGCTCCGGGACGGAACGCAGGCAGGGAAGCGGCGGAACGGACCGGCTCATACCAGCTGAGCTCCAGCCAGTCGTCCTCCTCCACCGACAGCCAGCCCTGCTGGCGGCCATCCCGCAGCAGGTACTCCAGCCAGCGGAAGCCGTCGTCGTCGTATTCGAGCCGGTTCTCCACGACCCAGTCGCGCCCATCGAACTGCACCAGGTCCCCCAGCTGCAGGCTGAACAGGGTGGGGGAACGGGGCGGCAGACGGCGGCTCTGGCGGCGGATCTGCCACCACAGCAGGGCGGCGCCGGCCGCCAGCAGCAGCAACAGCAGCAGGCTGACGTTCATGCCCGCACCCTACCCAGCCCGTCGGGACCCGGCCGTCTGAGGCTCCACCGCCACCGCTTCCCCACACCGCGACCCGCTGACCGGCCCCTCCACAGGTTCCCCCCTTGACGGCCCTCCCGGGTCGGGATTCAGCGAGCCGTCCGCAGGCTCCCCAGGCGGATGGCTCGAGCCGTCCGCAGGAGGAGGGCACTCAGCCGTCCCGCCAGCGACCCTGCTGCTGGTACTCCACCAGCACCGGTCGGGACAGGCGGTTCGGCAGCACCGGCTGCCCCGCCGGAGGCTCCAGATCCCGCGGCAGCTGGAACAATCCCTGCAGCTGGTTCCGGTCGAACCAACGCCCCCGGAACGGCAGCGTCCGCGCCTGCAGGGTCCGCCCGGGACGATGGGCCAGCACGAAGCCCCAGGGGCCGAAGCTGGGCACATCCACGCTGTAGCCCCGGCTGGCGAAACCCGCCACCGCCAGGGTGCGTCGGATTGAGGCCATCACCTTCGGGGCGAAATAGGGCGTGGAGGCCTGGGTCACCAGCAGACCGTCTGGAGCCAGCTGCCGCCGCAGCCGCCCGTAGAAGACCGTGCTGTACAGACGCGCCAGGGTGGCGGTCTCGGGATCGGGGAAGTCGGCGATCACCACATCGAAGGGACCCTGCAGACGGGGCACCACCGCGAAGGCATCCCCCAGGTGCACCCTCAGGCGGGGGTCCTCGAGACTGGAGCGGTTCAGACGCCGCAGAAACGGCTGCCGTCGGGCCAGCTGCAGCATCGCCGGATCCAGCTCCACCAGATCCACCCGCTGCAGCCCAGGCCATCGCAGCAGTTCCCGCAACGCCAGTCCATCGCCGGCTCCGAGCAGCAGCACCCTCCGCGGCGCCCGGTGCAAGGCCATCACCGGATGCACCAGAGCTTCGTGATACCGGTACTCATCCAGGCTGGAGAACTGCAGGTTGCCGTCGAGGTACAGCCGCAGGTCATCCCGCCGGCGGGTCAGCACCAGCCGCTGATGGCGGCTCTGCTGACGGGAGATCACCGGGTCGTCATACAGCCCGTCCTCAAAGCGATCCCCCAGACGCACCATCCCCACGGACAACCCAGCCAGCAGGGGAACAGCCAGAGCGATCGGCCGCCACCAGCGGCGGCAGTCGGGGAAGCTGCGGCTGACCAGCAGGGCCGCCAGCAGAGGCATCAGGGACAGCAGCCCGGCTGTGGGCAACAGCCCCAGGGACGGCAGCAGCAGCAGCGGGAACAGCAGAGAGCCCACCAGGGCCCCGGCGTAGTCCAGGGCCAGCACCCGGGCCAGGGTCTGGCGCAGGCTGCCGCCGGTCTCCAGCAGACGGGTCAGCAGGGGAAGCTCCATGCCCCCCAGCACCCCCACCGCCAGGGTCAGCAGCACCAGGGCCAGCCAGACCGGCCCCTCAAGGCTCCACAGCAGCAGCAGCAGCAGCGGTCCCAGCAGGCACAGGGGTGCCAGGGACAGCTCCACCAGCAGAAAGGCCCGCAGCAGGGTCGGACGACAGTCCGGCTCCAGGCCGATGCCCTGGCTCAGCCACGCCCCCAGCCCCATCGCCGCCAGGAATGTGCCCACCACCAGGCCCGTGGCCAGGGCCGCATCGCCCATCAGATAGCTGGCCTGGGTGACCAGCAGCAGCTCCAGCACCAGACCCACCGCGGAACTGAAGCCGGCGGTCAGCAACAGCAGGCGCTGCTGGGAGCGGCAAAGCGGAGCCAGGCCGGAGGACATGCCTACTTCGCCCCTCCCGGCCCGCGGCCCTGGAATCGCTCCCAGCCCGCCCTGCCGCCAGGCCCCGCCCGCAGACCTCCGGAGCGGGCAGGGCCCGGGATCCCGCGGCTGCGCCAGTACACCCCCGTACCGAAGCGGGACGCTCCCCGCTCCGTCGGCACCACGCTCTCGCCCAGCACAAACACCCCCGGGCGTCCCACCGCCGCAGAGGTGCCCACACCCACCGCGACGCAGGCCAGCAGAAGAATCAGGTGGCGTTCCATGCCGGGGAAGGAGACGTCCCCTCACGTGAGGTCCCTCCGACTCTGGCTGGTTCCCGGCAAGCTGCCCCCCCCCCTCGCCTCGAACGCCCGCCGGGACGGCCCTCACCGACCGGTCCCACCGCTCCCGAGCAGCTCCTGGACCGGCTCTGTACGATGCAGTCGGCGGGGCGTGGCGCAGCTTGGTAGCGCGGGTGCTTTGGGAGCACTAGGTCGCAGGTTCGAATCCTGTCGCCCCGA
>JAYKJA010000128.1:0-5222 GCA_035285905.1 Synechococcaceae cyanobacterium
CCGACCCCGGCCAGCACCCTGCGGCTGGCCAGCTTCAACCTGGCCGCCACCGAAGAGGTCGGCAAACTGCTGGGGACCGCCAGCGGCCTTCCCCCCGGGCGGGGCTGGACCCACCAACTGCAGTGGAGCTGGGCGGCCCCCTGGCTCAACCGCCGGCTGGGGGAACCGATCGCCGCCTGCCGGGACCGGGGCGGTCTCAGGGTCCAGGGCCGGTCCTGCCACCAGCCGATGGCCGTCGAGCGGCAGCTGCCCGGCGGACTGCTGCAGCTGGCCGCCTATGGCGGGACCGGGCCGAACCGGGGTCCGTACGGCAGCGCCACCGTGCCCGTGGCCCTGCCCTGGGGCTGGACCATCGGCTCTGGGCCGCCGCCGCCGCTGGTTTCGACACCGCCGCCAATCCCACTCCCAGCTACCTCGGCGGCGGGCTGGTGAGCCAGGGGGTGCTGCCCGGCCGTCCCCTCGACCTGCTGATCGTCGGTGTGGCCCGCACCGGCTTCAGTGCGATCCGCCAGCCCGGTCTCAGCGACGAGGGGGTGGTGGAGCTCGGGTACCAGATGCGGATCGATCAGTCGATCAGCCTTCAGCCCAGCCTGCAGTGGATCCTCAATCCCGGCGGAGCCAGCCGGCCGCGTGCCGGGCCTGTTCGCGGCGGGCCTGCAGCTGGGTTTCAACTTCTAGGAGCCGGAAGGGCCGATGTCGAGCAAACTGGGCGCCGGATGGGGGATTCAGGGGTCCATGGGGGGGTGCGGAACGGAGCGGCCCCTGGCCGGGTGGATCCTCACCGCACTGCTGCTGGGCTCCGGCCTGGGATCGGGGCCCGTCGCGGGCCAGCCGCTGCCGGTGGCCGGCGACGGCGACGGCGACGTGCGCCGTCTCGAGCGCCGCTGGAACGAACTGGATCGCCAGATCCGGGCCCTCGAACAGCTGCTCCCCGCCGAGGCGGGCCCTCCACAGAAGGACGGGGCTCCGGTCCCTCTGCCGGAGGCGCTGCTGGGCCCGGAGGCCGCCGGCGCGGTTCCCGGGCCGCCCCAGGGGAGCGCTCCCCTGCCGCCGCTGGCGCTGCCGGAGGCCGGCGACCTCCGTCCCGGCCAGCTCCATGCCCTGAGCCTGGAGCAGTCGCTGGCCATCGGCTTCGCCAACAGTCCCGGCCTGCAGGCCCGCCGCGAGGCGGTGGCGGCGGCCCTGGCCGAGCTGCAGAGCCAGATGGGCACCTACTGGCCCCGGATCTCCGCCTACGCCGCCGGGGGCACCGACCAGTCGAGCACCAGCTTCTTCTCCCCCACCGGCACCGGGACCCTGTTTCCGCCCGCCAGCCCCTTCTTCATCCCCCCCGGCGGAAGGGGCTCCTTCAACAGCAACGCCAACGGGCTCTCCGGCGGCCTGGGGCTGCGCTACGACCTGCTGGACCTCGCCCGCAGCCCGAAGACAAGGGCTGCCCTGGCGCAGCTGCGCAGCGCCCGGCTGGACTACGCCGATGCCCTGCGACGGCTGCAGCTGTCCCTGAGCGAGAGCTACTACCAGCTGCAGCGGGCCGACCAGCTGGTGCGCATCCGGGAGGCCGTGGTGAGCAACGACCTGCTGATCCTTCAGGACAGCCTGGATCTCAAGCAGGCCGGGCTGGTTCCCCGTCTCGACGTGCTGCGGCGCCAGGCGATCGAAGCGGATGGGCAGGAACAGCTGATCGCAGCCCTGGCGGAACGGGCGGTCGCCCGCCGCCGGCTGGCGGCCCTGCTCAACCTGCCACCCCAGCTGACCCCCATCGCCAGCGACCCGATCCGCCTCCAGCCCCGCTGGCCCCTGGACCTGGAGGCCAGCCTGCTGGCTTCCTACCGGGACAATCCGGAACTGGAGGCCCTGCTGGCCACCCGCGAGGCGCTGCTGCGCCAGAAGGATGCGGTCGCCGCTGGGCTGCTGCCCAGGCTGTCGCTGTTCGCCGGCGCCGGCGCCGGCGCCAGCAACGCCAACAACTGGAACGTGCGCGTCGCCGACGGCGGCTGCTGCGGCGCCACGGTGCCCACCTCCCTCAACACGTACGGCACCGACTGGTCGGTGGGTCTGGCGGTGAACTGGCTGCTCTTCGACGCCGGCACCACCCGGGGCCAGGCTCTGGCCCTGGCCCGTCGCGGTGCGGCGGTGGCCCAGCAGTACGCCGCCCAGCGCAATGACATCCGGCTGCGGATCGAGCAGGCCTTCCTGGGGCACGAGGCCAGCCTGGCGCGCCTGGTGGCCGCCAGGCGGGGGGTCACCGCCAGTCTGGAGGCCTTCCAGGACGCCCGCCTGCGTTACCAGGCGGGCCTGAGCAGCGAGGTCGATCTCTCCAACACCCAGGAACGGCTGATCGCCAGCCTGGTGCAGCGGCTCGAGGCCACCGTGAACGTCAACATCACCTACGCCCAGTTGCTGCGCGAACTGCTGCCCATGCCGACCGACCCGGAGGCACCGGTTCCGGCGCGCCTGCAGTGGACCCCATGACGGACTCCGCCGCGGCGATCGCTGCCGCCGACACCCGGCGCGACGGCAACCTGGCATGGGGGCAGGTGGTCGCCCTGCTGCTGGCGGCCCTGCCGTTGCTGCTGATGCTGCTGCCCTACCAGTGGCTTTCGGCCCTCGGCTTCCGCCTCCAGCAGTCCTGGCCCCTGGGCGCGGGAGGGGGGGTCCCCGGCGGCAGCCTGCTGCTGGTCTTCGCTGGCACGGCGCTGCTGACCCTGCTGGCGAACGGCCCCCTGAAAGGCGGCCGGGGGGGCGGATTGACCGGGGTGCTGGCCCTGCAGCAGGAACGGGTCCAGCGGGGTCCCTCCCGCACCGCCGCCCTGGCGTCCCTGGAGCTCAGGCGCCAGCTGCTCCGTCTGCCGTTGCTGGTGCTCACCCACGGCGCCAGCCTGACGGTGGGGCTGGAGTCGCCGTCCGCCTCCCTGGGGGCGAGCCTGCTACTGGCCCTGCGGGCGCGGGTGACGCCCCTGCAGCGCCTGCCGTTGCCGGTGCTGCTGGCGACCGGCGCCGGCGCCGGCCTGGGCATCGCCTTCAACTCCGTCCTGCTGGGGGTCACCTACGCCATCGAGGAGCTCTGCCGGCGGCGCTCGGCGGCCCTCATCAACGGCACCCTCCTGACCACGGGAGCGGGAGTTCTGCTGGGGGTAGCCACCGGCCTCTGGGGCAGCACCCCGGAGGCGGCGCCGGCCCACCAGGCCGGCATCAGCCTGCTGGTGGGCGGTGGCCCCCACCTGATCGTCCCGGCCCTGCTGCTCACCGTCGCGGCGGGCTGGCTGGGGGGCGTGTTCAGCGTCGCCACCGCCTGGGTGGCGGGGTGCTGGGGCCGCTGGCTGGCGAGACCCGCGAAGGCAGGGTCCTCCCGATCGGTCAGACCAATGGCGTGGGCGCTGCTCGCCGCTCTGGTGATCAGCCTGGCGGCCATCGCCAGCGACGGCTGGAGCCTCAATGACGGCCAGCTGCTCATCCTGCGCATGGCCTACGGCGACGATCGCCCGGGACTGGAGATCCTGCCCTGGCGGCTGCTGGCCTCGGTGGTCAGCATCGCCATCGGCGCCCCTGGAGGGGTGATGCACGATGCGATGTCACTGGGGGCGCTGCTGGCCGGACCGCTCATCGGCGACCTGCCGCCCCTGGAACGCCAGCTGCTGGTGTGGACCGGGGCGACGGCCCTGTTCAGCGGGGCCTGCCGCACGCCCCTGTTCTGCGCCCTGTTCGTGATGCAGATCGCCGGAGCCATGGCGCTGCTGCCCTGGCTGCTGCTGGTGGCCGGACTCGCCGCACCGATCGGCCGCTGGGTAGGGGAAGAGACATGGAACGAGGTGCAACTGGAAAAGTGGCTGGAGATTCAGGGAGTCAAGGAGAAAAACAGATGAAAGCGGGATGAAGATGTCACCCTGTTCGCTAGCTTGACGAACACCACTCCCGCCGTCTCAACTCAGGAGCGGACAAGGGACAGATAAGCAGGACAACGCTAAACTCCAGTGCAGAATGGTGGCCCACGAACTGATTCACAAGCTCCATCCCGTCAACCCGCCATGCAGCAAAGAGGGCTCCATTGAAACCGCCTGAGACCCCTGACGACGAACAGTTCGCCTGGCAAAGCTTCGTTCCTGTGTCTTCTCGACACCGGCAAGGAGTCCCGTTTCGATCGGCTCACAAAACTGGCCCAGAAGATCTTCTAGACGCCGATCGACATGGTCAGCCTGGTGGATGAACATCGGCAATGGCCAAAGTCCTCCGCAGGTCTGGATGCATCCGATACACCGAGAAGCGTTTCGTTCTGCGCCCATGCCATCCTCGGGTCCGATGTGTTCATCGTGTCCGATGCCCTGGAAACGACCGATTCCACGACAATCCACTTGTTCAGGGCGAGCCCCACATCCGCTTCTATGCCGGCTGCCCCTTGAGGTTTGACAATCGCAGGATCGGTACCCTCTGCATTGCCGATCAGACACCCCGAACCCTGGATGGCGAGCAGGTCGACATCCTGAGGGATCTGGCCAGGGTCGTCGAACAGGAGGTGGCCATCACGCTTCTGGCCACCAGGGATCGACTCACGGGCCTGGAGAACAGACGCGGCTTCCTCGCCCTTGCCCAGCAGAGCCTCCAACTCAGCACGCGCCAGGCGACACCGGTGTCGCTGCTCTATCTCAACCTGAATGATTTCCAGCGTATCAACGCGCTCCACGGCCGTCAGGCGAGCGATGACGTGCTGGTCGCCTTGGCTGAGCGGATCCTGGAGGTCTGCCGGGACTCCGATGTGGTGGCACGGCTCGGTGGCGATGATTTCGTGGTGCTGCTGATCAACGCAACCCGTGAGCAGGCGGAGATCGTTGTCCATCGCATCGAAAAGGCCATCGCTCACGACAGCAGACTGTGCAGCCAGGCCATGGTCTCTCGTTTTCCTTCGGCATCACGGCCTATCAGCCGGAGCGCCATGAAACCATTGTCGAACTGCTGGCCGATGGAGAGATGCTGATGCATGAGATCAAGCAGCTGCAACGCCTCCAGCTCAACGACGGTGCGGAGCCGGCGTCGGTCTCCTCGGATGGCGGGAGGGCTCAGGCCGGCTCCGGAGGCCGGCTCCAGCAGCGGCAGGGCTGACACCCGGCCGGGTCAGGGCCGGGACCGATGGGCCAATGCCCTGCGTCGTGGGATCATTCCGGCCGTGACGAAAACCAGCGCTCGATCCTGTAGCCCAGGATCACCAGCAGCACCACCAGCCAGAACCA
>JAYKJA010000129.1:0-31780 GCA_035285905.1 Synechococcaceae cyanobacterium
GCGGTGCGCAGTGGCTACAGCTGCCTGATCGCCGCTGCCGACACCTTCCGCGCCGCCGCCGTGCAGCAGGTCACGGTCTGGGGCGAACGCAGTGGGGTCCCGGTCATCGCCAACGCCACCGCCCATGCCGATCCGGCTGCCGTGGTCTATGACGCCATCGGCGCGGCCAAGGCCCGCGGCACCGAACTGGTGCTGGTGGACACGGCCGGCCGCCTGCAGACCAAGCACAACCTGATGGAGGAGCTGGCCAAGGTGCGGCGCATCGTCGACCGGCTCGCCCCTGATGCCGTGGTCGAATCGCTGCTGGTGCTCGATGCGAGCCAGGGCCAGAACGGCCTGCGCCAGGCGATGGCCTTCGCCACCGCCGCCGGGCTCACCGGCGTGGTGCTCACCAAGCTCGACGGCAGTGCCCGCGGCGGCGTGGCGATCGCCGTGGCCCACGATGCCGGTCTGCCGATCCGCTTTGTCGGCGCCGGGGAGGGCATCCGTGATCTGCGCCCCTTCAACAGCTACGAGTTCGTCGAGGCCCTGCTGTCCCGCTGAGCCCGGGCCTTTCCGTTCGCCTCGGTCCATCGTCCGTCGCTGTTGCGTCCTCCAGGGAGTGCTCCCCCCTGCTGCGGCCGGGGGACTCCTGCTTGCCCACCCACGTCCCCGCCGCCCGACAGCGCTGCTACCTTGCGGGTCGATCGGGCCGCTCCTTGGGCAGCAAGCCCCAGCCTCCTCCCCATCCACCCGCCGCCAGCCCGGTCATGGGGCAGGAGCTGTCGGCTGGTGAGTCGGTGCGCCAGCTGCTGGACAGTCTCAACCGGGAGCAGCGTCGAACCCAGGAGCTGCTGGCCTCCCTGGTCTTCGCCCTGCGCAGCTTCACCAACCTCGGGCGTTTCCTCGAGCTGGTGCCCGTCGTGGCTTCACGGCTGCTGGAGGCTGAGGGGGCCCTGCTGCTGGTGTTCCATCCCGATGGTCGCCTGCGTCGCGATCAGATGCAGGCCACCGGCGGAGAGCACGGCGCTGAGCTGATGCGCCAGCTGGCCGCCCTGCCCGACAGCCAGCTGCAGGCCCTCTCCGGCGATGAGGCCGTGGTGGCCTTCCTCGATCCGCTGATCCAACGCCTGCTGGGGGGTGGCCCGGTCTATGCCACCTCGGTGGTGGCCCGCAGCAGTCAGCGCGGCAGGCTTTACGTCTACAGCCGGCGGCGCAGCTACAGCTGGAGCGATGTGCGCCGGCGCCACCTGCAGATCGTGGCGGACCTCACGGGTGTGGCGCTGGAGAACGAGCTGCTTCAGGAGGACATGCGCCGCCATGAACGGCTCGATCGCCAGCTGAGCATCGGTGCCGACATCCAGGCCCAGCTGCTGCCGGATCAGTGCCCGGTGATCGATGGGGTGGAGCTGGCGGCGCGCTGTCGCCCGGCCTTCCAGGTGGGAGGCGACTACTACGACTTCATCCCCACCCGGCCGGATGCGATCGGACGTCGCCGCGAGCAGGGCCAGTGGGCCCTGGTGATCGGTGATGTGATGGGCAAGGGGGTGCCCGCCGGGCTGCTGATGACCCTGCTGCGCGGCATGCTGCGGGCCGAGGTTCTGAGCGGTCTGCCTCCGGATCGCATCCTGCACGACCTGAACAAACTCGCGCAGGAGGACCTGGCCCACTCGCACCGCTTCGTCACCCTCTTTTATTCGGATTTCGACCCGCGCACGCGCCTGCTGCGGTATGCCAATGCGGCCCACAACCCGCCGCTGATCTGGCGCCGCCTCACCGGTCGGGTGGATCGCCTCGACACGGCCGGCCTGCTGATCGGCCTGCAGAGCGAGGCGGACTACGGCTGCGGCGAAGTGGTGCTGGAGCCGGGGGATGCACTCCTCTATTACACCGACGGCGTCACCGAAGCCTCGGGACTGAACGGTGATCGCTTTGATGAACAGCGGTTGCTGCGCACCTTCCAGACCTCCTGCCGCTCCGGCCTGGGGGCCCAGGGCATTCTCGACCAGCTGTTCCAGCGGCTGGACCGGTTTCTCGGCAGCGACCGCCAGCCCGAGGACGACGCCTCGATGGTGGTGCTCAAGGTGCGGGAGGAGGTGATGCTGCCGCCCCTGCCGCTTGCCCAGAGCGCGATGCCAAGCTGAAAGGTCGCCGAATGCTGTCGCCATGGTCGATGCCTCCAGCCGCCCCGGGCCCCCGCCAGAGGCCGCGGGGGTGACCGGAGGGTCAGCCTCCGGCTGGAGCGATCGCTTCGAGCAGGGTCTGCATCCGGCGATCGAGCGCTTCAACGCCTCGATCGGCTTCGACATCACGCTCCTGCAGGAGGATCTCGATGGCTCGGTGGCCCATGCGCGCATGCTGGGTCGCTGCGGCGTGATCAGCGAGGAGGAGGCCGGGCGTCTGATCGCCGCCCTGGAGCAGGTGCGAGCCGAAGCCGCGGCGGGCACATTCCGTCCCGGCCTCGAAGCGGAGGACGTGCACTTCGCCGTGGAGCGCCGCCTGATCGAGATCGTCGGAGCGCTGGGTAAGAAGCTCCACACCGGCCGCAGCCGCAATGACCAGGTGGGGACCGACCTGCGGCTGTGGCTGCGGCGCCGGATCGCAGACATCGATGCCGGTCTGCTGCGCTATCAGCGGGCCCTGCTGGCCCAGGCCGAGCGCCATGCCGACTGCCTGATCCCCGGCTACACCCACCTGCAGCGGGCCCAGCCTCTCTGTCTTCCCCACCACCTGCTCGCCTATGTGGAGATGGCCGCACGGGACCGGCAGCGCCTGGTGGACGTGGGTCGTCGCGTCGACCTCTGCCCGCTCGGGGCGGCCGCCCTGGCGGGCACCCCGGTGCCGATCGACCGGCGCAGCACGGCCTCCGAGCTGGGCTTCGCGGCGATCTATGCCAACAGCCTCGATGCCGTCAGCGATCGGGACTTCTGTGTCGAGTTCATGGCGGCCGCCAGCCTGGTGATGGTCCATCTCAGTCGCCTCTCGGAGGAGGTGATCCTGTGGGCCAGCGAGGAGTTCGGCTTCGTGCGCCTCACCGACCGCTGCGCCACCGGCAGCAGCCTGATGCCTCAGAAGAAGAACCCGGATGTGCCGGAGCTGGTGCGGGGCAAGAGCGGGCGCGTGTTCGGCCACCTGATGGGCCTGCTGACGATGATCAAGGGTCTGCCCCTCGCTTACAACAAGGACTTCCAGGAGGACAAGGAGGCCCTGTTCGACGGGGTGGCGACGACCCTGGCCTGTCTGGAGGCGATGGCGATCCTGCTGGAGGAAGGCCTGGAGTTCCGCGTCGAGCGGCTCCAGGCAGCCGTGGCCTCCGACTATTCCAATGCCACCGATGTGGCCGATTACCTGGTGGCCCGCGATGTTCCCTTCCGCGAGGCCTATCAGCTGGTGGGGGGACTGGTGCGCAGCTGCCTGGCCGAGGGCATCCTGCTGCGGGATCTGCCGCTGTCGCGCTGGCAGCAGCTGCATCCGGCCTTTGAAGCTGACATCCACGCCGCCCTGGAACCCCGCCAGGTGGTGGCAGCCCGCCGCAGCGAAGGGGGCACCGCCTTCGAGCGGGTGCAGGAGCAGCTGCAACGCTGGCGCGACCTGCTCAAGCCCGGCGCCTGAGCCGCTGCTGCTCCGATTGCTTCCGCTGCCGCGTTCTCCTCGTCAGGAACGCGACGGCGACGGAATGCTGACGGCAGCCCCAGGCAGACCGGTCTAATCTTGAAGGGTCAGCGGTGCAGTCGTACCGCTAGCCCTGCGGCGTTCGCTGGTGAGGTCCGGAGGTCATTCTCCGGCTCCCATCTCCGTCCCGGTCCACCGTCTCGGGTTGCAACGTCCCCGGCCCCCCCGTTCCCGGTCTCCTTCGATTCAGTGAGTATTTTTGTCGGTAACCTTCCATTCCGCGCAGAACAGGACGACGTCGCGGAATTGTTCGCCCCTTATGGCGAAGTTGTGAACTGCACCCTGCCGCTGGAGCGGGACACCGGTCGTAAGCGTGGCTTCGCGTTCGTCGAGCTGGCCGATGCCGATGCCGAAACCCGGGCCATCGACGCACTCCAGGGCGCCGAGCTGATGGGTCGTCCGCTGCGCATCAACCAGGCGGAGCCCCGCGGTGCCGGCGGCGGCGGTGGCGGCGGTCCCCGCCGCGGTGGCGGTGGTTATGGCGGCGGCGGCTACGGCGGTGGCGGTGGCTCCTACGGGGGCGGCGGCTATGGCGGCGGTGGCGGTTACGGCGGCGGTGGCAGTGGTGAACGCAGTACCGGTGAACGCTCCTCCGGAGCCCGCGGCTGGGAAGACCGCAGCTACGGCGGCGGCGGCGATCACTTCGAGGCCGGCCGGGCCCGCCGTCGCCGGGGAGGCCGCCCCAGCGATGAGGGCGGCTACGGCGGGGCTGAGGTCTGAACCCTGCTGCAGCGGTGGCTGAACCCCTACAACCCCCGCTGCTCCAGTTGCTCGGCGGCGGCCTCCAGCACCTCCTCACCCGCCTCGCGCTCTGACGCTGCCCTGGTGAGGCTGGCCCGCCAGCCGCGGGCCCCCGGGCAGCCCTCCACCACGTGCACCAGGTGGCGGGCGATCGCCCACACCCGTCCGCCTCGGGCCCGCCAGCGCACCGCATGGGGGATCGTGCCGCGCACCACCTGGGACGCCCGGGCCGGGACGTGGTCCTCCACTCCGAAGATCTCCCCGTCCACATCGCCCCATTGCAACGGGTGGGAATAGGCGGCGCGGCCCACCATGACGCCGTCCAGCAGCTGCAGCTGGTCCAGGCAGGTGGCCAGATCCAGCAGGCCCCCGTTCAGTTCGATCGTCAGCTGGGGCCGGTCCTGTTTGAGCTGTTGCACCAGGTCCCAGCGCAGGGGCGGGATGGTGCGGTTCTGCCGCGGGTCGAGACCCTGCAGCCAGGCCTTGCGGGCATGCACCGCGAAGCGCCGGGCTCCGGCGTCGGCCAGTCGATCCACGAAGGCCAGCAGTTCGGCGTAGGAGTCGCGCTCATCGATGCCGATGCGCTGCTTGACGGTGACCGGCAGGTCAGAGGCGTTGGCCATCGCCTCGATGCAGCGGGCCACCCGCTCGGGTTCGGCCATCAGGCAGGCTCCGAACCGCCCCTGCTGCACCTTCTCGCTGGGGCAGCCCAGGTTGAGGTTGACCTCGTCATAGCCCCGGGCCGCGGCCAGGCGGGTGGCGGCGGCCAGCTGGGCTGGATCGTCGCCGCCCAGCTGCAGGGCCAGGGGACGTTCGAGCGGATCGAAGCCCAGCAGCCGCTCCAGCCGTTGCTCCCGATCCCCCAACCGGTGCGGGGCGCCGTCCTCGACGATGTGATGCAGCGCCCTGGCCACCACCATTTCGGTGTAGAGCAGGCAGTGGCGGCTGATCTGGCGCATCAGCACCCGGAAGTGCCGATCCGTGCAGTCCAGCATCGGCGCCACACTGAAGCGATGTCGGTCCTCCATCCCTCCATGCTGCCCAGTCGTTGCGCCATCGCTGTGGTCGGCGGCGGACCGGCCGGCTTCATGGCGGCCATCTGCGCGGCGGAGGCCAAGCCGGCTCCGGGTCGCATCGTGCTGCTCGAGGCCACGGCCGAGCCGCTGCACAAGGTGCTGATCAGCGGCGGTGGTCGTTGCAACGTCACCCACGCCTGCTGGGATCCGCGCCTGCTGGTGGGGCATTATCCCCGCGGCGGTCGCGCGCTCCACGGGCCGTTCGAGCGTTTCGCCCCGGGCGACACCCTGGACTGGTTTGCCCGCCATGGGCTCCAGCTGGTGGAGGAGCCCGACGGCCGCCTGTTTCCCCGCTCCAACCGCTCCAGCTCAGTGGTGGAGAGCCTGCGGCGGGCGGCGCTGGCGGCGGGGGTGGAGCTGGTCACCACGGCGGCGGTGACGGCGGTGCGGCGTTGTCCCGATGGCTTTGCCCTGCAGTGGCGTCAGGGAGGTGCTCTCACGGCGCAGCGACTGGTGGTCGCCACCGGCAGCCATCCCAGCGGCCATCGCCTGGTGGCCTCCCTCGGCCATGGCCTGGTGGCGCCGGTGCCGTCGCTGTTCAGCCTGGCCCTGGGATCGGCGGAGCTCACCCAGCTGGCAGGTCTGGCCATGGACCCGGTGGCCCTGGAGCTGGTGCCGCCGCCCTCCGCCGCTGCGACCCGGCCCCGATCCGGCAGCCGTCACCGGCAGCAGGGCGCTGTGCTGATCACCCATCGGGGCCTGAGCGGCCCGGCGGTCCTGCGGTTGACGGCCTTCGCAGCCCGGGATCTGCGCCAGTGGGGGTATCGCGGCCAGCTCCGCCTGGACTGGAGCGGCGGCCTCGGTCGCGACTGGCTGGAGCAGCGCTTCGCCGAAGCGCGCCAGCAGCAGGCGCGGCGACGGCTCGATCAGTGGCGTCCCTGGCCGGCCCTGGCGCGACGGCTCTGGTGGCTGCTGCTCGCCCAGCAGGGTCTGGGCCTGCAGGGGCAACCGCTGCCCCGCTGGGCCGACCTCAGCCGCGTTCAGCAGCAGGGGCTGATGCAGCGGCTGCTGGACAGCCGCCTGGAGATCACGGGCCGTGGCCCGTTCGGCGAGGAGTTCGTCACGGCGGGGGGCATTCCGCTCGGGGAGGTCAACCTGGCGACGATGGAGAGCCGCCGCTGTCCCGGGTTGTACCTGGCCGGTGAGATCCTCGATGTGGATGGGGTCACCGGTGGATTCAACTTCCAGCACTGCTGGACATCCGGCTGGCTGGCCGGCCAGGCCCTGGCCCGGACGACGCAGAGCGCAGCGGCAGAGTGAGCCCCAGCTGAAGGAGTGCGGCGCCGCCGCTGGCTGCTCAGAGGAGAAGAGCCCTGGGTGGGTGCGCAGCAGTCAGAAGCGACCTCCCCAGGGCCGAAGACTCCAAAGAGACCGAGTCGAGCTGGGTCAGCGGATCTTGTCGAAGATCGAGAACATCGGCAGATACATCGCCACCAGAATGGAGCCGACGATGCCACCCACCAGAACGATCATGGCGGGCTCGATCAGGGAGGTCATCGTCTTGACGGCGGCGGCGACTTCGTCTTCGTAGAAATCAGCCACTTTGGAGAGCATGGCGTCCATTTCTCCGGTCTCCTCTCCGATGGCCAGCATGCTGATCGCCATGTCGGGGAAGACATTCTTCATCATCAGTGCTGAGCTCAGGGGGATGCCTTCACTGACCTCGTTGCGGGAGGAGAGAATGGCGTCGCCGATGACGCTGTTGCTGGTGGTTTCCCGCACGATCTCGAGGGCCAGCAGGATCGGCACACCAGCGCGGGAGAGGGAGCTCATGGTGCGGCAGAACTGGGCCGTGGCGGTTTTCTGAATCAGATCGCCGAACAGGGGAAGCTTCAGGATCAGGCCATCCACCTGCCTGCGTCCGGAGGGTGTGGCGTAATAACGTCCGAAGAAGTACACGGCCAACATGATTCCGCCGACCAGGATGATCGAGAACTCGGAGCGCAGCAGCTTGCTGAGATCGAGCATCAACTGGGTGAACAAGGGCAGTTCTGCACCCAGCTGATCGAAGATCGTGGAGAAGGTGGGGATCAGAAAGATGGTCATGCCAAGAAACACCAGCACCGCCACCACCAGCACGGCGATCGGATAGCCCATGGCGCCGCGGATCTGGTTCTGAAGCCGTGCTGTCTGCTCCAGCAACAGGGCCAGCCGCTTCAGCGTTTCATCGAGCACACCGCCCACCTCTCCAGCTTCCACCATCGCGACCGTGAGGTTGTCGAACACCTTCGGCCAGCGCCGCATCGACTGGCCGAGGCTTTCGCCCTGGTTGACATCGTTGGTGATCGCCGTGAGAGCACGCCGCATCTTCACCGACCGCTGCTGGGTGCGCATCAGATCGAGGCTGCGCATGATCGGCACCCCGGCGTCCACCAGGGCCGCCAGCTTGCTGGCGAACACGGCCTTGTCCTTCACCGTGACGCCCCCCTCGAACATCTCCTGCCAGGCGGGCGTCTGCTTGCGGGCCCGGTCGGGCACAGCAATGGGGGCATCCTTGCGCACAAGGGTGTTGGGCAGGATGCCCCGTTTGCGCAGGGTGCGGCGGGCGCTGGCGGGGCTGTCGGCCTCGAGGGTGAGCTCACGGCGTCGGCCGTTGCTGCCGGTGTAGGAGACGATGAAGACGGTCACGACTGCTCGATCAGCCTCTCCAATTCTTCCGGACGGGTCGTTTTGATCATCGCTTCGGCGCGGGAGATCTTGCCCTGCAGCAGCAGGTTGGCCAGGGCCCTCTCCAGGGTCTGCATGCCGAGCTGGGCTCCGGTCTGGATCTGGGAATAGAGCTGGGCCGTCTTGCCTTCACGGATCAGGTTGGCGATCGCAGGGGTGTTGACCATGATCTCCTGGGCCATGATCCGGCCGAAGGAGCCGGCGCTGGGATGGCTGCTCTTGCAGAGCGTCTGCGAGAAGACCGCCAGCAGACTGGAGCTCAGCTGCACCCGGATCTGGGTCTGCTGGCCGGCGGGAAACACATCGACCATCCGGTCGACGGTCTGGGCGGCGGAGCTGGTGTGCAGGGTGCCGAACACCAGGTGACCGGTCTCGGCGGCGGTGATCGCCAGCTGCACCGTCTCCAGGTCGCGCATCTCGCCGACCAGGATCACGTCAGGGTCTTCCCGCAGGGCGGCCCGCAGGGCATTGGCGAAGCTGCGGGTGTCCTCGTTGACTTCGCGCTGGTGGATCAGGCTCTTGGCATTCTGATAGGTGAACTCGATCGGATCCTCAATGGTGAGGATGTGTTCGGAGCGAGTCTGGTTGATGTGATCCAGCAGGGAGGCCAGAGTGGTGGTCTTGCCTGATCCGGTCGGTCCGGTGACCAGCACAAGACCGCGAGGTTTGGTGCTGATCTCCTCCACGATCGCCGGCATTCCCAGCTGACTGAGCTTGGGAATGCTGTTTCCCAGAGCCCGTAGGCAGGCCGCATAACTGCCGCGCTGGCGATAGACATTGACGCGGAAGCGGGCGATGCCCTTGAGACCGTAGGAGCAGTCGAGATCCCAGTTCTGTTCCAGGTGTTTGCGCTGGGCGTTGTTGAGCAGGGAGAAGATCAGCCGGTTGCAGATCTCTTCGGTCAGGGTGACATCCTTGATCATCGGCCGCAGCTGGCCGTTGAAGCGGCCGAAGGGCGGTTGGCCGGCGGCGAGGTGGAGATCGCTGCCGCCGTCCTTGACCAGGGCGGTCATCAGGTCTTCGATCAGCAGGTCCTGCATGGCTTAACGACGCACCCTCAGACAGTAGGGACATTCCAGCCATTCATCCCGCAAGCCCGCGCCGCAGCCCTGGCAGGTCAGGCTGCTCAGGGCCCGTGCCCGGCGCTCCGATTCCAGACCGGTGTCGGTCAGCAGCATCCGCTCCACTTCCTCCAGAGTGGTCTGCCCCTGGCGTACCAGGTCGAGGCCGTAGCCCAGCAGGGTCTTCATG
The DNA here is from genome assembly GCA_035285905.1 of Synechococcaceae cyanobacterium. GTDB lineage: Bacteria > Cyanobacteriota > Cyanobacteriia > PCC-6307 > Cyanobiaceae > Cyanobium. Next base: position 9,387 of record JAYKJA010000129.1, read on the forward strand.
CCGTTCTCCAGGGCCAGCCGCCGCAGCTGGTCGGTGCTGGCCCGCTTGGCCACCGCTGAGGAGAGGGTCTCGTTCATCTGCAGGATCTCGAACACCCCGACGCGGCCGGAGTACCCGCGGCCCTGGCAGCTGCTGCAGCAGCCTTCGCTGCCGGAGCGGGTGATGTTGGCGCGATAGAAGTTGATGTCGCTCTCGTCGCTGGCCACCAGGCCGAAGCGCCCCAGTTCCTCGGCATCCGGATGGAAGGGGATGCGGCAGTCCGGGCAGAGGCGGCGCACCAGACGCTGGGAGATCACCCCCAGCAGCGAGGCGCTGACCAGGAACGGTTCCACCCCCATCTCATCGAGGCGGGCGAAGGCGCTGGCGGCGTCGTTGCAGTGCAGGGTGGTGAGCACCAGGTGGCCGGTGAGGGCGGCCTCGATCGCGGTGCGCGCCGTCTCCTGGTCTCGGGTCTCCCCCACCAGCAGGACATCGGGATCCTGTCGCATGAACGCCCGCAGGGCGAGGGCGAAGTTGTAGCCCTTCTCGCGGTTCACCTGGGTCTGGGTGATGCCGGGGAGGGTGTATTCGATCGGATCCTCCACCGTGGAGATGTTGATCGAAGGGTCGTTGCGTTCCGACAGCAGGGCGTAGAGCGTGGTGGACTTGCCGGAACCGGTGGGGCCGGTCACCAGGATCATGCCGAAGGGCTTGGTGCCGATGTTGCGCAGCAGCGCCCGCGCCATCGGATCGCTGATCAGGGTGTCGAGGCCCAGCTGGGTGGCGCCGCTGTCCAGCAGCCGCAGCACCACCTTCTCTCCGTGGCGGCTGGGCAGGGTGCTGACCCGGAAGTCCATCGTCCGGCCGCGGAAGGAGCGGCGGATGCGGCCGTCCTGGGGCATCCGCCGCTCGGCGATGTCCAGGTCCGCCATGATCTTGAGACGGGAGGTCACCGCCGGCGTCAGCGTCCGCGGCAGGATCTCCATCGTGCGCAGCACCCCGTCCTGGCGGAAGCGCACCAGCAGCCCTTCGTCCTGGGGCTCGATGTGAATGTCGCTGGCACCGCTGGTGAGCGCCTCGATCAGGATCCGATCCACCAGGCTCATCACCGGGGAGATGGTCGTGCCGCGGCTGCTGGCCTCGAGATCCTCGGTGTTGATGACCTGCTCCGGGGCTCCGGCCGGCTCGTTCACCCCCAGGTCGCCGAGCAGGGAGCTGCGGTTGGCGGGAGGGGCCTGGTTCGCGGTGGTGGCGGACTCCGGCGTCATCGCGGGGACGGGGCTGGTCGGGAGGAGAAGGGAGGGGGTGCAGAGAGGGGAACGTTCCGGCTCCGGATCAGGGGCGGGGGGAGGTGCGGAGTTCCGCCGCTTGTGAAGGGAAGGGGTCGGGCTTCAACATAACGGCATCTGATTTTTCGTGAAAGGCAGCATGAGCGGCGACACCTCTCCGGCCAGCGATCCCGCCTTCCAGCCCGATCCGGAGTCGTCCGCCCCCGAGGCCGCGACCCCGCCCCCGGCCTCCGCCGACCATCCGGAAGTCGCCGCCGACTCCGGCGAGGCCCCAGCCGCCGGAGCGACCGGCAGCGAGGCCGACGGTCGCATGGCGTCCCTTGAGCACGAGCTCGAGCAGCTGCGCGGTCAGTACATGCGCATCGCGGCCGATTTCGACAACTTCCGCAAGCGCCAGAGCCGGGAGCAGGAGGAGATGCGCCTGCAGATCACCCGGTCGACCCTGCGGGAGATCCTGCCCGTCGTCGACAACTTCGATCGCGCCCGCAGCCAGCTCAAGCCGGAGGGCGAGGAGGCCCGCTCGCTTTACCACAGCTATCAGGGTCTCTACAAGCAGCTGGTGGAGGTGCTCAAGCAGCTGGGCGTCTCCCCCATGCGCGCCGAGGGGGAACCGTTCGATCCCAATATCCATGAGGCGGTGCTGCGGGAGGAGAGCCACGAGCATCCCGAGGACATCGTGATCGAGGAGCTGCAGCGCGGCTATCACCTGCATGGCACGGTGCTGCGTCACGCCATGGTCAAGGTCTCGGTCGGCCCCGGGCCGGCCCCCGGCGCTGAACCCCAGTCCGCGGAGCAGGACGGCTGATGGCCGACTACTACGACCTGCTCGGTGTCGCCCGTGATGCCGACGCGGACACCCTCAAGCGGGCCTACCGCCGCCTCGCCCGCCAGTACCACCCCGACGTCAACAAGGAGCCCGGAGCCGAGGATCGCTTCAAGGAGATCGGTCGCGCCTATGAGGTGCTCAGCGATCCCCAGACCCGCGCCCGTTACGACCAGTTCGGGGAGGCCGGCCTCGGCGGAGGCGGCGGCATGCCCGATATGGGCGACATGGGCGGCTTCGCCGATCTGTTCGAGACCTTCTTCAGCGGCTTCGGCGGCGCTCCGGGCGGTGGCGGCGGCGGTTCCCGTCGTCGCGGCCCCCGTCAGGGCGACGACCTGCGCCTCGACCTGACCATCAGCTTCCAGGAAGCCGTCTTCGGCGTCGAAAAGGAAGTGCAGGTGCGCCACCTGCAGACCTGCGGCACCTGCCAGGGTTCCGGCGCCCGTGCCGGCAGCGGCCCCACCACCTGCAACACCTGCGGCGGCGTGGGCCAGGTGAGGCGTGCCACCCGCACTCCCTTCGGCAGCTTCACCCAGGTGGCTCCCTGCCCCAGCTGCGAGGGCACCGGTCAGGTGATCGCCGATCCCTGCCCCGCCTGCGGCGGCCAGGGCCTGCAGCAGGTCACCAAGAAGCTGCGCATCAACATCCCCGCCGGAGTCGACTCCGGCACCCGTCTGCGCATCGCCAACGAAGGCAACGCCGGACAGCGCGGTGGTCCCCCGGGTGATCTCTACGTCTTCCTCAGCGTCAAGGCCCACGCCCATCTGCGGCGCGACGGCACCACGATCCACTCCGAGGTGCCGCTCAGCTATCTGCAGGCCATCCTCGGCGACACCATCGAGGTGGAGACGGTCGACGGGCCCCAGCCGCTGGAGATTCCGCCCGGCACCCAGCCCGGCGCCGTGCTCACGCTCAAGGGCAAGGGGGTGCCGCGGCTCGGCAATTCGGTGGCCCGGGGCAACCATGAATTCAGCATGCGCGTGCAGCTGCCCACCAAGCTCAGCTCCGATGAGCGGGAGCTGCTGGAGCAGCTGGCCGGCCACCACACCCGCAAGGGCAATCGCCCCCATCACAAGAGCGGTCTGTTCGGCGGCCTGTTCGGCGGCTCGTGAGCGCAGCCGCTTCCCCCTGCCTCGATCTGCGCGGCACCCCCTGCCCGCTCAACTACATCCGCAGCCGTCTGGCCCTGGAGGCCCTGGCCAGCGGCGACCGGCTCGAGATCCTGCTCGATCGGGGCGAGCCGGAGCAGATGGTGAGTGAGGGTCTGAGCGGCGAGGGCCACCGGGTCGATCCCCAGCCGGCCGGCGCCTCCGATGCCTGGGTGCGGCTGATCGTGGAGCGGGATGGCGGGATCCGGCGTTGAGCCACCCGGCCCTGACGGGGGGCTGGTGGTGGCGATCGAGGCCAACTTCTGCCGCGTCGAGCTGGACCAGCCTGGCCCCGGCGGCGCCACGCGCTTGCTCTGCACTCGCCGCAGCCGCCTCGCCAAGACCGGCCTGGCCATCGCGGTCGGCGACCGTGTCCGGGTCGACGGAGTCGACTGGGCCAGTGCCCGGGCTGTGGTGGACTCCGTGGCCCCGCGCCGCAATCAGCTGCTGCGGCCGGCGGTGGCCAACGTGGATCGTGTGGTGGTGGTGGTCTCCCTGGCGGATCCCGCGCCCGAACCCCTGCAGCTCAGCCGTTTCCTGATCGCGGCGGAAGCCCTTGGCGGCGCCGTCGAGCTGGTGTTCTCCAAGGCCGATCTGGTCGATGCCGCGACGCATCAGGCCTGGAGTGACCGCGTCTCCGCCTGGGGCTATCGGGCCGTGACCCTCTCCAGCCGCGCCGGGGATGGCCTGGCGGAGCTGCGCCAGCGACTGCAGCAGCCGGGTCTCAGCGTGCTCTGCGGTCCTTCCGGGGTGGGCAAGAGCAGCCTGCTCAATGCCCTGAGACCCTCCCTGGACCTGCGGGTCGGGGCCGTGTCCGGGCGGTTGCGTCGCGGCCGGCACACCACCCGCCACGTGGAGCTGTTCCCCCTGGGACCCTCCGCCCTGGTGGCCGATTCCCCGGGTTTCAACCAGCCGCTGCTGCCGTTGACCTCGGTCTCCCTGCCGCAGCTGTTCCCGGAACTGCGGCGCCAGCTGCAGGCCGCCCCCTGTCGTTTCGCTGATTGCCGCCACCTCGACGATCCAGGCTGCGTTGTCAGCGAGGACTGGGAGCGACGGGAGATCTATGCCCGCTGTCTGGCTGAGCAGGACAGCCTCGCCATTGCCTCAGGCCGCGAGCCCAGGCCCCGCGGCCGTGGGGTGAGGCAGCGGGGCAGCGGTGATGAACCCCTGCTGGATCCGGCCCTGCGCCGGCAATCCCGACGCCGTCAACGTCAGGGGTTGCTGGTGGAACAGGATGGCGCGGAGGCGGAGCTCAGCTGAGGCCCGGCAGGTTCAGGTCGAGGCCGCCGGTGAGGTCTTCCATGCGCTCGCGCATGGTGCCGGTGGAGCGCTCGTAGGCCTGGCTGAGGGCCTCCAGCACGGCCTGCTCGGCCTGTTCAGCTGTGCCCGACAGCACGGCGGGATCGAGACGCACCCGCAGGGGCTGCTGGTTGCCGCTGAGCCAGACGCTGACCTGGCCATTGGCGCTCTGCCCTTCGATCTCCATCGCATCCAGCTCGTCCTGGAGCTTCTGGGCGTCCTGCTGGATCTGCTGCGCCTTGCGGAAGGCCTCGGTGAGCTGACCGAAGTTGGGGAGTCCGAAACCGGCCATGCGAAGCCTTGCTGGGCGAAGGGTGGTGGGCCCAGGTTAGGCCCTGGGCTGGGGCGCTTCGGCGGCCGGGGAAGCGAACCCCAGCCGCTTCACCTCAGGGTGCAGGGCGATGCCGTGGCCCCCCTGCACCCGCTCCTGCACCAGCCGGATCAGGGCGTCGATGTCTTGGGCGCTGGCGTTGCCGGTGTTGACGATGAAGTTGGCGTGGATCGGAGAGACCTGGGCGCCGCCGATGCTCAGGCCCTTGAGCGCCAGCGCCTCGATCAGCTGGCCGGCCTTGCGCGGCTCCGGATTGCGGAAGACGCTGCCGCAGCTCGGCTGCTGGTAGGGCTGGGTGCTGGTGCGGCTGTGCAGGTTGGCGCTGGTGCGGGCCGTGATCGCGGCGGGGTCGTGGCCGGCCTCCAGGCGGAAGCGGGCTGAGAGCACCAGCAGGGGCTCCTGCTGCAGCCGGCTGTGGCGATAGGAGAAGTCGAGCGCGTCGGCGCTGAGGCGGAAGGGTGCGTCGGGGCGACGGGGATCGACCACCTCCACCGACTCCAGCCATTCCGCCGTGCAGCCCCCCTGGGCTCCGGCGTTCATCACCACCGCTCCACCCACCGTGCCGGGGATTCCCACCGACCACTCCAGTCCGTGCAGACCCGCCCGGGCCGCCTTCCGCGCCAGGGTGGGGATCGGTTCGCCGGCCTCAGCCTCCACCCAGCCCTCGCTGCCGTCGAGGCGGCTGCCCTGCAGGCGCCGGCTGCAGAGGGTCAGCCCGTTCAGGCCGGTGTCCGCGATCAGCAGGTTTGAGCCGGCACCGATGCAGCGCAGGGGCACGCCCCCGGCCAGGGCCCAGCTCAGCTGGGCCAGCAGGTCCTCCCGGTGGGCCGGTTCGGCGAACCATTCGGCCGGTCCGCCCACCTTCCAGGTGGTGTAGTCGGCCAGGGAGATGGCGGCGCGCAGGCCGACCGGGGGGGCCAGGGCGGTCATTCAGGCCACCAGGATCTGGGGCTGGTCGCGACCGGCCCGGCGCTGCAGGCGGTCCCAGAGGCTGTTGACGTCTCCGGCGCCCATCGCCAGCACCAGATCCCCGGCCCGGCTCTCGCCGGCCACCCGCTCCGCCAGTTCGTCCATGCTGCCGGCCACCTGCACCTCCAGACCGGGGGCCAGGCGCCGCACGGCCTGGGCCAGGGCGTCGCTGTCGATGCCCTCGATCGCCGCTTCTCCGGCTGCATAGAGGGGGGCCAGCAGCACCGCGTCCGCCTGGCCGAGGGCGGCGGCGAAGCCTTCCAGGAACTGGGCGGTGCGGCTGTAGCGGTGGGGCTGGAAGATGGCCAGCAGACGCTGGGGCTGCTCCGGCAGGGGGCTGCGGCCGCTGGCCACCATCAGGCGGGCCATGGTCAGGGTGGCGGCCACCTCGCTGGGATGGTGGGCGTAGTCGTCGACGATGATCCGGCCCTGCCAGAGGCCCCGGCAGTCGAAGCGGCGGCCTGGGGGCTGCAGCTGGGTCACGGCCTGCTGCAGTGCCGCGAAGGGAATGCCCTCCAGGCGGCAGGCGGCGATGGCGGCGGTGGCGTTGCTGAGGTTGTGGCGCCCCGGCAGGGGCAGGTGGATCTCCCCGACAGGTTCCCCCTGTTCATGGAACAGGGCGCGGGTGCCGTCGCCCCGTTCCTCCTGCGGCAGGGCGGCGAAGTCCACCCCATCGGCGCTGCGGATGGACCACCAGGCCTGGGCCTCGAAATGTTCCCGCAGGATCGGGCAGTCGCGGTTGGCCAGCAGGCTGGAGGAGGCCCGGGCGAAGCGCTGCAGGGTGGCGATCAGGGCGTCGAGGTCGGGGTAGTGATCGGTGTGGTCCAGCTCGACGTTGGTGAGCACGCCCAGCCGGGCCTGGAACTTCACCAGGGAGCCGTCCGATTCATCCGCTTCCGCCACCAGCAGGCGCCCGCTGCCATGGCGCCCGTTGCTGCCGAAGGCCGGCACGATGCCGCCGATCACCGCCGTGGGGTCATCGTCCACCAGCTGCAGCAGGGTGGCGATCAGGCTGCTGGTGGTCGTCTTGCCATGGCTGCCGGCCACGGCGATCGAGGCCTGGCTGTTGATCAGGTCGGCGAGCACGTCGGAGCGGTGCACCACCGACAGACCGAGGCGGCGGGCCTCCTGCAGCTCCGGGTTGGTTTCGGGCACGGCGGAGCTGATCACCACCAGGGGGCTCAGGCCGGCGTCGCGCAGGCTGTCGAAGGTGGCGGCCTGCTGCTGCCTGAACAGCTGTACCCCGGCGGCGGCCAGCTGCTCGAGCACGGGGGTGGAGCGGGGGTCGGAGCCGCTGACCCGGTAGCCCCTGGCGGCCAGGATTCCGGCCAGGGCCGACATGCCGATGCCGCCAACGCCGATGAAGTGAAGCGGTTGGTGGCGTTCCAGCATGAGAGTCAACGGCAACGCAGCGGACCCGCCGAAAATAGGCCGGGAACCCCTGCCGCTCAAGGCCGGCCGGGGCTGAAATGTTTACGAGATGCGTCACCCGCCGGGTGGGCGCCGCTCCCCTCCGGCCGGGGGTGCCGGACCGCTGCTGCGGCCAGCAGCCGGGCGGTTCGCCGCCTGGGCCGGGACCCCTGCCGGAGTGGCACGCCGGGAACCGGGGGCGGCCCGGGTCACGATTTCTGTATGATCTGCAGCCGAATGACCCTTGCTAGCGGGTTTCACCGCTTCCTGCCATGACTCTGAAGGTTGCGATCAACGGATTCGGACGCATTGGTCGCAACTTCATGCGTTGCTGGCTCAGTCGCGGGGAGAACACCGGCATCGAGGTGGTGGGCATCAATGGGTCGGGTGATACCAGCACCAACGCCCACCTGCTCAAGTACGACACCATGCTGGGCCCCATCCGCAATGCGGATGTGTCCCACACCGACAACTCCATCGTCATCAACGGCAAGGAGATCAAGGTCTTCTATGACCGCAACCCCCTGAACCTCCCCTGGAAGGAGTGGGGCGTTGATCTGGTGATCGAGTCCACCGGTGTGTTCAACGACGACGTGGGTGCCAGCAAGCACCTCACGGCCGGTGCCCGCAAGGTGATCCTCACCGCCCCTGGCAAGGGCGAGAAGGTCGGCACCTTCGTCGTCGGGGTCAACGCCGACCAGTACCGCCACGAGGACTGGGACATTCTCAGCAACGCCAGCTGCACGACCAACTGCATGGCGCCCCTGGTCAAGACCCTCGATCAGGCCTTCGGCATCATCAAGGGCACGATGACCACCACCCACAGCTACACGGGTGACCAGCGCATTCTCGATGCCTCCCACCGCGACCTGCGCCGCGCCCGCGCCGCTGCCGTGAACATCGTGCCCACCAGCACCGGTGCCGCCAAGGCCGTCGCTCTGGTCTACCCGCCGGTCAAGGGCAAGCTCAACGGCATCGCTCTGCGGGTGCCCACCCCCAACGTTTCGGTGGTGGACATGGTGCTCGAGGTCAGCCGGGACACCACCAAGGAGGAGGTCAACAACGTTCTCAAGCAGGCCTCCGAGAACGGCATGAAGGGGATCATCAAGTACTGCGATCTGCCCCTGGTCTCCTCCGACCATGCCGGCACCGACGAATCCACGATCGTCGATTCCGAGCTCACCCTCGTCATGGGCGGCAACATGGTCAAGATCATCGCCTGGTACGACAACGAGTGGGGCTACAGCCAGCGCGTGGTCGATCTGGCCGAGATCGTCGCCAGGAACTGGAAGTGATCGGCTGAGGGCCAGTGCCCTCTCCCCACGGCTGCGGCAGCCTCCCCCGGAGCTCCGCAGCCCAGAAGGGATTGAATCCACCCCCAGGCTTTCGTCCTGGGGGTTTTTTCATGGGGAGGATCTTTCTGCCGGCGTTCCAAGGCCTGTCCCGGTTGATCCCCGTCGGCGGGCGCACAGCCTGCTCCGGCAGCCGCCGCCACACTGGGGTCATCCGCCGCCGCCTGCCATGCAGGGACAGGACCCTCCTGCCCACTCCTCCGCTGCCCGGGGCCATGGGTGGCATCGCCATGGCGAGCGTCACAACACCCACCGCATCGGCTGGCTGCGGGCGGTGGTGCTCGGGGCCAACGACGGCACCATCTCGGTGGCCAGCCTCGTGGTCGGCATCGCCGCCTCCGGTGCCTCCCGTCCTGCCCTGCTGCTCTCCGGCCTGGCCGCCACGGTCGCCGGGGCGGTGTCGATGGCGGCCGGTGAATACGTGTCGGTTCAGTCCCAGGCCGACACCGAGCAGGCGGATCTGGCCCGTGAGCGGTTCGAGCTCACCAACGATCCCGCCGGGGAGCTGGCGGAACTGACCGAGATCTACCGCAGCCGCGGTCTCGAGCCCTGCCTCGCCCGCCAGGTGGCCGAGCAGCTCACCCTGCATGATGCCCTCGGTGCCCACGCCCGCGATGAGCTGGGGCTGAGCGAGGTGCTCAAGGCCAGGCCGATCCAGGCCGCACTCGCGTCCGCCGCCAGCTTCAGCCTCGGAGCCCTGGTGCCGATCCTGGCGATCCTGATCAGCCCCTCCGGCCGCATCACCGACTTCACCGTCGCGGCGGCCCTGCTTTCCCTGGCGTTGCTCGGCGCCTTGTCCGCCACCGCCGGCGGTGCCTCCCGCTGGCGCGGAGCTCTGCGCATGCTGGTCTGGGGCTCCCTGGCAATGGGTCTGACGGCGGTGGTCGGCCAACGCTTCGGAGCGGTGGTCTGAGCGATGTCCTCAATGAAAGTGCTGGAAGCCGGCCCCCTGGGACGGCATCGGTTCACCGTCGCTCCAGCGCAGCACGGCCGCTCCGTCCCGCTCCCGCAGCGCTCCCAGCCGCTGGCTGCCGGGCAGCCGGGCGAGCAGCGCCTCGGCCCAGGCGGGCTCCAGGGCCAGCACCAGCTCGAAGTCCTCTCCTCCCGCCAGGCACCAGTCCCGGGCCTGGGGCAGCCCGGCCATGGATGGGTCGAGGGGCAGGCCATCCGGCTCCAGTTCCGCTCTGCAGCCACTGGTCGCTGCGATGGCCTCCACGGCCGCCTGCAGTCCGTCGCTGCTGTCGCAGCCGCCGACGCGCCAGTCCAGGCTCTCCGGCCGGCAGCACCGCAGGACCCGCACCGCATCGAAGCGCGGCTGCGGCCGGCGATGGGCCCGGATCGCCCGCTCGGCCAGGGCCAGCGCGGTCGGGTTCGGCCCCAGCTCCAGCTCTCCCTGCAGCAGGGCCAGCCCCAGGCGACTGAGACCGTGGGGGCCGCTGCAGACCAGCCAGTCCCCGGGACGCCCATCGCCTCGGCGGATCGCGGCGAACGCTCCGGCCTGTCCCTCCCCTGATTCCGCTGCGGCAGGCGCGTTGCGGGTCCCGCCTGCCGCGGAGTCCGGACAGGCCCGCGGCAGGCGTCCGACGGCGGTGATCGCCAGCAGCCGCTGGGCACCAGCGCTGCAGTCGCCTCCCAGCAGCAGGCCTCCATGCTCGGCCAGGGCCGCTGCCAGACCGCGGTAGACCCCCTCCACCCAGGCCCAGGAGGTCCGGGAGGGGGCCACCAGGCCGACCGTCAGCCCCAGGGCCTCCTCGCAGCCCATCGCCGCCAGATCCGAGAGGTTGGCGGCAGCAGCCCGCCAGCCCACATCCTCCGCTGCGGTGGTGGCATCGCTGAAATGGAGCCCCTCCACCAAGACATCGGTGTTGATCACCAGCGGCGCCCCGGCGGTGTCCGCGTGGGGGAGCAGGGCCGCATCATCGGCGAACTGGCCGGCTGGAGCGAACCGCCCGAGGCGGCGGATCAGCTCCCATTCGCCCAGGTCGGCCAGGGTTTCGGCCGTTGGCGGGGGGTCTGGCTCAGCCAAGGCTCCGGGGCCTGACCTCAGCCATGGGCCTGCAGGTTCTCCGAACCGTCGAGCACCCGTGCACTGACGATGCCGTCTTCGGCCGTGAGCTCCTCCAGCACATCGAAACCATCCACCACATAGCCGAAGGCGGCATAGCGACCGTCGATCAGGTTGAGACCGGCAGGGGTGAGCTCCGGCTCGAACAGGAACAGGAAGAACTGGGAGGAACCGTCGTCGAGGTGTTCATCGGAATGGGCCCAGCCCAGGGTGCCCTTGGCGTTGAACGGCAGCATCGGCTGGGCCTTGAACAGCCCCAGATCTTCGAAGGTCTGGTTGTAGAAGGGCTGGTTCTCGCCGGGTACGCGGATCTCCAGCGGAACGTGCCGCTCGGTCTTGGTGGTCGGGTCGATGTAGCCGCTGGCGGGGCCCTTGGGATCGCCCGTCTGCAGCACGTAGAAGTCCTCGGCGCGGATGAAGGGCAGCCCGTCGTAGAACCCCTTCTGCACCAGATCGACGAAGGCTCCCGCCGTCAGCGGTGCGTTGTAGCCGTCGACCACGGCGGTGAGATCGCCCTTGGTGGTGCGCAGCTGCACCGTGGCCCGCCCCAGCAGCCGCGGCAGGGCGGCATAGGTGTCAGGAATCGTGAAGGGGAAAGGACCCACCAGCAGCGACTCGGCTTCGCCGATGCTGGCCAGGGCGGCGCGGCGCAGATTCAGGAAGGCATCCCGCTGCTGTCCCTCGCAGGCGACGGCCAGCTGCTGCAGCTGATCCGCCAGGGTGTCCAGCAGGGAGGCGGCCACGGCTTCGTTCTCCGGCCCGAAGCTGGCCAGGATCGCGGTGCGCCGGGTGTTGAGCTGGGCCTGGGTGCGCTTCACGGCGCTCGCCAGGGCCGACCAGCGCTTGGCCCGCAGGTCGTCGCTGGTGGCCTCCAGCCGGTGCTGCAGGGACTGCAGGTCGGGTTGCTCGATCGGCAGGGCATCCCTCAGCAGTGCCAGGGGATCGGTGACCGCGTTGCCCTGGGGCAACGCCGCCCAGGCCGGTGCCCCCAGCGGCAGCATCAGCAGCGCCAGGGCCAGAAGCCCCTGGCAGAGGCCCCGGAGGGCGGCTTGCAGGACCGGCCGGAAACCCATGACATCCACTCCAGTGGCTGGACTTTGGCACAGCTGGCGCACGGGCCGCCGGGGCGGGAGGGGTGCTCCGGTAGCCGGACGTACAATCCGGGCTGACCCGAACGGCCGGAATGATCTCCAGCAACGACTTTCGTACCGGCACCACGATCGAGCTGGACGGCCAGGTCTGGCGGGTGATCGAGTTCCTGCACGTCAAGCCCGGCAAGGGGTCGGCGTTCGTGCGCACCAAGCTCAAGGCGGTCCAGAGCGGCAACGTCGTGGAGAAGACCTTCCGGGCCGGCGAGACCATGCCCCAGGCCATGCTCGAGAAGGCCACTCTCCAGCACACCTACATGGAGGGCGACGATTACGTCTTCATGGACATGGCCAGCTATGAGGAATCGCGCCTGACGGCTCGGCAGATCGGCGATCAGCGCAAATATCTCAAGGAGGGTATGGAGGTCACCGTCGTCTCCTGGAACGGCAAGCCCCTGGAGGTGGAACTGCCCAACTCCGTGGTGTTGGAGGTCACCCAGACCGATCCGGGCGTGAAGGGCGACACCGCCACCGGCGGCACCAAGCCTGCCATCGTTGAAACCGGCGCCCAGGTGATGGTTCCGCTGTTCATCTCGATCGGCGAGAAGATCAAGATCGACACCCGCAACGACAGCTATCTCGGTCGGGAGTCCTGAAGCCATGCACTTCGATCACGACCAGCTCCGCGAGCTCCTCGCCCTGATCACCAGCAGCGACATCCAGGAGTTCCGTCTCGAGGGCGAGGACTTCCGGCTGGAGGTCCGTCGCAACCTGCCGGCGCCTCAACCCACCGCCGTGGTGCAGGCCCCTTCGTTGATCGCGGCTCCCTCCGCAGTCCCGGCGGCCCCCGCTGCCCCGGCGGTGCCTTCCGCACCACCGCCCACGGCCGCCGCCGTGCGCAGCGATCTGATCGAGATCACAGCCCCGATGGTGGCCACGTTCTACAGCGCCCCCGCTCCGGGAGAACCGCCCTTCGTCGCCATCGGCGACCGGATCACGGCCGGCCAGACGGTCTGCATCCTCGAAGCGATGAAGCTGATGAACGAGATCGAGGCGGAGAACGGCGGCGAACTGGTCGAGATCCTCGTGGAAAACGGCACCCCGGTGGAATTCGGCCAGGTGCTGATGCGCATCAAGCCGAACTGAGCGCCGCCGCGGGCTCCCGGGCGCCCAGCTCCCAGGCGGCTTCGATCGCGGCCACCATGCTGCGTTCCCGGGCCAGACCCCTGCCGGCCAGGTTGAAGGCGGTGCCGTGGTCCGGAGAGGTGCGCAGAAATGGCAGCCCAAGGCTGGTGTTCACCGCCGCGTCGAAGGCCAGCAGCTTCACCGGGATCAGGCCCTGGTCGTGATACAGAGCCAGGTATCCGTCCGGACCTTCCCCCTCACCCCGCCAGGCGCTCGCGGCCTCCAGCCAGCAGGTGTCCGGCGGAAGCGGTCCCATCAGCCGCACCTGTGGATGCTGCGCCCGCCACTGCTCCAGGCAGGCCTCCAGCCACTCCCGTTCCTCTCGGCCCAGAGCGCCTCCTTCCCCGGCATGGGGATTCAGCCCCGCCACCACGAGGCGCGGATCTGGGCGGAAGCGCCTGCAGAAGGCCAGCAGCACATCGAGCTTCCCCTGCACCAGGCGGGCATCGAGGTGCTGCGGCACCGCCGCCAGCGGGATGTGGGTGGTGGCCAGCAGCGTGTTCAGCCGCCAGCTGCCCTCGGCGTTGCGGGCGGTGAACAGCATCGAGGCGTTCTCCATCCCCGCCAGCTCCGCCAGCCGTTCCGTCTGGCCTGGGTAGTCATGGCCGGCGGCATGCCAGCTGGCCTTGGCGATCGGCGCAGTGACCAGGCCGCGGCAGCCGGGCTCCATCACCCGTTCCACCGCCCGCGTCAGCCAGGCGAAGCTGGCGTCACCGGCCGCCGCATCGCTGATCCCGGCCTGCACCGGCCGCTCCAGCGGCAGGTCGTCGATGGGGACATCCGCTGGATCCGCGAGCGGCACAGGGCTGTGGCGCCGCAGCTGCATGTAGCTCTCCTCCAGCCAGCGGCGGCAGCCCACCAGCAGCACCTCCTGCCCCGGCGGCTGCGGTCGCGCCAGCGCCTTGAGGGTCACCTCGGCGCCGATGCCCGCCGGATCACCCAGGCTGATGATCAGTCGGGTCCCGGTAAGGTTCAGGGAACCCTTCGCGTTCTGCCGGGCCATGGTGCGCTGGTTGCTCGTGGGACTGTTGGTGCTGGGGCTGGGCGTGGGTCTGCGCAACGGCTGGCTGGAGGTGCACTGGGACCGCATGAACAAGGACCTCGGCGTGCCCTTCCTCAACAAACAGGATCCGCTGCAGGAGCTCAGCAAGTGAGCGTCACGCCGGTCGGCCGCCGCTCTGCTCAGCCGGCCCCGGGATCGCTGGCTCCAGCTGCCTGCCCCTCCTCCAGCAGACAGGCCCGGTAGCCCTCCCGGTAGGTGGGATAACGCAGCCGATAGCCCAGCTCGCGGGTCAGCCGGGCGTTGCTGACGCGACGGTTCTCGCTCCAGAAGCTGCGGGCCATCGGGCTGAGCGTGGACTCCATCGCGGCATAGCGCTGCAGCGGTGGCAGGGGGCAGCCCAGCAGATGGGCCGCATAGCCGAGGGTCTCGCTCGAGGGGCAGGGGGCATCGTCGCTGATGTTCACGGTGTCGGGCCGTCGGCTTGGCGGTAGGGCCAGGCCGTGCAGGATCGCTCCCACGATGTCGTCCACATGGATGCGGCAGAACACCTGGCCGGGTTTGTGGATCATCCGTGCCGTGCCCTCCCGCAGGCTGCGGAAGGGGCTGCGCCCGGGCCCGTAGATCGCCGGCAGGCGCAGCACCTGCAGCGGCAGGCCGCTGGCCCGCCAGGCCTGTTCGCAGTGCAGGCGCGCCTGGCTGCGCTCCAGCCCAGGCCGGGTCGGGCTGGTCTCGTCGACCCAGCCCCCCGCCCGGTCGCCGTAGACCCCCGTGCTGGAGAGGTAGCCCACCCACTGCAGCGGCAGGGAGGCCAGCACAGGCCGCAGGTGCTCAAGCACCGGATCGCGCCCCTGCCGGTCGGGGGGGATGGTGACCAGCAGATGGCTGGTGCCCTCCAGCTGGTCTCGCCCGGGCAGGATTCCCTCCTCCGCATCGAAGCGCAGCTCCGTCGGGCCGGGGGCCGGGGCTGACGCCGATGCACGGCGGTGGGTGACGGCGACCGGAATGCCGGCGGCGGCCAGGGCAGCGGCGAAGCGCGAGCCGCTGTAGCCGCCCCCGAGCACGAGGGCCCGGCGGATGCCGGCCCGCTGCGCAGCGGCGCCCTCAAGGCCCGGCTGACCCCCGGGGTTGACAGCCCCCGGTGGCGTCAGTACACCTGTATCAGTGCTCTCCACGCGATCGTGACTGCGTCCTTTCTGACCCGATCCTCCCTGACGCCCGGCCTGCTCCCCGCCGCCGGCGACCGTCCAGCGTCCTCCCGTGGCACCTTGCCCCTGGGTCGCCGGGTGAGCTCCGCTCCCGGAATCCCCCTCATGCTGCTGGCCGTCTGGTTGCTGGCAGCGGTGCTGGTGGCCCCGGAGCAACCGCTGGATCAGGAGGCCATCTGCCAGCGCCACAACGGCGTGGAGGCCTGTCGGGTCTGGTGAACGGCCGGTGGCCTCCCGGCCCGGGGCACGCCGCTGTCCTCGCCTTCGGGGCACCACTGCAGCAGCTTCATCGCCAGTCGCAGGTCCCCCTCGACCCAGGCCCTCAGGGCTCTGGCCCGGCGGGGGTCGTAGAACTGCTGCTGGCGGTACCAGCTGAAGGCATCCTGGTCGCCCTTGCTGCCGTTGCAGCCCAGGCAGGCGGGCACACAGTTCTCCGTGCTGCTGGCTCCCCCCCGGCTGCGGGGGTGGATGTGGTCGATCGATTCGGAAGGGCGGCCGCAGTAGAGGCAGCGCCTCTCCGTCATCCCGTGCAGGGAACGTCGCCAGTTCCTGTCCCGCAGCTTGGGGCAGAGGTCCTCGAGGAAGACGCCGTCCCTGGACTGCATGCCAAGCCTTCGACTGAAACGATTCTGGCCCGGGTCTCCGTCTGCCAATGTGTCGACGGCTGCCTCCTGCGCCCATGGGCGAGCCCGCGCTGCAGATGCGCCTCGGCCCCAGCGGGATGATCGAAGTGGTCTGTCCCTTCGATCCGGTCACCCAGGCCCAGCTGCGGCGGCTGCGTCCCCCCGGGCGCTGGCTGACCCGGCGGCGCTGCTGGGAGTTCCCGCTCGAGGCCGCCGCCGCCCTTGAGGCTCTGCTGGCGGGTCGGTTCCCGATCTCCGCCGAACTGGCCCAGTGGCTCCTCTGGATGCGCCAGCCCCTGCCTCCCCTGCCCCCCCATCGGCAGCTGGTGGCGGCGGCCGACCTGGACGGGACCCTTGCCGACGGCCGCACGCCGTTGCGTCACCAGCGCCATGCCGTGCGCTGGTTGCTGGCCCGTCGCGGAGCTCTGCTGGCCGATGCCATGGGCCTGGGCAAGACCCTCTCCGCCCTGCTGGCTGCCCGGGCCCTGGTCCGCAGCGCCGACTGCCGCATCGTCGTGGTGGCCCCGGCGGGCCTGCATCAGCACTGGCGCCAGGAGGCCCTGGCCCTGTCACTGCATCTGGAGCTGCACAGCTGGGCGCGGCTGCCCGCAGCCCTGCCCCCCGCCGGCTGTCTGCTGATCGCCGATGAAGCTCACTACGCCCAGTCCTTCCGTGCGGCCCGCACCCAGGCCTTCCTGCGCCTGGCCCGCCATCCCCGCCTGCGGGCCATCTGGCTGCTCAGCGGCACCCCGATGAAGAACGGCCGGCCGCTGCAGCTACTGCCGCTGCTCAGCGCCATCGGTCATCCCCTGGCCCGGGATCCCCGCGCCTACGAGGAGCGCTATTGCCAGGGCCACTGGCGTGAACAGGGGGGTCGCCGCGTCTGGCAGGCCAATGGCGCCAGCCATCTCGACGAGCTGCAGCGGCTGGTGCGCCCCCTGCTGCTGCATCGCAGCAAGAGTCAGTGTCTGGAGTTGCCCCCCAAGCAGCGCCGCCTGCAGACCCTCAGCCTCTCCCCCGGCGAGGCGGCGGCCTTCGATCAGGAGCTGCAGGCCTGCGTCGACGCCTACCGCCGTCGCGCCGCCCTTGGTCTGGTGCGCCGCGACGCGGAGGCCCTGGCGGTGCTGACCGCCCTGCGCCGCATCGGTTCCCAGCACAAGCTGCCGGCTGCCACCGCCCTGTTGCAGGACCTGCTGCAGTCCGGAGAGTCGGTGGTGCTGTTCACGGCCTTCCTCTCCACCGCCCGGGCTCTGCATCAGCGCCTCGGCGGTGATGAGCGGGCCGTGCTGCTCACCGGGGCCGTGCCCCCGGCGCGGCGTCAGGCCCTCGTCGATCGCTTCCAGGCGGGCCGTCGGCCCCTGCTGATCGCCACCTTCGGCACCGGCGGTCTCGGTTTCACCCTGCACCGGGCCCGCCATGTGGTGCTGGTGGAGCGCCCCTGGACCCCGGGTGATGCCGAACAGGCGGAGGACCGCTGCCATCGCATCGGCATGCGCGATCCCCTCAGCAGCCACTGGCTGCAGCTCGGCGTCGCCGATCGCTTCGTCGACGACCTGATCGCCGACAAGGCCGGCCGCATCGCCCTGCTGCTGCACAGCCGCGAACGCAGCCGTCAGCTGCGCGCCCTGCCCTCCCTGGTGCGGGATCTGCTCGACCGCTGGTGAATCTCCCCTCCGTCCGGCCTCAGCGGCTCTCCGCTCCGCTCAGTCGCGGCACGACTCCAGGCGATGCTGCATGTCCTTGCGCAGCAGGGGGTCGAGCTGCGCTGCCGGCAGCTTGCGGGCCAGGGCCTCCGCCTGGCGGATGTCGCGGCAGGCCGAGGCGTTGTCCCCCGCCAGGCTGTGCAGCAGGAAGCGGTCGTTGAGGGGAGCGGGATCCCTGGGGAAGGCCTGCACCACCCGGTCACAGCGCTTCAGGGCCTGGCGCAGGCGCGGCAGCTTGAACTCCAGCAGGCAGTCGTTGGCGTGGAGCTGTCGCTCGGGCAGCGGCTCCTCCACGCAGCCCAGCAGGGGCAGGGCTGTCAGCAGGGCCAGGCAGACCGCCGGCCAGCGGACCGCGTGCGGCCGCAGCCTCCGGAGAGCCTGCTCAGGTTCCGTAGCGCTCACTCCGGGTCATGCCGCCGAGGTTGGAAGGGGTGCCGAGCGTGCGGATGTTGACGCTGGTGCCACTGGAGCGAACCGTACTGGAGGAGCTGCTGGGGGCCCCCGTCGGCTCCATCTCCGCCACCGGCTGGGAGCGCGAGAACAGATCCCCCAGGAAGCGGCCGCAGTCCGGGAACGTGCCCGGGTTCTGCACCACCGCTTCGGTGATCATCACAGCGGCGTGCTCCGGGGAGGTGCGGAACATGCCGGCGTTCTGGCGTTTGATCAGCGCATAGGCCGCGTTCCAGCTGACCGCATGGTTGTTGCCGTTGCTGCGCATGAAGCAGTACACCTGGGCTCCCTTGGCGCCGGCGGTGTCGGTCGACCCTGCCGCCAGCGTCGCTGCGGGGGCCAGCAGGATGGCGCCGGCCAGGCCCGCACACAGGCAGGCCAGGCGGGGCAGCAACGGGGAGAGGGCGGCAGGGGCCATCGTCGTGGCTGATGGTGGGGTGGCTCACCGTATCGATCCGCGCCGATCTGTCCAGGGTCCGGGGGCGCCCCTTGTGAGGCTTCCTCTCCTGTCCCTGCCTCCCGCCCGAGGGCTCAGCCCGCTCCGGGAGGACCTCCCTGGGGCAGCACCCAGCGCACCACCAGCGGCAGCACGATCAGCACCGTGATCAGGCGCACGGCGTGCAGCACCGCCACCGCCGCTCCGACCCCGAATTCCGCCCCCACCAGGCTCATGCCGCTGATCCCCCCCGGCGCAGCCCCCAGCAGGGAGATCAGGGGGTTGATCCCCAGCAGCCGGCTGCACCACAGCCCCACCACCACTCCCGTGAGCACCAGGCTGAGCGTGATCAGCAGCGCCGGGCGCCAGAGCAGCTTCAGCTCGGAGAGGGCGTCAGCGGTGAGGGCGGTGCCGATCACGGTGCCGATGGCGATCTCCAGCACGGTGCGGGTGCCGCTCGGCCAGCGGGCCGCCTCCAGCCGACCGCTCATGCTGAGCAGGGCTGCCCCGATCAGGGCGCCGGCGAGGGGAGCGGCAGGGATGCCGGTGCGCAGCGCCAGCAATCCTCCGGCGGTGCCGGCCAGCCCGTAGAGCAGAAGCGGCCAGGCTCCATCCATCGGCGTGCCAGGGCAGAAAGGGTTCAGTCTGCTGGATCTTCACGGCGGTCAGGGTGCTGGTGCGCGGTCGGGTGGGTTGTTCTGGTCCCCGGTTCTGCAGCGGCCCCGGAGTGTCTTGAGCCCGGGGCCGTTCTGTGTTGTCATGCGCAACAGTTCTGCGTGCAGTTCAAGATGGCCAGCTCCTCGGTTTCGTTCCGCATCTCTCGCAGCGCCGAGGATCTCGCTGAGACGATCCACGCCCTGTCCCAGCGTCTGGTGACCCTGGAGCAGCGGCTGGCGGCCGTGGAGCAGCAGGTGACCAATCAGGCCCGGCTTGATCCCCAGGAGCAGGGCATGCTCGAGAACGTCGACCGTCTGCTCAGGGATTGCCGCGATCTGCTGGCCTGCGAGACCGTTCCCGCGGTCGCGGAGTTTGCGCTCGAGGCCTCCGGCGACGCGGATCAGCCGCAGGATTCCAACCCTGCCGTGGCGGTGCCCGAGCCCGTCGCCGTGACCCCGTCGTCGCCTGAGGCTGAGTGTGCAATAGATGACGTGGGCATGGCCGCCTGAAGTGCAGGACACCCCCAGGGACTGGCACAGCGTGTCAAAATAAAAAGAAAGCCAGCCATGGCCTTCCCTTCTTCGGCTCATTCTGCTGTCGGGCGCACCGCTGGCAGCACCCCCTGCTCCTCCTCCCCGCAGCCGCGGCGGTCCGGCTCCCGTCCCCCCTCCGTCGCAGGCCATCCCGAGGGCGAACATCAGCTCGAAAAACTCGAGTTCGCCCTCGCTGTTGCGCTGACCCGGGGAGACCTCTCCCGTTCCCAGCAGTTGCGCGATCAGATTGCAGCCCTCGGCGGCAATCATGAAGAGCCGGGCACCTGAAGCGTCCTGGGTTGCCGTGATTCCCTAGGATTCAGTCACATGCAGCTGGTACACCTCTTCTGGAGGTGATCCCCACGGCACCCATGACGATGACAAAGCCTCTGGCGGTGACACCGATGAGGTCGACCCGTACAGATCGTCCCCCTCTTCAGGCCTTGTCGGCCCCATCCCGCGGTATCGATCCCGTCGCCCGGGAGACCTTTCTCTCCCGGGCCTCCGAACTGGATCGCCAGGCCCGAGCCGCCGCCGAACGCGGTGAATTCGAAGCCTCGGCCCGGCTGATTCTCGAACTGCTCGACTGCGAACGTCGCGCCGGTAGCCTCGGCCCCCAGGTGCTGCAGGTGATCAAACCCCGGCAGTGAGGCCGGGGCTCAGCTGACCCCCAAGACTTGTCAGGGCTGCAGGGCCGAGGGCTGTTGTAGCCCGTGATACAGGATTCAGGGGCCGGATGCCTCTGAAGCTGTCATTCCTTGCCCAGCGCGTTACAGGTTCCGCAGGCATTGGGCTGCGGCTGCAGGTTGCCTCGCTGGAAGAGACAGGACCGGTGGGTTGTCGTCCGGATCAGAGGGTGCTGTACGCCGGTGGTGTCCCGCTGCTGGAGCTGCGCATGGTCTGCTTGTCGAACGACACACCCGGGTGTCCGCCCGGTCCGGGTTGGTCATGGGTGATCACTGCATCGGCGTGTGCATGGCCAGCCTCCGGTCGCCTCAGATCGGCACGATCGAGGCTGACAGGAGCCGTCATCAACGTCCGGGATGAGCAGCCAACCGCGTGGCGGCATCCCATCGGGGGCCATGTCGCGGCGCCCCGACCGCCCCTCCGGCATCTCTGCTGCTCTCGGGCCGCCGGAACGCAGCCACCACCGGGGACGGCGCCGGCTTCCCGGAGCCTGGTGCCGTGGGGCCCAGCGCACGATGGCCAGGGCCCACTGCAGGCATCAGGTCGGAGTGGATTGTGCGCGGAGCGCCGCGCAGGCCAAGCGGCCCTGGCGATTCCCGGGGCATTGATCGCGGAACAGCCGACCCAGACACTTCGCGCTCTCGGCTCGGAGGCTTGGGCGGGAATGATGCGCGGGGGTGCAGCCGTCGCGCTGCAGGAGGCGTCCGGGTCGGGAACATCGAATCTGGCCCTGATCCGGAGCGTTGATCCCGCCTCGGTCGACGCCGCAGGTCGAGCGTCGCTTGAGGCCGTTCCGATCGTTCATGGTGGCGCTCACGAGGTGCTCAGGCTGGGCGTGGCGGCCTCACCAGGATCGGCTGAATGGCGTGATCGGCCGCGATCTTCTGGATCGTCCTGCGGGTGCTGATCGCCTCCGTGGCGACCCTGGCCTTGGATTCGGGAGCGTGGTGCGGCGCTGCTCAACTCCCCCGGAAAGGCTTTGCCAATGGTGGCAGCCCTGTTCAGGGGTGGGTGACCCGCCTCAGAGGTGAGCGATGGTGCTGTAAACGAACCACGGACCCGCGCACTTCTGGCCGTTCAGCCATTCGCTTGGTGGAAGGCAGTCATGAGAGCCTGTTTCCATAGACAAGCCTGGTGGGGGCAGATTTTACCTGGCTCCTGACCGTGTCTATCTTGTTCTGTTTGATCCCTATGCGATCAGGCATCTTTCTTGAATGGGGTTCAATCGTCCTGGTCAGCGGCGAGTCATTAACATCGATGAACCCAGCAGCCTGGAAAATTTGATTGAGAGCTGCTGTCTGTCCCTCGATGATTACGGCAAGCAAGGATGGTCGTGGGCCGAGTCCCTTTCCGTGGTGTAAAATCCGAGGCCCGAATACCCTGATCAGAGGGTGAACAGGGTGGAATGACGGGCTGTCATTCGGGAGGTGCAGATGCGCCTTTTGCGGCACGATGAATCGGGACGATTGACTTGTCAAGTCTTTCGTTCGATCGCGGATGTGTTGTGAGCTGGAGTACCTGTCCCGCCTGGCGTTATGGCATCGGCCCCTGGGCGTCGATCGAGGCCGCTGCGGCCTGTGGGGGCGCTGGGACCACGATCACCTGGGGCCTGCGTCTTGTCCTTCTCAGGCCCTGGCGCTCAGCAGGTCAGGCAGGGCCGCCTAAAAGTTTGTCCGAGGAGCCCTTGGCGGCCCTGCCAGCATGGGATTCGGTCGGCGGGAATGGCTGCCCTCCATGCCCGAAACCCAAGCCAATGTCAGGAGTGATGACGCTCCAAGCGACCTGATCAGCTTCCTCAAGGCCATCCCTGATGGGCGGTTCCGTCGAGGGGTTCGATATCCCCAGTGGTTTCTGCTGTTGGTGGCGGTGCTGGGCATCCTCAGCGGCTGCCGCAGCTCCCGTGATCGCGTCGGCACCGGGGGGCTCTCAACGAGGCGCTGGGCCTGGACTACAAGCGATGGCCCTCGGATGCCACCTTTCTCTACCTGTTCAACAAGGCCCACCTGCAGGAGGTCTGCTTCGCAGAAGCCGGAGGCTACGGCCAGGTGCTGCAGGGGACGCGGGCTGGTAGACGGGACGTATCAGGGCATGGAAGTCAGCCCAGGGAATGGTGGCTTCCATCTCCTCAAGGAAAATCTGCCGCTGCGTTTTCTTCTTGG
>JAYKJA010000130.1:0-4378 GCA_035285905.1 Synechococcaceae cyanobacterium
ACCTGCACTGGGTGACGGCGCTGTGGCTTGCGCTGGCGGGATCGGCAGGGATTGGTGGTGGCTTCCATGGCGAACTGGAGAAGAAACGCCCCCCTCCACGCCCCTGAGCCACGGGGTCAAGGTCACCCGTTGGGTGCTCGCCTTGGCCTTGACGCTGTGGTGCGGCCAGTCCACCGCCTCTGGGGGCTGCTGGCCAAGGGGCGGACCATCGGGGACGTGCTCTCCTGCGCTGTGGACCACCGCCATCCCAGTAGTGCCCTACCGCTGCGCTCCGGCACCGCCGGCATGAGCAGTCCGCCCTGGGCCTCGTCCCCCGGACTGGCCCAGCCCACTGCCGGAGAGTCACATCAGGGGAGAGAAATGCCGGGATCAGGGCTCCCGGCGGGCCCTGGGCCTCAGGCCATCTGCAGCCTCAACTCAGCCAGCGCCTCCCGATCAGCCTCCAGCTGACAGCGCTGCAGCAGCTCTTGGTGGGCCAGCAGCCGCTCATCGAGCTCATCCACCCGCTTGAGGCACTGCTGGATTGCCGGGATCACCTCCTCCTCCAGCAGGGTGATTTCCTCTTCTCCATAGGGCTGCTCGATCCAGGTGCGGCGCAGCGCCAGCCCCCGCCGGCGCAGCAGGATCTCCTGCACTGCGCGCAGGGTGGATTCGAGCAGCAGGAACGGATCTTCCTCAGGCCGGCAGAACGGCGAGGCGGCCGTAGCGGGAGGGAAGGTGGAGAGCGTGGCCATGACGATCGGCGCCGGGTGCAGCGCAGCGACGGGACCGATCCCAGCGGAGGCCCGACGTCAGGAGGGTCTCAGACTGGAGAGGCCCGGAGCCAGCCCATAAATTCGCAAAACGGCAGCGTGCAGGGCCTATGCCTCAGCAGGTTGGGAAAGGAGGCACTGGCCAGAGAATCCTGCACCGCGGCATCGCCGACCACCTCACCCCTGATGCGATCTGTGGACAGCACCAGAGCAGGTGGCACGCCAGGTTCGGTGAGCAGGGGCGCCAGCTTCTGCGCCAGTGTGGTCTTACCGCTGGCGGGAGGACCGATCAGCAGGTGGCAGCGGACGGGTGCCTTCATCGGCCGAGGCTTGCGAACCCGCCTCCATTGTGCTCAGCCTCACGGGCGAGGAACGAATGGCGCCTGCGCCCATCCGTGGCCAGTCTTGTCTTGGCCGGGAGCGAGCGAGTAGCCCCGGGGTCCAGGCTTCTGAATCGAGTGGTGATCAGGTGCAACCGCTCCTGAAGTTCCCGTATGTCCTGAAGGAGCGCATCCCGGTGGATCTCGAGCCGTCCGGCCTGGGCTTCCGCCTCAGCGAGCAGCAGAGCCTGCCTGCGCACCTGCTCCTGCAGTTCGCGCACTACCACACTGTGGCGCTGGGCGCGGTGGGTGACCACCACATCCCGGATGCGCCCCCCCAACCCGATCACTTGGTCACGACGGCGGCAGGGTCTGTCGTGCGTTGCAATGGACTGATCCCATCCTTTGGTGCAGCGCTGCACCTTGGCCGTGAACAGCACGGTGTCGCCGGGCTCAATCCCGCCCTGGGCCCAGTCTTCCCGGAGGCGAAACCACCAGTGGTCGGGGGACACAGGCTGGTCCGTCCCGGCGAGGTGCAGATCACGTACGCAGAGGGTCTGGATGATTCGCCCCGACTGGGGGAAGCCGCCAAAACGGTCGATCACACCGGTGAAGCGGTGGATCTGGCCACGGAGCGACTGGAGGGCGAGGGAGTTCATGGGGTGTGCCTGCAGCGATACACCCATGCTTCGGCAAGCCCCCTTGACAGCGAGAGATCTACCTGCGAACAACGCCCCCGGATGGATGCCCCATCTGCCTGTCACGGCACGTTCTTCGCACGTGCTTAATCCTTCCGGCATTGTTCATGGCAACCATGGATTCCCCTCTGAGGCTTGCCAGTCTTCGCTCAGGCGTAGTGGATGTGCCTCATCCCACTCCCTTCCTACCGATGTCTACCCGCACCGACCTCACCGACGCCATGCTGTCCCTGATCGCGGAAGCCAGCAGTTGCGTGAACAACGAGCAGCTGCGGGTGGACCTGGCCGAGTAGGCCGACGAACCCTTCAGCGATGAAAAGTTTGAAGCCACCAAGGGCCATGTGTCGGCAATGGGTGCCACCTAGAAAACCCGCGGCCCCGGCGGCGCCTTGAACGCGCCAGCGATAAGCACACCACAGCCGCTCACTGGGTGTAGGGGGGCAAGTCAATCGGGCTCAGGCCAGACGGCCTCCTGTTGCCCTGGCTTGCAGGATGAATCCGATGGTTTTCGCTCTGATGCGCACGATTGACCGGATCAACCCTCACCAGGGGTAGTCCTCCAGCGCACGCTGCAAGGCGCTGAGCATCGCGAGGACGTCATGCAGCTGCACCGGCCGAGGGGCGTCATCGCTTGACGGGTGTCCCATCCAGTTGCCGAAGCAGCGCACCTGATGCAGGCAGCTGATCAGCCAGCGGTCGGCACCCTGTTCCGCCAGCCGGCGGATCCCGCCGTTGAGGTTGAGGCGATCGGCGTCGCGCTCCCCCGCCAGCCGCTGCAGCACCAGCCCCTCCACCACACGCCTGGCGTGGATGCCGAGGGCGATCGGTGACAGCTCCTGCCCGCGCAGGAGATCGAGCAACTCGTTGATGTCATGCGCCAGCGCATCGCTGGCGCTGGCATGGCCGCTGCTCCACCGGCGCAGCAGGCCCCCCATCTCTGAGATGCCCGGCAGGTTGGCGGGCAGGGCCAGCCGGAACTGCTGAAACGTGGTGCGCCCCAGGGCGGAGTCGATCGCCTCTCCAAGAGGACCGAGGTACTCCTCGGTGCGATCGAACAGGATCATCCGTCGCAGTTCTGGAACGTGCTGAAAGGCCAGGCGGTAGGCCTCGAGTAGATCGGGATAGTGCGCTAGCGGTTCGATGCCCTGATTGCCGCTGCCAAGCAGTGGGGAGGCAACGGTGTTACAGGCGATTCGGCGCATTGGCAACAGCGCCAGTAGGGAGAACAGCCGGTTGAACGGGGGCCAGGGCAGCAGATCACCCGGCTCGAACGTCATCGCCCCCTCGATCACCGCCAGGCGGCGAAAGCGGCTCTGGGCGCCCGCCGAGGAGGGCAGATCCAGAGGAGCGCTCACCCAACTCTTGAGGGGGCTGCGGCGGAGATCAAGTGCAATCTTCAGATCGGGCAGCCGTAGGCCATACGCCTCATCCAAGCGGCCGAGCAGGGTGCCGCGCACCGGCTCATAGTGCCCCTCAAACGCCGAGACCACGAGCAGATCCGCATCGAGCCCGAGGACTGGCAAATCACCCACCTGCAGCTCCACGCTGCGCTCACCGGTGGCCGTGTCGACGTCGAAGAAGTTCAGCAGCACGGCCAGCTCCGCCTTTGGACAGTCTGTGAGATCCACGATGGATTGCCCTGCGTCCTTCGCACGAGAACCCAACCAATTCGCCGCCCCCGCCCGAACACTGGAGCCATTCCCGATCAAGGCCAGGCGATGGAGACCCGCATTACGACCACGGTGCTGAGCACCAGAGCAGAAAAGGCGGCCGTGAGCCGCGAGGGCTGCCGACTGGATGTGCTGGTGCAGCTGACGACGCCGCCCCTCGTCCCGGTCGCCGAGGAGCGGCGGCCGGTGGCGATCGCCCTGGTGATCGATCGATCCGGTTCCATGGCCGGCCGCAAGCTGGAAGCGGCCTGCAGCGCAGCCCAGCAACTCGTGCGCCAGCTCACCCCTGCAGATCGGGTCGCGGTGATCAGCTTTGACCAGAGCATCCGCACTGTGGTGCCGCTGAAGGTACCGGACGCAGACGTGATCGATTGGATCGGCCGGATCCGCTCCGGCGGGCAGACGGCCCTGTTCGATGGCTGGCGGGCAGGGATGGAAGCCCTGCAGCAGGCCTCCGGCCTCGAGGGCCATCAGAAGCGGGTAGTGCTGCTCACCGATGGGCAAGCCAACGTGGGGCTGCGTAGCCGCTCGGACGTGGCTCCCTGGGTGGGACAGGCCCGCGAGCAGGCGATCAGCACCAGCTGTATCGGCCTCGGCGACACCTACCAAGAACAGCTGCTCACCGCCATGGCGGAAGCCGGCGACGGCAACCTGGCGCACCTCACCAATCCGGAGCAGCTGGAGGCGTTGTTCACAGCGGAGCTCGAGGGGTTGAGCCTCTGCCTGGGGCGCAACCTGCGGCTGCGGCTTGATGTAGGTCAGGGATGCCGGCTGCGCCGGATCCACAACCCGATCGAGCCCGATGCCAACAGCTGGATTCGGCTTGGCCTGCTCCAGGCCGGCGCCCGCCCCACCCTGGCCATCCAGCTGGACGTGGAGCCCGCAGTGGAAGCTGTGGAACTCTGCGATCTGCTGCAGGTACAAGCCCAGTGGCTGGA
>JAYKJA010000131.1:0-2919 GCA_035285905.1 Synechococcaceae cyanobacterium
CGCCAAGTGGACCGGCATTCCGGTGAGCAAGCTGGTGCAGAGCGAGATGGAGAAACTGCTGCATCTCGAGGATGAGCTGCACACCCGCGTGATCGGCCAGCACCAGGCGGTGACGGCCGTGGCCGATGCCATCCAGCGCTCCCGCGCCGGCCTCAGCGACCCCAACCGACCGATCGCCAGCTTCCTGTTCCTCGGCCCCACCGGGGTGGGCAAGACCGAGCTCTCTAAGGCGCTGGCCTCGCAGCTGTTCGATTCCGAGGAGGCGATGGTGCGCATCGACATGAGCGAGTACATGGAGAAGCACGCCGTCAGCCGCCTGATCGGAGCTCCTCCGGGCTATGTCGGCTACGAGGAGGGCGGCCAGCTCACCGAGGCGGTGCGGCGCCGGCCCTATGCCGTGATCCTGTTCGACGAGGTGGAGAAGGCCCACCCCGACGTGTTCAACGTGATGCTGCAGATCCTCGACGACGGCCGCGTCACCGATGGTCAGGGCCGCACGGTGGACTTCACCAACACCGTGCTGATCCTCACCAGCAACATCGGCAGTGCCTCGATCCTGGATCTGGCCGGAGATCCGGCCCGCCACGGCGAGATGGAGAAGCGGGTCAACGAGGCCCTGCGCGGCCACTTCCGGCCGGAGTTCCTCAATCGCCTGGATGAATCGATCATCTTCCACAGCCTCAAGGCCGAGGAGCTGCGGCAGATCGTGGAGCTGCAGGTGCAGCGCCTGGCGAAGCGCCTGGAGGAGAAGAAGCTGGGCCTGCAGGTCCGCAGCGATGCCCTCGACTGGCTCGCCGGCGTCGGCTACGACCCTGTGTACGGCGCCCGGCCACTGAAGCGCGCCATCCAGCGCGAGCTGGAGACACCGATCGCCAAGGCGATTCTGGCGGGCAGCTTCAGCGCCGGAGCCACCATCGCCGTCGCCGTGGAGAACGAGCGGCTGGCCTTCCGCCCGGCGGAGGCGGCCAACCTCTCCGGTCCCGTGCCGGCCCTGGTGTGAGGCGCGGCGCCTGCCGCCTCAGTGCCCGCCGCCGGCAAAGGCGTCGATGCGGCGGGCCAGCTCCAGATCCAGCTCGGTGAGCCCCCCGGCGTCATGGGTGGTCAGCGCGATCGTCACCCGGTTCCAGACATTGCTCCACTCCGGGTGATGCCCCAGCTGCTCGGCCGCCAGCGCCACCCGGGCCATGAACGCGAAGGCCTCGGAGAAATCCGCGAAGCGCAGCTCCCGGTGCAGCTTTCCCTGCTGCAGCGTCCAGCCCGGCAACTGCATCGGCAGCTGGGCGATCGCGACGTCGGACAGCAGCTCGGCCATGGCGGAGACGGACAGGCCCGGCGACCCTAACCGTGGCGGGACGGGTCGTCCGCCGCGGCCGCCTGCAGCAGGGTGGCCACCATCAGCCGCAGGGTCTGGCGGTTGCCGCCGGCCTGCCTCCAGCGCTCGACCCAGATCGACAACGGCGAGGCCTCCGCCTCCCCCGCCGCGGCCGAGTCGGCCGCCAGCCCGAGCCGCTCCAGGTAGGCCGAGGCATCATCCAGACACGACTCTCCGGCCCCGAAGCCATCGAGCAGCGGATCGAGGGCCGCCATCAGGGTCTCCAGCTCGTCGAGGCTCAGCGGGGGCAGGGGCTCGACCATGGCGGCTGACAGGGCATGGATGATCGGCCGGCGCGGCCCGGGCCTGGCCTCCGGTGCGGAATCCGGTCGCGCTCCAGCATGACGCCCCGACCTCAGCGCCGCCGGCCCGGGTCGCCGCTGAGGTGGTGGATGGCGTGCAGGGCCACGCCCCAGAGTTCGGCACCAGCTGCGGCGGCGACGCCATCGTCGGTATCGCCGAGGGGGATGGCGGGACTGACCCCATCGCTGGCCTCCAGCCACAGCTGCCCCCGGTACCGCTGCAGCCGGCGCAGGATGAAACGTCCCTCATGGGTGGCGACCACCACGTGCCCGGGCCGGGGCATGACGCTGCGGTCGACCACCAGCAGATCCCCGTCGAGGATGCCGTCGCCCCGCAGGGCATCCCCGCT
Source organism: Synechococcaceae cyanobacterium (assembly GCA_035285905.1). Taxonomy (GTDB): domain Bacteria; phylum Cyanobacteriota; class Cyanobacteriia; order PCC-6307; family Cyanobiaceae; genus Cyanobium. Next base: position 2,025 of record JAYKJA010000131.1, read on the forward strand.
GGCCCGCATCAGGAAGGTGGACAGCGGCCGGGGCATCAGCTCGAGGTTGAGATCGATGCGGGCCTCCACATGGTCATCGGCGGGGCTGGGGAACCCGGCGGCGACGCGGGCGCTGGCCAGGGGGCAGAGCAGCTCCGGGGGCAGGGGATCGGGCAGATCCTCCAGGGGCCGGGGCACCCCGGCGGGCCAGGAGGCGATGGCGCGGGCCAGGGAGCGGGCGGACCCGGCCGGCTCCCGCCGGCGCAGCGGATCGGCGCAGCCGGCCGAGCCCGCGCAACCGGCCGAGTCGGCGGGAACCGCAGAGCCGGAGGAGCCGGAGGAGTCGGCGGGACCGGCGGGGTCAACGGAAACAGCCGGGTCAAAGGAAACAGCGGGATCAACGGAAACAGTGGAATCAAGGGAAACAGTGGGATCAAGGGAAACAGCCATGGGAAAAAGCCGTGCAGCAGGACCAGGGGCCAGCGGCCACCCCGACAGGCACCCAGAGTAGTTCACCCGTACTGATGCCACAGGGGCGGGCGGGCGCCCCAGGCCGGATCACCGGTGCGGCCATGCGGAGGCGGACAGGCGACCGGCGGAGCGGCACGGAGCAGCACAGCGCGGCGGGAGCGGAACCGGGAGGCCGGTGGCGAAGCGAGACGCTGGGGCAGTTGCCCACACCCACCCGATCGCACAGCCGGGTGGAGGCCCGGGCGAAGAGCCTCAGGCGCGAGGCGACCGCCGATGAGGCAGGAGCTCCCGGGCGCTTCAGGAGAGGCGGTCGAAGCGATAGCCGGCGGCGGGCAGCAGCCGCCAGGCGCCGCTGCCGTCCAGCTCCAGCACCGTGTCGTGGTAGTCGATCAACGTGGGCCGATGGCCGACGCTGACGAAGGCGGTGTCCCGCTGGCTCAGCAGC
>JAYKJA010000132.1:0-8831 GCA_035285905.1 Synechococcaceae cyanobacterium
GTTCCACCAGATCGAGGGAGCCGCCGCGGTCGCCGCGGGGCTGCACGATGACGTGGCCCCGTGCGCCCACCCCGAAGTAGGGCTCACCCCAGCGGTCGAGCCCGTAGAGGGCCGCCCCGTCGGCGGCGGTCCAGCCGGCCGCGGCGGTGGTGGCAGCGCTGGAAGGCGGTGGGGCCGCGGTGCCGGTGGAGCTGGCAAGCACTATCGGGCCGGCGATTTGCTGGATGGTGCCGAATCTAGTCAGCGCTCGCGGGGAATTCCTGTCTCGGCAACCCCACCCTGACGATGGGGCCCGAGCCGACCTTCGTGCCGCAGGCCTGCTTCGCGTGATCCCATCGATCCCGCTGCCCCCACCGGCCTCCATGAGGGTCCCGCCGCCCCGGCCAGCCCGCTGGCCCTGGGGAGATGGCCCCGGGGCCGGGGGCTCGAAGCGGTGGAGATCGGTGCCGTGTGGTCCGATCTCGATCCTCTGATCAGCGATGCCGCCACGGCGGAGCACTTGGGAGAGCTCCCGCTCGCGTGGACGGGCTCACATCCGCCGCGAGGGGATGCCGCGTAGAGCCTCAGGCGTTGGCTTCATCCCGCAACGCCCGGAAGGTTTCCACGCCGTCGATCGGTTGATCGGGCAACGAGCCGCGCGGCACCAGCTCGGCGATGCGCTTGCCGCGACGGGTGATCACCTCCCCCTCGCCGGTCTCCACTGGATCCAGAAGGATGAAGAGCTGGGGTCCTGGCTTGCGCCACCATCACCTTCAACACGCTTGTGGACCCTCTGGATGACCATCCCCAGGGTGGGTTGGTGGCCCGGCGGATGCCCAGGAGACCTGCCGAGCCATAGGCTGGCCTTAGCAAGATGCTCTTTCGCAGTTGCACCCGCTTTGATCCAGTCCATCGAGGCCCTGGCCGATGGCCAACCCTGCTGTTGACTCAGACTCGCTGAAATCTTTCGCGGCCCGGTTGATCTGGTGGCAACCGGTGGAGCAGTCGTTGCGGCATCCCGATCGGGTGATCGCCCAGGTGCTCGAATTGGGAACGTTCGAGGAGGGAGAACAGCTGCGGCGAGCTCTGGGAGATGGCCGTCTCGCCACGGTGCTGCAACAGGCCGAGCCGGGCTGGTTCTCGCCCCGCTCCTGGACCTACTGGCATCGGAAGCTGGGGCTCGCCTCCTCCGGAGCGCTCCCTCCCCTGCCCCGCCGCCGCCTGAGCCGTTGAGCGGTTTCGTTCCACATCTGGAGTCCTGCCGGCTGAACAACAACGGCTCTGGCCAACACTGACGGGGCTCCGGCCAGCCGGGTTCGTCCTCTACGGCGGCACCGCCATCGCCCTGCGCTGCGGCCATCACGTCTCCGTGGATGTTTATTTCCTCTCCAGCCAATCGCTGGACCGGCAGCAGCTCTGCCGCCTGTTGCCCTGGTGGGACGCGGCCCAGGTGCTGCAGGATCAACCCGACACACTCACGGTGCTGGTCGCTGCCGCCCAGACACAGAACACGGTGAAGGTGTCGTTCTTCGGCGGGTTGAGCATCGGTCGTGTGGCCGAGCCCGATCCCACGGCCGATGGAGTGGCGATCGTGGCGGCCCCGCTGGATCTGCTGGGTACCAAGCTCAAGGTGATGCTGCAGGGGGCCGAACGCAAGGATTACGAAGATGTGGCTGTTCTGCTCCGCTCCGGCCTGTCACTTGAGCAGAGGCTTGCCGCGGCGAGGGCGCTCGATGGATCGGTTTTCCCGTGCGGGAGAGCCTCAAGGCCCTGGTCTTCTTCGACGATGGCGACCTGGGCGACCTCACGCCCGAGCTGCGCCTGCGCAAGGATCGGCTTCGGCTGCCCCTCAGACCGGAGGCTGGGAGTTGAGGCGGCTCAGGACCTGTGGATCCGCCCCCGCTTCTGGTGAGCGCCGCCCAAGGCCTCGGGATCGCCGCGGAACTGGTGGCCTGACTGCGGCGGTCGCCGCCCCGCTTGCCAAGGGACCCGGCGGCCACGGACGATGGCGCCGATCCCACCGCCCCTGCCGCCATGGCCGCCGAACGCACTTTCCTCGCCATCAAGCCCGACGGGGTCCAGCGGGGGCTGGTGGGCGAGATCATCGGCCGCTTTGAGCGCAAGGGCTTCAAGCTGGTGGGCCTCAGGCAGCTCACGCCTAGCCGTGAGCTGGCCGAGAGCCACTACGGCGTGCACCGCGAGCGGCCCTTCTTCGCCGGCCTGGTGGCGTTCATCACCAGCGGCCCGGTGGTGGCGATGGTGTGGGAGGGCGACGGCGTCATCGCCGCCGCCCGGCTGATGATCGGTGCCACCAAGCCGCTGGAGGCCGCCCCGGGCACGATCCGCGGCGATCTGGCCGTGAACATCGGCCGCAATGTCATCCATGGCTCCGACGGGCCCGACACCGCCGCCTTCGAGATCGGCCTCTGGTTCCAGCCCGCCGAGCTGAGCGACTGGACCCCCGCCGATCAGACCTGGCGCACTGAGGGCTGAGGCCCGCGATGGCTCCCCCCGAGCGCGCCACCGATCTCGATGCCCTGCCGCTCTTCGCCGAGCTGGCCGGCGAGAGCCGGCGTGCGCTGTTGGATCGCCATCTGGCGGTGCGCTTCGAGGCCGAGCAGACCCTGGTGATGGAGGGGGACTGGGGCGAGTCGGTGTTCCTGCTGCGCCGGGGCATCGCCAAGGTGCGCAGCTTCAGTGGCGACGGCGAGGAGGTGATCCTCTCCCTGCTGGGGGGGGGCGAGCTGTTCGGGGAGCTGGCGATCCTCGACGAGAATCCCCGCTCCGCCGACGTGGTGGCGCTGACGCCGGTGGAGTTGGTGAAGCTGCGGGCGGCCCCCTTCCGTGAGGTGATCCGCCGTGAGCCGTCGCTGGCTCTGGCCCTCGCCCGGCTCCAGGCCGGTCGGCTGCGGGACCTCAACCGCCGCTTCGCCATCCAGACCAGCGACGCCACCACCCGGCTGCTGGCCGCCCTGGCCTATCTCGCCGCCAAGGCCGGACCCGAGGGGGATCCGCAGGCGGCCATCCCGCCACTGCCGCAGCGGGAGCTGGCGGTGCTCTCGGGCCTGGCCCGGGAGACGGCCTCGCGCACCCTCAGCAAGCTGCGGCAGCGCGGCACGGTGGTCGACACGCCCGAAGGCGGCCTGCGCCTGGCGGATCTGAAGCCCCTGAAGCAGCGGGCGCTGCTGGGCTGAGGCCCCGCCGGCCTCAGCGGGAGGCGCTCTGGCTGGCCTGGTTGATGTGGCGGCCGTTGCCGGCGGCGATGTCGCGCTGCATCTGCACGAGCTGGGCGATCAGGGCGGGGGTGCTACGGATCGTGAGCAGGTGCAGGGAGCCTGGAGCGATCTCGACGACGCGCTTGCCGCCCCTGCCGCCGAGGAAGCCGCTGGCGATACCCAGCAGACCGCCGGCGGAGATCATCTGGTTGGCGAGGTTGGTGCCGGTGGGATCGCCCATGGAGGCGCCGAGGGTGCCGAGTCCGTAGGAGCCGATGGTGCCGGCGACGCCGTTGCCGATGGTGGCCCCGAGGTTCATGGAGCTGCGGACGCGCTCATTGAGTTCGCGGCGGTTGATGACGACGGAGGGGATGAGATCGCCCTCGGCGTCGAAGGCGATGAGCTTGCCGGCGAGCATCAGCCCCCTGGCGCGCACGACGGCGCCCCTGCCGGCCTGGCTGGGTGCGATGGAGAGAAGGACGGGCGTCTGGGCGGGAGCGACCTTCTGGCCGTTGATGACGATGTCGGCGATGGTGGGAACGGTCAAGGACGCGCTTTCGTTGGCACCGACGTCAAGCAGGAAGCCCCGGGGGATCTGCACCATCAGCACGTGGTTGAGCTCGGCGGCCGGGCTGGAGAAGGAGGGGGACTGGCTGGCGAGGAGGGTGGCGGGCTGCGCCTGAACGGCGCTGAGCGGAGCCGCGAGGGAGAGGGAGGCGGCGAGGGCGAGAGAGGTGCCGAGGCGGGGGAGGGAGGCGTTCATCGGAGGAGTGAATCGAGGAGGAAGGGAGCGGCGGACCGCCGGATGGATTCACTGTCGCTGCAGCGCGAAGGGGAAGCATTGGGCTGGCGCAAGGGGGGCTGTGATCGTGGTCACAGGTCGCCTGGTGGTGAGCGCAAACGTGGTGGTCGCTACGAAAATCCGGCAAGAAAAAAGGAGGGCTGGGCCCTCCTTGCGGCGATGGTCGGATGCGGTTCGCCCGGGACGGGCGGGGTGGTGCCGGCAGATCAGCGGACCATGTCTCCCATCATCGACCTGGCGCCGTTGCCGAAGACGTTCTGGATCTGTCCGGCCTGGATCTGCTTGAGGGCGACCTGGGCCTGCTTGTCGACGCCGTAGCGCTGGGTTTCGTTGTTGACGAGGATGCCCAGTCGCTGGGTGTCGCTGTTCATGCGGGCGGTCTCGATCTGGCCGAGCAGACCGGTGACGTTGGCGCAGTTCCTGCCCTGGACCACCGTGCTGGAAGCGGTCCTGACGCTGTTGCTGCGACCGTTGTCCCAGCTGTCGGAGCTGCGGGATTCACCGCCGCCTTCGACACGGATGATGCCGAGGAAGCTGCCGCCGCCGCCACCGCCGGCATTCTCGGCATGGGTGCCGCGCTGGTGGGAGGAAGAGGAGGATGAGAACTCGGCGGAGTTACTGCCGAGGGCGACATCGGCGCAGTAGGCCCTGGGATCCCGGGAGATGGCGTCGCCGAGGGATTCGCCGACGGTGCTGGTGGTGCCTTTGACGCTGTTGGTGATCTGCTCATAGGGGAGCTGCCAGTCTCCGATTCGGGGTTCGAAGCCCAGCCCTTCGATGCTGGCAGGTTGGGCGAGAGCGGTGAGCGGCGAGAAGGAGAAGGCGCTGAGGAAGGCGAGAACGAGTTTGCGGTTCATGGTGGAGTTGGGGGATGGGGAATGAGCAGGAGAGAGAGTGGAATTCCTGCCGGTGAAGCCAGCTTCGGCGAATCGTGTTGGCGGGGTTCTGCGCTGGCGCAAGGCGGGCTGTGAGGTTGCTCACAACCCCGCCTCCGGGCTTCCTGGAGCTAAAAACGGAGGAGCCGTCCGCCCGGGGAACCGCCCCACGCCTGAGATGCTGAAGCCCTGCCCTGCCCGCCTGGGCGCCGGATTGATCCCGGCTCTCGTGCTCCTGCTGCAGGGGCCATCCGGGTGGGCCCAGGGGCTCGAAGGGCCGCCGGAGCCCCGCGCCGCCTGTGGTGAGAGGCCCGCCATCGATCGCTGCCTGGTGGGTTCCTGGCGTCAGAGCAGCGGCGGACCCCAGGAATGGCTGCCGCGCAACCTGCCGCCGGAGCTGTTCACGCGGATCGCCGGCTCCGCCCAGGAGGTCCGCTACAACGCCGACGGCACCTTCCAGACCGGCATGGCCAGCGGCGAGATCGACGCCGCCAGGGACGGGGTCGCCATGCAGGGGCGGGGCCGCACTGCCGCATCGGGGCGCTGGAGCGCCTCCGGCGGCAGGCTCTGGAGCTGCCCCGATGCCCTTGAGGTCACGGGCAGGGTCCAGATCACCACCCCCGACACCAGCGGGTCGTTCGCCACTCCCCCCGTGCCGCGCCGACCCTCGCAGGTCATCTATTCCTGCGCGGGCAACACCCTGCGCACCACCATGCCGACCAGCCGCGGCAGCATCACCACCACCTACACGCGCGTCGTGCCGGGTCGCTGAGGCGCGGAACCGGCGGCGGCGGCCCGTGAGCAGGATCACCGCCGCCTCTGAGCGGCATCAACGGGGCCGGCCGGCCTCCGGCAAATCCTGGAGACATGGGCAGGACCTCCCCGCCCTGCCGTTCTCTTCCCAGAGGTCTCCGATGAACCGCCCCTTTCTCCTGGTGCTGCTCGGCACCCTCAGCTGCGCCCCCTGCGGCGCCCTCGCCGCTCCTGCCGGGGAGGCCCGGCCCGGCCTGAAGGCCACGGCCACGGCCACGGCCGCTGCCCCTGCCGCGCACGCAAGCGCCACCGACCTTTCCTCCGGCCCTTCCCATCCGGGCTCGCTGCACGACCAGCAGGGCTCGCTGCAGCCCCGGCAGGAGTCGATGCAGCCCCTGCAGCAACTGCAGGAGCCGCTTCAGGCCATCCGCGAGGCGGAGCACCTGCGGCAGCACCTCGACCCGGGCCTCCTGCCGCGGCAGGGCGGCAGCACGCTCGATCCCTTCGGTGCTCTCGGCGAGGGCGTGCCGTCCCAGGGGGGCAGACCAGCCCCGGGCGGCTCGGATCTGGGAGGCCTTCGCCGGCCCGGCGGAGGCGGGGAGGATCCCACCGCGTCGCTGCAGGGTCCGCTCGGCTCGGAGACTCCCTCCGGCCAGCCGCGTGCCGGTCGCCTGCGCTCCGGGCTCGTTCCCGACACCGGCTCTGGCTCCTTCGGCGTCTCCCGGGGTGGGTGGGTGATGCAGGACCGTGGCGGGACGGGCGCTGCTCCCTCAGGGGCTCCTGCCGACCCGGAACCCCAGCCCTCCGCGCCGCAGCCGGAACCCCAGCCCTCCGCACCGCAGCCGGAACCGGAACCCCAGCCCTCGGCACCGGAGCCCCTGTCTCCCGGAGCGACTCGCACCCAGTCCTGGTTCATGGATGGACAGCTCATCCGCACCGAGACGGAGAGCACGGGTGGGGGGAACACCAAGACCGTCGTGACGGACTACCTGCACGGACAGCCCACCCTTGTACGCGTGACTGTGGAGAGGACGATTCCACGGCGCATCGATGACTGCGGCCCCGACCCCTGCGGCGGATCCGGCGATCCGGTGGAGGCGATGACCGGCGGCGGCATGGGTCTGATCAACCCGGCGTTTCAGCGCAAACCTGCCGTGATCGAGGCCCTCGGGAACGGCTTCGGCCGCCACGTCCGCCCGGACGCGGCCGCGGCCGGCGGCCCGGTTCCGCAGCTCCGCATGGATCCGATCGATCTGCTCGGCCAGCCCAGCCCCGACGAGCCCCGCGCCCGGGGTGGATCCGGCCCCGCCTACTCGGGATACAACCCCAACGACTTCGTGCGGCCGCCCCGGCCGGACGATCGCTGAATCAGGGGGGCACCGCCGCCCCGCTGCCGCCGCCCAGCGGCAGCCGCCCGGCGCAGGCCTGATCCACCGCCTGCAGATAGGGGCCGGGGGCCAGCCGGGCCATCACCCGGGCCTCCGCCTCGCGCGGCCAGCGGGACGGGGCCACCAGGGCCCGCAGCTCGCGGCGGTCGCGGCGGTCGAGCTGCCGCAGCACCGGCTCGGCAGGCAGCCAGGGGCGGTCCGCCAGGCAGAGGCTCTGCACCAGGTGCCAGCCCTCGTGGCGCAGGGTGACGCTGCGGTCCCCCCGGGGGCAGACCACCACCTCCCGGCGGCCGCGCACGTACAGCCCCTCCAGAGCGGCTTCGGCGCAGCGGGGATGGCTGCCCACCACGGCCACCCCCCGCGCCTGGAAGCCGGCCAGCAGCTCCCGCCAGGCCGACCCCGAGGCCATCCGCCCCCGGTCCTCTGCCTGCCGCACCGGGGGCGGGACCGCAGGCGGCGCCCCCGGCAGGGAGAGCGGCAGGAGCATGGCGAGGGGCAGAAGCGCCCGAGCGGCGAGGGTCATCGGGCCCGGATCCGCTTCGGCCATCTCAGTCTCCGCCGTTCCCGAAGCGCTGCCAGCCGAAGGGCGCGAGCCGCTCCACCAGGGCCGCGTCCGCCTCCCCGTCCGCCCCCGTGTCCGCCCCCGCCAGCTGGGCGGCCACCCCCTCGGCGCTGACCGCCGCCAGCAGCACGCCGTTGCGGTGGTGGCCGGTGCACAGCCAGAGGCCTTCGATGGGCCCCGGCCCCAGCAGCGGCGCCTCGTCCGGGGTGCAGGGCCGGAAGCCCCACCAGCGCTCCATCGGCGGCCACAGCGCCGCCTCCGGCAGCAGCGCCGCCACGCCCGCCTCCAGCTGCCGCTGGCCCGCCGGCGTGAGGCCTTCCTGGAAGCCCGCCTCCGGCTCGCTGGTCGCGCCCACCACCACCAGGCCGTCCTGGCGCGGCACCAGATAGGTGCCCGGTCCGAACAGCACGCGCTCGAGGGCCCGCCGCGGCGCCTGCAGCGAGAGCATCTGCCCCTTCACCGGGAAGATCGGCAGCGCCGGCAGCAGCCGGGCGCCCCAGGCGCCGGCGCAGAGCACGGCCCGCTCCGCCGCCAGCTCCCGCTCGCGCCCATCCGCGCTCTGCAGCCGCACCCCCTCCAGCCGTGCGCCGCAGCTCAGCAGCTGGAGCACCTCCGCGCCCTCCTCGAAGCTCACGCCGCGCCGCACGCAGGCCCGCTCCAGAGCGCGCATCAGCTGTCGGCGGTTGTCGATCTGTCCGTCCTGGCGGAAGAGCAGCCCGGCCTGCCAGCAGGCCCCGAGACCGCTCACCACCCGCTCCAGGCCGGCGCGGTCCAGCGGCTCCCCCCACGGGGCGGTGGCGAAGGCGTCGCGCCCGGCGGCGTCGGCGAAGGGCACGACGATGCCGCAGGGCCGCAGACCGCAGGCCAGGCCGCTGTCGGCCTCGATCGCCGCCACCCAGGCCGGGATGCGCTCCAGGCTGGCCTGCCCCAGCCGCAGCAGATCACCCGCCAGCCCCTCGGCATGGGGCGCGAGCATGCCCGCCGCCACGAAGCCGGCGGCCTCGCTGTGGCGCCGGCTCAGCACCCGCACCGCCAGCCCGCGGCGGGCCAGCGCATGGGCCACGGCCAGCCCCATCAGGCCGCCGCCCAGGATCAGGACCCGCTCCTCCATGGCCTCCACCCCCCCCCAGCATGCGTGCCGGCCCGCTGCGCCGCTTCATAGGATCCCTCCAGGCACGGCACGGCGATGGCAGCGACCCCGACAGCGACCACCCCACAGATCTCGGCCCAGGCAGCCACGGCAGCGCCGTCCTCCGG
>JAYKJA010000133.1:0-6705 GCA_035285905.1 Synechococcaceae cyanobacterium
GCCGTGAGCGCCGTCCCGCGCAGGCTGCCGGCGAAGCTCACCCGCTCCGCCAGCCCGAGCCGTTCGCTCAGCACCTGCCAGGCCTCCCGCCTGGGGCCGTCGCCGATCACCAGCAGCCGCGGCTGCAGGTCCGCCGCCGTGCGCAGCAGCGCCAGGGCCTCCAGCAACACATCGAGGCCCTTCTCCTGCACGAGCCGGCCGAGGAACAGCAGGTCCCAGGGGCGCTGGCTCCAGGCCTGGGTGGCAGCGGCGCCAGGGGCCAGGCCACGGCTGTCGAGCCGCTGATCGGTGCCCTGCCTGCCGCGGCCGCTGCTGCTGCCGGCAGGGCGCACCGGCTCCTCCGCCAGCGCCACCGGGTTGGCGATCACCAGGCTGCGCGGCAGCGGCTGGCGCCGCTCCACCCAGGCCGTGATCGCCACATTGGCGGCGGCCCGCTGGGCCACCCAGCGGCGCAGATGCAGCAGCAGCACCTGGCGGAACCAGGCGGGCCAGGGCAGGCGGCGGCGATACCAGGCCAGCGAGGCGGCCGGCGTCAGCGGCGTCGGCCCCTCCTCGCCCCAGCCGAGGCCGTCGACGCTGACCAGCTGGTAGCCCTGGTGGGTGATCACCAGCGGCTTGCCCAGCAGCACCGCCGGCAGGCTCACGGCCAGGCTGGCGCCGTTGCTGTGCACCAGATCGGCGGCGGCCACCAGGCGCAGGCGCGTCCAGAAGGAGGGCTGGCGGTGGATCCGGTAGGGCTGGGCCCGGTCCCAGGCCGGGTCGTCCGTCGCCGTGGCGGTGACCAGCTCGAGGCGGCAGCGAGGGCCCGCGCCGGAGCCGGGCTCCGGCTGGCTGAGCTGCTCGGCCAGCAGCTGGCCCGCCCGCTCGAGGCCGCCGAGGCTGGGCAGATAGGCGTGGCAGTAGAGCAGCAGCTTCAGGGGGCGAGCGGCGGCGGGAGGGGGTGTGGAGCCGGCCAGCCAGGCCTGCACCTGCCGGCGCTGGACGGAGAGGCGATGGCCCTGATACCAGCGCCAGGCCGCCGTGGCGATCGCCTGCTGGGCATCCGGGGCGAGGGGGGCTGCCCGCCCCCCGGGTCGCAGCTGCCTGGGTCGCATCAGCCCGGGTCGCAGCTGCCTGGCCTGCAGCTGCCAGGGCCGCAGCAGCTCGCGGCCGGGCAGCAGGCCATCGCAGGGCCCCGGCAGGCGGCCGCCGTGCAGCAGCAGCGGCAGGCAGCCATGGGCGCTGATCGCCGCGAAGATGCCCGACTTGGCGACGAAGTCGAGCGGGTACGCCACGGCGGCGGCGCGGGCGGCCTGGAGCTTCGCGTCCACCTCCGCGGCCGGCAGGCGACCATGCACCTGCAGCGGCAACGGGGCCGGCGGAGGCTCGGGCAGGGGCGGGCCGATGTCGTCGATCGCCTGCAGCTCCAGCGCGTGCAGGAGGGGCCCCAGGGGCGCCAGGGCCCGGTAGGCCGCCTGCCGCTGGGCCCGGCCGCCGAACACCACCAGCCGCGGCGAACGCTGCGCCAGCGGCGGCGGCTCCTGCGGTTCGCCGACGTTGGAGGGCACCGGCAGCACCGCGGCGGGAGGGAGTCCCTGGCGGCGCAGCCAGCGGGCGTGGCGTTCGAGGTTGGTGATCAGGCCGTCGGCGCCCTGGGCCAGGCGGAGCAGCACCCGCCGTTGCCGGCCGGCCCACCAGAAGCCCTTGCGCCAGGGCGGCTGGCGGGCATACAGCTCATGCACGTGCAGCAGCAGGCGCCGGCCCGGGCGCTGCCGCCGCCAGCCCAGCAGCTGCTCCACCAGCCGGGCCGGCGCGCCGTTGGCCGCATAGCCGTAGCCGCTGTAATGCACCAGCAGCGTGCCGGTGTCCGGCGGGCAGCGCAGGAAGGCCTCGACGTCGAGGCAGGGGGCGTCGGGCAGCAGCAGGCGGGCGAGGTCGACAAGACCGCCGCCTTCGCCCAGATCGGGCACCAGCTGCAGGAGGGCGGCGTCCTGGCCGGCCGGGGAGGCATCGGTCGGTTCACGCCCGGGCGGCGGCTGAGGGGTCACAGCAGGCCGCGGCGGCGCAGCAGCGCCTCGAACGGCGGGGTGAGACTGCGCACGGCGGCGGCCGAGAGGTGGTCCTTGTCGCGGAACAGCACGGTGCCGTTGCGGTCGCTGGCGCAGTCCCCGGGCCCGGGGCAGAGGGTCTCGAACGGATCGAAGACCACGAGGTTGGGGTGGCGGCGGGTCTGGGCCTGCAGGGCCTGCAGGATCGGCTGGCGGTCCTGCAGCAGCACGCGGCGACTGGTGCTGGAGCGGCGGCAGACGGCCGGCAGCACCGGCCGGAACCATTCCGTGCGGCAGAGCTGGGGGTGACCGAAGCGGCTGCGCTGCTCGGGGGTGGGGGCGACGACGACGAGCGTGCCGCCCTGGCGCGCCAGCTGCTCGGCCAGCCCTCCGACAGCGGCGGCCCAGGCCTGCAGGTTGGCGCCGGTGTCGCCGGCGAGACCGCCGTCCGGCCGGCGGAACTGGCGGGCCAGGTCGCCGCCGGGACGGAAGTGGCCGTAGAGGTAGTTGCTGAGCACCACCGTGCCGCGGCTCGGAGCGGTGAAGGCCAGGGCCTCGGCGATGGCGGCCTGGCTGAAGCCCTGGCAGCCGGCCTGCACGCTCGGCCCCGGCGCCGGCATCACGCAGGCGCTGCGCGAGAGGGCCAGCACCGGCAGGCCGTGGCGCTGCTGCAGCTGCTCCAGCAACGGCAGCAGGTGCAGGGCATGGCTGTCCCCCAGCACGGCCAGCGCCCGGGGTTGGCGGGCGGGAACGACCGGAGGCCGCCGCGGTGTGGAGGCTTCAGCGCGGCAGTCGCGGCGCATGGCCAGCGGCAGCTGCGGGCCGTCGGTGGGGATGGCGTTGCAGCGGTCACCGCGCAGGCGCGTGCCGGCGACGCCGACGGTGTCGAACCAGGGGCCGGCATTGAAGCGGTGCCGGCCGATGAACAGGGCGTCACCGCGGCGCTCGAGGCCCAGCACCGCAGCGCCGGAGAGCAGCAGCAGCAGGGCGGCGCGGCCGATGGCGGCGGCATTGGTGGCGCCCCAGCGGCGCCGGCGCAGCGGCGTTTCGAGCCAGCGGTAGGAGGCTTCGCTGACCAGGACGATCAGCAGCAGCACCACCGCCAGGGCCGGCCCTTCCAGGCCGATGGTCCAGCGGGCCAGCACCAGCAGCGGCCAGTGCCAGAGGTAGAGCGAATAGGAGCGCAGACCGATCGCCACCACCGGCGGCCGGGCCAGGGCCCGCTGCAGCGGCGAGGGCAGGGCCAGGGCGGGCAGCAGCAGGGCCGAGGCCAGGCCGGCCGTGAGCGTGGCGGGCTGCTGCCAGGCCAGCGGCAGGACCAGGCTGACCAGCAGGGCGGCGGCCGCCAGCCCGGCGATCCAGGGGAACAGGGCCAGTCCTTGCGGGCCCGTCGCCCCGCCCAGCCGCAGCGACGGCAGCAGCACGCAGCCGAGCGCCCCGAGCCCGAGCTCCCAGAAGCGGGCGGAGGTGAGGAAGAAGGCAGCCCCCGCCTGGTCGCTGGCCCAGAGGTGGGCCTGAAACAGCAGGGAGGCGCTGATCAGCAGCAGCAGCAGCAGCGCCAGGCGCCGCCGCACGCGTTCGGCGCGGCCGCGCACCAGGCCGCAGAGGCCGACCAGGATCGGATAGACGAGGTAGTACTGCTCCTCGACCCCGAGGCTCCAGGTGTGGGTGAAGAGGTTGAGTTCGGCGCTGCTGCCGAAGTAGTCGGTGCTCTGACGCAGCTGGTAGAGGTTGGAGAGGCCCACCAGGGAGGCCAGGCCGGTGCGCAGGGAGGCCAGCCGCTCGAGCGCCTGGGGAGCGATCACCAGGGCGCCGAGCAGGGAGCTGAGCAGCACGCAGGCCACCAGGGCCGGGAGGAGGCGGCGCACGCGGCGGGCGTAGAAGGCCCCCAGGAACTGGCGCCAGGAGGTGTGGGAGTGGCGCAGCAGCGAGCCGGTGACGACCCAGCCGGAGATGACGAAGAACAGGTCGACGCCGAGATAGCCGCCGGGCAGCCAGCGGTGGTCGATGTGGTTGATCAGCACCGCCAGCACGGCCACGGCGCGCAGGCCGTCGATCTCGGGGCGATAGGCGCCGGGAGCGGGGAGGGCCGCCGCCGCGGCAGCGGGCCGGTGGCGGGGGGAGGACGCCGTCAAGGCTGGCGGGAGGCGGAGGGGCCGAGCTGGCGGCTCAGGGTCGCGACGAGGGAGGGGGTCAGCACCTGGACGGCCTCCTGACTGAGGTGGCAGTGGTCATAACGCCAACGGCGGCCGATCAGCCGATCGCTGTCGACCAGCAGGAACAGGCGCGGATCGGAGGCGATCACCTGGCGCTGGGCGGCGCGGAGGCGCGGATCCGGCGGCTGCAGGCCGCAGGCGGAGGCGAGGGCGATGCCGAAGCGGGCCCGGGGGGCGGCTGCCAGGTTGCGCTCCACGACCCGCTGCAACGCGGCGGCGGCATCGGCCTGGCGCAGGCCGAAGGGGAAGTCGTCGGGGTCGCTGAGCATCAGGGCGGGCACGCGGCGCAGGTCTTCCGGGCGCAGGCCGGGGCGGGCCGCATCCTTCTCGCCCTGGTGCCAGAGGAACAGGGTCGGAGTCAGGGAACGGGCCTGCAGCTGGCGCAGCACCAGGGCGTTCTGATGGGAGAGATCGCCGTAGGCCCACTCGAGCACCGAGGAGCCGCCGCGGGCCAGGGGCGCCACCAGCAGCGGCCGCGGCTGCCGGCGGGCCAGGGCCACCAGGGCGGGGGTGAGCAGGGCACCGCCGTTGTGATCGCTGCCGAGCAGGGGCTCGCGATAGGGCAGGCAGAGATCGCGCTTCCAGTCGTACTGCAGCAGGTTGGCGGGGATGGCACCGCTGTAGCGGGGCTCGATCCAGTTGGCGGCATGGGACTGGCCCAACACCACCAGCACCGCCGCATCGCGGGGGCAGGGGACGGGCCGCAGCGGCAGCTGGTGGTGCAGCGCCTGCACCTGGCCGGCCAGCCAGCGGGGCCGGGGCGCCAGCTGCCAGGCGAGCAGCAGCCCGAGGGGCACGCCCAGGAGCAGGCCCGCCAGCAGGCCGGCCAAGCCCCCCCACCAGCGCCCTCCGGCCGGGCGCCGCCGTTCCGCCACCAGCTCCCTGTAGAAGCCGTCGAGGGAGTGGATCGCTGCGGGCCAGCGCAGGCGCTGCACGGCCTGATGGCCGCCGGAGGCCAGCCGCTGCCGCAACGGGGCGTCGGCGATCAGGCGCTCGAGGCCATCCTCCAGGGCTGCGGCGCTGGGGGGAGAGGGCAGCAGCCAGGCCTGGCGGCCGTGCTCCAGGTCGGCGGCGTAGCCGGTGGAGGTGCTGAGGCAGGCCACGCCGCAGCTCATCGCCTCGGCCAGCGCCAGCCCGAAGCTCTCGAACAGGCTGGGGAAGCAGGCGATCGCCAGGCGGCGGTAGAGCTGCTGCAGGCGGGCCTTGTCCCGTTCCAGCGGCACCACGGCGATGCGCGGCAGCAGGGGGGCGGGAAACCAGGCGGCGGGGTCGAAGTCGGAGCCGACGCCGATCAGCAGCACGGACCAGTCGGGGTGACGGGGCAGCACGGCGGCCAGGGCCCGGGCCAGCAGGGTGGTGCCCTTGCTGGGGATCCAGCTGCCGCAGTAGCCGATCAGCCGCTCATGGGAAGGGAGGCAGGGCTGGTCGAGCCAGAGCGGATCGAGCGGATTGGCCAGGGCCAGCAGGCGCCCGGGCGGCTGGTAGCGGCGACGCCGGGCGTAGCGGGCCTCGGCATCGCTGACGGTGACCAGGGCATCGGCGTGGCGGAAGGCCCAGTCGAACAGGCGGATCGGATTGGGCTGATGCCAGGAGGCATAGGGGTGGGGCACCAGGCCGAGCCGGCTGGCGCTGATCAGGGTGCCGAAGAAATGGCTCTCGAGGCCGTTGGCGTGGATCACCAGCGCCGGCCGGCCGGGCAGCAGCCGCAGCAGCGCCAGCGCCAGCCAGGCTTCACCGCCGTAGAACTCGATCAGGTCGGCAGGGCCGTCGGCGCCCGTGGCCCGGTCGCCACCCGGGCCACCGCAGGGGTCGTTGCTCGCGTCATGGCGGCTGCCCTCGCTCGGCCCAGTGCTCCGGCCATCGCGCCTGGTCTCGCCCTGGCTGCCGGCGTGTAGTTCACCCTGAGAACGGCCGGGGAGCTGGCCCTGGATGTCGCCCCTGCCGCGCTCTGGCCGCCGCCAATGGCGCAGGGCGCAGAGGGCCAGGCCGAGGGCCAGCCGCCAGCTGCGCATCTTGCCGCCCAGCTGCGGCCAGGGGTCGAAGCTCTCGGGGCCGAGCAGGGTGACACGGTGGCCGCACTGCCGCAGGCCTTCGCTGTAGCGCAGCACGATGTAGCCGGAGCCCTGGCTTACGTCGAGCGGGCAGTTGCTGAGGGAGAGGATGCGCATCGCCGCGGGGCGCTCAGCGGGACGGGTCCGGCTGGCCACCGGCCGGCCGACGGCTGGGCGCCGGGGAGCTCGGTGCCTGGGAGCTTGGCAGCGGGGAGCTTGGCGACGAGGAACTTGGCGGCAGTGAGCTGGGGGGCAGGGAGCCCTTGGTTGAACGGCGGGGCGGCAGCAACGTCAGCAGGGCGCGGCGCTCGGCGGCGGCCTGCGGGTCGAGACGAGCGCGCAGGGCCTGGGCCAGCAGCTGGCGCTGCACCAGCCGATTGAGCTGACTGAACGGGTTGAGGCCGGCGCGCC
>JAYKJA010000134.1:0-7136 GCA_035285905.1 Synechococcaceae cyanobacterium
TGGTGATCGGCTTCTGGCCCCGGGTCGCCATCGATTTCTACGAAGCCAGCACCAACGGCCTGGCCACCCAGCTCGCCAGCCACGCCCAGGTCGCTCTCGGCCGGTTCCCCGCCCTCGGCTGAGCCCCCGGCCCTCCGCCGCTGGGCTGAAATGGGCGGAGCTTCAGGCCCCGCCATGACCGCCAGCCCCAGCGACGCCCCAGCCCTGCTCGCCGGTGAAGGCCTGCCCGCGTTCGCGGCGATCACGCCCGACCAGATCGAGCGCCACATCCCCGAGCTGCTGGAGCAGCTCCAGGCCAGCCTCGACGCCCTCGAGCAGCAGCTGGAGCACTCCCTCGCCGCCGACGCTCCGATCCACTGGTCCGACCTGATGGATCCCCTGCATCGCCTCGGCGAACGGCTGCGCTGGAGCTGGGGGGTGGTCAGCCATCTCAACGGCGTCTGCAACAGCCCCGAACTGCGCCAGGCCCATGCCGCCCAGCAGGGTGCGGTGGTGGCCTTCGGCAACCGCTGCGGCCAGAGCCGGTTGATCCACCGGGCCCTGCGCCGCCTGCTGGAGCAGGGGGACCTCGATCCCACCCAGCGCCGCATCGTCGAGGCGGAGATCCGCGACATGGACCTGCGCGGCGTCTCGCTGCCCGCCGCCGAACAGGAGGCCTTCAACGCCGCCAGCCAGGAGCTGGCCGAACTCGCCACCCGCTTCGGCAACCAGGTGCTCGATGCCACCAACGCCTGGAGCCTGCGCCTGAGCGATCCGGCCGAGGTGGACGGTCTGCCCGACAGCCTGCGGGAGCTCCTGGCCCAGGCGGCCCGAGAGGCCGGCGACAGCGAGGCCAGCGCCGCCGCGGGCCCCTGGCGGATGGGCCTGGACATGCCCCGCTACGCCCCCTTCCTGCAGTACAGCCGCCGCCGCGACCTGCGCGAGCGGGTCTACCGGGCCCACGTCAGCCGGGCCTCGGGAGAGGAGGCCGGCAACTGGCCCCTGATCGAGCGGATCCTGACCCTGCGCCTGGAGCAGGCCCGCCGGCTCGGCTACCGCCACTGGGCCGAGGTGAGCCTGGCCTCGAAGATGGCCGACGACGACGCGGCGGTGGAGCGGCTGCTGGAGGAGCTGCGGGCGGCCGCCCACCCGGTGGCGCAGCAGGAGCTCGAGCAGCTGCGGGCCACCGCCGCCAGCGCCGGGGCCCCGGAGGCCGAGGACTTCCAGCCCTGGGATGTCAGCTACTGGGCGGAGCAGCAACGCCAGCGCAGCTTCGACCTCGACAGCGAGGCCCTGCGGCCCTGGTTCCCGCTGCCGCAGGTGCTGGAGGGTCTGTTCACCCTCTGCGACCGCCTTTTCGGCATCCGCATCGAGGCCGCCGACGGGGAGGCCCCGATCTGGCACCCCGACGTGCGTTTCTTCCGCATCCACGACCGCCTCAGCGGCGTGCCGCTGGCGGCCTTCTATCTCGACCCCTACAGCCGTCCCGGCAGCAAGCGCGGCGGAGCCTGGATGGACGAGTGCCTGGTGCGCTCCCGCAGGCCCGATGGCACCCCCGTGCTGCCGGTGGCCTACCTGATCTGCAACCAGAGCCCTCCGGTGGGGGACACCCCCAGCCTGATGACCTTCCAAGAGGTGGAGACCCTGTTCCACGAGTTCGGCCACGGGCTGCAGCACATGCTCACCACGGTCGAACGCCCCCAGGCCGCCGGCATCAACAACGTCGAGTGGGATGCGGTGGAACTCCCGAGCCAGTTCATGGAGAACTGGTGCTACGACCGCGGCACGCTGATGGGCATGGCGCGCCACTGGCAGAGCGGTGAGCCGCTGCCGGAAGCCGAATTCGCCAAGCTGCTGGCAGCGCGCACCTTCATGACCGGCTCCGCCACCCTGCGCCAGGTCCACTTCGCCCTCACCGATCTGCGCCTGCACAGCCACTGGACGCCGGACTGCGGCCTCAGCCCGGAGCAGCTGCGCCGCGAGATCGCCCAATCCACCACGATCCTGCCGCCGATCGAGGAGGACGCCTTCCTCTGCTCCTTCGGCCACATCTTCGCCGGCGGCTATGCCGCGGGCTACTACTCCTACAAGTGGGCCGAGGTGCTCAGTGCGGATGCCTTCAGCGCCTTTGAGGAGGTGGGCCTCGACAACGAGGAGCAGATCCAGGCCACCGGCCGCCGCTTCCGCGACACGGTGCTGAGCCAGGGCGGCAGCCGCCACCCGCGCGAAGTGTTCGAGGCCTTCCGCGGCCGCGAGCCCAGCAGCGAGGCCCTGATCCGCCATTCGGGCCTGGCCCTCAGCCGCTGAGCCTCCCGCGGTCGCGGCCGGAGTCCCGGCGGCCGGGGCTCCGCACCCCGGGACTCCGGCAGGCAGGGGCCCCTACGGCGCGCGGCCGCTCCCCGCAGCGGGAAGCCGCGACGGCTCCAGCCGCAGGGGCACGACGATGCGGTGGCCGTTGGCCCGGTTGACGAACACCGCATTGCCCTGGATCAGGATCTCCCGCTCCCAGAGTCCCCCCAGGCTGTCCCGCAGGAGGGAGATGGGGAACCCCTCCCTGACCAGGCGGTAGCTCATGGCCTTGCCGTCCTTCCAGAGAATCCGCACGCGGCCGTCGGACCCATGGCTGTCGCGGCAGCCGATCACCCGCTCATTGAAGGAGCAGGCCTTCCAGCCCGGCTCCACCGCAGACGGCGCGGCCTGGCCCGAGGCGAGGGGAAGCAACAGCAGCAGGCCCAGCAGGCCTCCGCGTCCGGCATGAGCCCGGGAAAGCCTGAGGGGACCCATCGCGCCTGCCGCACACCCTGGTCATTCCACCACCCCGGAACTCGCCGCAGGGGGGATCCGCCGGCGGGCCGGCCGCGCCTCGAGCCGCGGCTCCCGCCCCGCGGCGGATCCCCGGCGGCAGGCGCGGAGGGCGGCCCGCAGGCCGATGCGCCATGGCCGGAAGCGCTGCCCTACGCTCGCCCCCCAGCGACAGGCCCGCCGGTGCGCTCCCGCCCTCGCGACCACACC
This sequence comes from Synechococcaceae cyanobacterium, assembly GCA_035285905.1. Classification (GTDB taxonomy): domain Bacteria; phylum Cyanobacteriota; class Cyanobacteriia; order PCC-6307; family Cyanobiaceae; genus Cyanobium. The sequence continues at coordinate 2,992 of JAYKJA010000134.1, forward strand.
CCAAGGCGCCAGGCCCCGCAGGGACGGGTGCTGCTGCTGCTGCTGGCCCTCAGCCTGGGAGCTCCCGGCTGCGCCACCTCCTCGGAGCTGTCCCAGGCAACGGCTCCCGCAGCGCCCCTCCCGACCCCGGAGGCAGCTCCCGCAGCCCCGCCTCCAGCGCCGCTTCCCCGCCCCCACGTCCACCCGGGGCAGCCGGCCACCGCCGAGGGGCGGCGCTACCCCGGCCTGCCCGGCAGCCCCCGGGAGATCGCCGACCTGCTGGGGGCGATCGAGGCCGCTGTGCGCGATCCGGCCGTCCCCGACGACGCCCTGCCCGAACTGGGACACCAGCAGCAGGTGATCTACCGCCACCTGGCGCGGCAGCCGCAGCTGGCCCAGGCCGTGCGCCAGTCCCTGGAAGCCCGCTGGCAGCCGGTGCTGGATCGCCACCTGGAGGCCCGACGGGCCTTCCTGGCCATGCATCCCCGCCGCGGAGGCGTGCAGACCCTGCCCGCCTGGAGGATCCGCCAGCCGGCCCCGCCCGAGGAACTGCTGCGCCACTACCGCCAGGCCGCCACCGCCACCGGCATCCCCTGGGAGGTGCTGGCGGCGATCAACCTGGTGGAGAGCGGCATGGGCCGCATCGATGGGGTCTCGGTGGCCGGAGCCCAGGGACCGATGCAGTTCCTGCCGACCACCTGGGCCGAGGCAGGAATCGGCAAGGGGGGAGACATCCGCAGCCCCGCCGATGCCATCCCCGCCGCCGCCCGCTACCTGGTGCGACGCGGCGGCCTGCGGGACATCCGCCGCGCGCTCTGGGGGTACAACAACAGCGACCACTACGGCCGCGGCGTGCTGGCCTACGCCGACCTGCTGCGACGCGATCCCAACGCCTACCGCGGCCTCTACCACTGGGAGGTGCACATCACCTCGTCGGCGGGGGACCTGTGGCTGCCGGTGGGGCTGATGTGGAAACAGCCGGAATCGGTGGCGGCCTTCCTGCGGCGCCATCCGGCCAGTGCCCCGCCGGCCCCCGGCAGAACAGCTCCCTCCCCCGCGGCTGCGGCGCCTCCGGCAGCCGCAGCGGGAATCACCCCCCGCCCCTGAAGCTCGCGGCCAGCAACCCGGCTGCCGGACCCCCGCCGGCTGGCGGCACCCGGCTTTGACGCCGCGGAGCCGGGCGCAGGCGATCGGGAGCGGCAGGAACAACGCCTGGCTCTGCCCGCCCCGTTCGAACGGAGGGCCTCACAATGGGGCGAACAGAACCAACCAATGGGAGCGGTACAGAAGATCAGCCTGGGGCTGCTGGCGCTGGCGCCGCTGTCCTGGCTGGCGGTCGGACTCGACTGGGGCGATGCCGCCGTCTGCCTCACCGCAGTGGGGTCGATCATGGGGCTGGCGATCTGGATGAGCCAGGCCACCGAGGAGCTGGGGGTGGCGCTGGGTCCCTCGATCGGCTCGCTGCTCAACGCCGTCTTCGGCAATGCCACCGAGCTGATCCTGGCGCTGGCGGCGCTGCGGGCCGGTCTGGTCACGATCGTCAAGGCCAGCATCACCGGCAGCCTGATCGGCAATCTGCTGCTCACCCTCGGCCTGGCGATGCTGGCGGGAGGCATCGGCCGCCGGGAGCAGCGCTTCCGGCCGGTGGTGGCACGGGTCAGCGGCACGGCCATGTCCCTGGCGGTGCTGGCGATGCTGATCCCCTCCCTGGCCAGCCTCGGAGTGCACCCCTCCGACAGCCTGGAGGCCGCCCGCAGCACGGCCTCCTTCTCCCGCTTCGTGGCCTGGCTGCTGCTGCTGGTCTATGGGCTGACCCTGCTGTTTTCCCTGCGCACCCATCGCAACCTCTACCAGCTGCTGGAGGAGGAGCCGGAGGCCTCCCCGGACCGAGACCAGGCCGATGCCGCAGCCCACGACACGGCGCCCTCCGCGCACGCCAGCGGCGCCAGGCCCTCCCTGCGGCTGTGGCTGACGGTGTTGCTGGGGGCCGCCGCCCTGCTGGCGGTGGAGTCGGAGCTGTTCATGGGGGTGATCGAACCGGTCAGCGAACGGCTGCATCTGCCCGCCAGCTTCACCGGCATCGTGCTGCTGCCGCTGCTCGGTGGTCTGCCCGAGTACGTCACCGCCGTCGGGCTGGCGCGACGCAACAAGATGCACCTGTCGGTGTCGGTGGCCTTCGGCTGCACCCTGCTGGTGGCCCTGCTGATGGTGCCGGTGCTGGTGCTCTGCGGGCCGCTGCTGGGCCACCCCTTCGACCTCAGCTTCGATGTGTATGAGGTGGTGGCGGTGATCAGCGCCGTGGTGATCTCCAACCTGGTGAGCCTCGATGGCCGCTCCGACTGGCTGGAGGGGGTGCTGCTGCTGGGGGCCTACGGCATCCTCGCGGCGGGATTCTGGTATCAGGCCACGCCGGCGCTGCCGATCTGACCATGGAGCACGACACCGCTGACGGGATGGCCCCCGTCGACCCTCAGCCACCCGAGGCCGCCGAGGAGCTGCCTCCATTCCGCGGCGTGGGCCGCTTCGGCCTGTGGTGGAGGTCTCCGCTGCAGGCGCTGCTGCTGCTGATGCTGGTCACCGTGGTGGGGCTGCTCTGCCGCAGCGCGCCCCTGGTGCTGCTGGCGGCGGGGCTGCTGCTGCTGCTGGGGTTGAGGCAGCTGCTGCCGCCGCTGTGGAGGGTGCTGAGGGAGAAGCGCGATGACCCGAGCTTCATCCGGGTGGTGGCCGCCTTCGCCCTGGTGCTGGCGCTGCTGGCGATCCCCCTGGCCCTGGGCTGGCTGGATCCGCTGCTGGAGATCTACCGCCTGCGCGACTGGGGAGCGATCGGGGCCTTCGGCGAAGGGGTGATCGGAGCGGTGGGGCAGATCCTGGTGGCCCTGGTGGCCCTGGCCATCGCCTGGAGGCAGGTGATGGTGGATCAGCGACTGACCGGACAGCAGAACCGCATCACCCAGGCCCAGACGATCGACAGCCTGATCCATGGACTGTCGGAGCTCATCATCGATGAGGAGGGGCTGCTGGAGGACTGGCCTCTGGAACGGATGCTGGCGGAGGGAAGGCTGGCGGCGGTGCTGGGCAGCATCGACCCTGAGGGCAAGGCCCGGGTGCTGCGCTTTCTCTCCCATGCCCGTCTGCTGACGCCGTTGCGGCGGGACAACCGCCTGGGCCGGGCGATCCTCGATGGAGAGGGCAACTACCAGGAGGATCGGGATCTGGGGGTTCCGGTGATCCAGCTGCGCAGCTTCCTGCGCGGGGCCAACCTGAGAGGGACCGACCTGCGGGGCATCGATTTCAACAGGGCGGACCTGCGCGGAGCCGATCTGCGCGGGGCCGATCTCAGCGAGGCCAACCTGGCCGGGACGGACCTGGCGGGGGCCAACCTCAGCGGAGCCCAGCTGGAGGGCTGTCGGCTGTTCGAAGGGAGAGCCCAGACCGCCACCCCGAGCGGAGCGAAGACGCCGCGGGACAGCCTCTCCGGCCAGGGAACCGGAGCGAGGGTGTTCAATGCCGACTTCCGTGGGGTGAAGGGACTGGACGCCGCCAACCACGCCTATCTGGCCGCCTGGAGCGGGCCCCGCTCACGCCACAGCCTGCCGGGAGGCCCCCGGGGCATCCCCAGCCGCATGGAAACCTGGCCAGGCGTGGGATAATCCCTGAGCCGAAGGCAGCCTCTGGAGAGGTGGTCGAGTGGTTGATGGCTCCGGTCTTGAAAACCGGCGACCCGCAAGGGTCCGTGGGTTCGAATCCCACCCTCTCCGTCCCAGCAAGAGCCCCAGATCCCAGCTGTTGCAGTGGGTCTGGGGCTTTTAATCGGGTCGGTGTTCGTGGCCCTGCGCCACTGGGGAGGTGCGTGTTGCCGGCCTCTGCGCGAAGATTCCGGCAGCGAACTTGGCAAAAACTTGGCAAACGCCATGCTTCTTGATCCGGTCACCAGAAGCCTCCGGGCCCGGGGCATCAAGGGCAGCCTGGATGCCGTCAGCGATCGCCTCTTCTGGCGTTGCACGGCCACAGGCGTTGATGGCGTCCGCAAAAGCCGGCGCATCACCCTTGGCCTGCCGGCGAACCCCGGCATGCTCATCGAGGCCGAGTCAAGGGTGGTGGCTCTGGCCGCCGAGATCGCTCGCACTCGCGTTGGAGAGGATCATCCGCCCGCCGGCGGTGGCGAC
>JAYKJA010000135.1:0-4768 GCA_035285905.1 Synechococcaceae cyanobacterium
CGGCCTACGGCACTACACCGCTCAGCCTGGGCAGTGATTCAGGTCTTGGTGTGTTTGAGGACCGCAATGGCGATGGGATGTACTCCGCCGGCAGCGATGAGCTGCTGGCTCTGCTCAAGGGTGTCTCTTCCTACCCCGTCAGTTCACTGTTGGCGGGGTGACGGTAGAGGCCAGCGCCAGCAGCATCCGTAGCTGCACCCCGATGGCAACCCGGCGTCAACGAGATGGGGGCAATGCCTCATGACATTGCCCCGGTTGACTCAACCTCAAGGAGCAGATCCAAGGTGAGCAAACGGCAGATGCCCTCCCTGCTGGCTCACCCCTGCATTCGGCTACACAGAACAATGCTGCTTAAGCGCTCTGCGAGGAGCCATCAGGCATACGGTCCCGCGGCGCCTCCCCCTTCCACTCAACGTGTCCCTCTAATCATTCGGCTTTCGATTCCCCAGCCAGCCGTCCGTTTGTTCCCATTCTGGCCGCTTCCATCCCCTCCAACCGGCGGACATGCCCCGCCCAGGAGGGGGGGGGCGGGAACAGCGTCCCCATCGCTGCCGTGCTGCCCGGGCGAGGCTTTCTCAGGCATCAGGCATTTGGAAATGAGAACTTTTAGTGAGCAATCCGGGCCATTCAGCGGATTCGTCCCTATATGTGCGGCTTCGACGATGCATCCGGCTTGGAAATTCTTTCTTCCGCCGCCACTCCCCTGTCGGAACCGGCTCCGGCTGACGCTGCCAACCCCACCATCACCCTGGCGGGAAAGCAATACGCCTTCGACAGCCTTTCGGAGCCGGCCCGCCAGCTGGTGGCAGCCATCCGCGCCTCCGAGGAGGAGATGAAGAGCATCCGCAACCAGCTGGCGCTGATGGATGTGGGCCGGCGAGCCCTGGTGGCCCAGTTGCGCCTGGCCGTGGAGAACCCAGAGGCCTTCCAGCGCCTGCAGAACCCGGAGTCTGCCAATCCGCCGGACCCGGCGTGATTGTTCACCCGCTGCACCGCTCCTGAGCTGATCTGGGGTCGATCGCAGCCCAATTCTTCCCCGCCCCGAGCCGTTTCCCCGGCCCCCTCACCATGACCGCCAGTCTTCCGCGCCTGAGCAGCCTCGAGAGCCGGCTGGCGGCTGCGGGGGATCTTGCCACCACTTGGCTGGCCACCCTCTGGAGAGAGCGCCCGCAGGAGTTTGAGCGGCTGTTGTGCGAGGCCTTCGATCTCAACCCGGCCGGCCAGCCCCCCGGAACCCTGCTGCGCCAACTCACCCGCGGCGGAGCGGCCGAGTTTGATCGCGTGCTCGCCGAAGAGCTCCCCGCCGCCCTTGGGGAGGGCGGTGTGTTGCGGGCCCCGCGCACGATCGGGGGGCCAGTGAAGATTGAGGATATTTTTCCTGGTCTGTCCTCAACTGCCGAAGGCCAACCGGCGGTTCTCGGCTTCGAGCGGGTGTTTGAAGACCGCTTCTCCGGCTTCACCGCCGGCTGGGCTGGCGACGGCAGCGGCGGTGGCCAGCTGCTGCTCAACCGCGCCTGGGCCGAGCACGCCCCAGTGGTCGACCTGGCCGAGATGCTGCTGGAAAAGGCCGGGCACTGGTTGCAGGAGCGCCTGGGCCTGCCGGAGCCCAGGGGCGACGAGGGCAAGATCTTCGCCGAAGGCATCCTGCGTCTCCAGGCAGGTCTGGTGCCGGAGGGCGCCACCCGGGTGGTGCCGGAAGGCACCGTGGCGGCCCTGCGCCAGCGCGACGACACGGGCTATCTGTTCGCCGATGGCTCGGGTTCCAGCGCCCTGCTTTCCCTGGAGCTGGGGGAGCTCAGCGATCAGTTCTTCGAGCGCTTCACCCGGGTGCTGGCCAATGGCGAGGTGCCCCTGCTCGACCTCAGCGCCACTGCGGCCGAAGCCGTGCGGGCGGCCTTCGGCTTCGACGCCACCGGCCTGATCAGCGCCTCTCCCGCAGTGCAGCGGGATTCCTATGCCAGCCGGCTGACGGATGGCACGCGGGTCTACGCGCAGGAACACAGGCTGACGCTCAGCAGCGACCTGATCGATGGGGAAGCCAACTTGCTGCGGCTCACCCCCGAGGCCCCCCCCGAGGAGGTGTCCCCCGGCCAGCTGCCCGCCCCTGGGAGCTGGAACCGCAACGACTTCGGCTTCCAGCTTGGCCCCGAGAACCAAACCAGGTTGTCCCAACCGCTGGTGCTCAGCCTGGAGAGCAAGGGCGATGGCGCGGGCGCCCAGGTGACGATCACCCGGCCCGACGACCCCACGACCCTGCACGGCACTGGGGTCGACCCTGCGCAGCTGCACCTCTACGCCGTTCCCTTCTGGACCGCCGCCGACCCGGGCGTGCTGCTGGGCTACAAGCTCTTTGATGAGGCGCCGGCGGCCCTGGCGCTGTTCCGTGCCCTCACGGCTGTGATGCCGGAGCAGGACGCCATCGACGCGGCTGCTGCATCGGCCCTGCGCCTGGGCGCCGTTCCAGGTAATGCCGATCCGGCGGCCGCCGATGAGCTGGTGCTTGATCCCCATCGTCTCTACGGCCTCTGGGGCTGGCAGCCGGAAACGATCGGCGACCACCTCCGTATCGAGGCGATCTACGGCGTCACGGCGGAGAGCGAACGCGCCGCAGCCTCGGATCCATTCGGGGAAACCTCCCCCAGCGGCTTCATGGCCAGCCATGCGGTGCTGCAAGGCACCGGCACGCTCACCCCCTCCGGCGCGCCCCTGCCCGCCGCTGACGACACCTTCTGGCTCGGGGCGATGGTGCGGCCCGCCAGCTCCTACCCGATCCTGGCCTTTCAGGGCACCGACAACCTCGAAGGCGTGCTCGACGACGCCAACCCCCTCGGGGTGGGCATCATCCAATACCTCACCAATGTCGGCCAGATCATGGCCGACCTCACGGCCTGGAGCCTGCCCGGCCTGGCCGACGGCAGCCTGGCGCCGCCGAGCTTCACCGGCAACAGCCTGGGCGCCGCCCTGGCCCAGCAGTTCGCCCTCACCGCCCTCGATCCGCTCGGCACCCTGGCCGGGATCGAGGCCAATCTGCTCAGCGGCCCCCTGGCCTCGCTGGCCACCAGCCTCACCAACCTGGCGGTCCAGCCGATCACCGCCGACAACTGGCTGGGTCTGCTGGGCGCGGGCGTGAACATCGCCATCCTGGCCGATCTGCTCAGCGATAGCGACGACGACAGTGGGGCAGGCGAGGGCCCCGGCCTCAGCGATCAGTTCGCCGCTCTCGGCGCCGACCTGGTGGCCAGCCTCCAGGGCTATGCCCAGGCGATCGCCAACCTGACAGCCGCCGGCGCCGATGGCACCGGCCTGCCGGTGTATCGGGTGGTGGCTCTGCACGCCCCCGGCATCCAGGACTGGCAGTTCGATGCCCTGCGCCGCCCCTGGGACAGCCAGCGGATCGCCGATGTGTCGTTCCAGCTCTCGATCGGTGATGTGGTGGGTCTGGCGGGCGATCTGCACCTGCCGGGCGAGGTGAGCTTCCGCGGCTTCGATCCCCTCCGCAACGCCCCCCACCTGCCCCGGGATCTCGATGCCCTGCTCAGTGGTCTGATCAACCTGCACAGCAACCTCGCCTTCCATCCGGTGGGGCTCACCGCCTATTCCGGCCTGGCGGAGGCGGCGGGCGAACAGCTGATCCAGCTGATCGACAACCAGCTCCCTTTGCGCCTGGAGCCGCTGCCGGCGCCGGGGCCCGATGCCCGGGGCATCCAGCGCATCGGTGTGCTGCCTGCTGCAGATGCTGATGCTGATTCCCCCGCCGGCCTGATCGCCGGTTTCGGCAGCTCCGCCGGCAACTTCGACAACAGCGCCGATCTCAACTGGCTGCTGCACCGCCAGCAGTTGCTGCATGTGGTGGGGATGGTCGACGACTTCGTCGCCCTGCTGCGCCGCCTGATGGAAGCGCCCCCGCAAGCCGGCGATGGCGAGGTCAGCGTCACCCCCCGCACCGCCAGCATCGATCTGGGCGCCTTCAACACCCGCACCGATCTGCTGCGCATCGACGACGCCGCCCTGCGGGCCCATATCGGAGCCGGCCGCAGCCTGGCCTTCAACCTCGCCGCCGGCACCCGCTTGCCCAGCCTCGCCGCCGGCAGCCCCGTGCCCCGCGGCTGGCATGAGGGGCGGCCCCAGGCTCTCTATCTGCGGCCGAGCGCGCCGGGCAGTGATCTGTTTGAGGTCTACGCCGGCACCGATGCCGGCGGTCGCCCCGTCGGCCGCCTCGATTTCGACAGCCAGCTGGAGATCCTGCCCCACATCCAGCGCGATTTCCTCAATTCGGGGGCCTTCCTGCTGCCACCGGCGGAGCGGGCCGAACTGGATCGGCTGGTGGCTTCGATCGCCGCCGGCAATCAGACGGTGGCTGGTTTGCGCATCAGCGCCTCCACCGACCCGGAGCCGCTCAGCGCCAACCTGGCCAACAACCTGGCCCAGCTGGGCTACGAGGGCAGCAACCGCGGCCTGGCGGTGGCCCGGGCCGAGGCCATGCGCAGCTACCTGCTCGAGCGGCTGGCCGAGCTGCCCGGCATGGATCCGGCCCAGCTGGCCGCCCTGCTGCCGCCCGTGCCCCGCCGGCCGGAGGCCAATGCCGGCGCCCGCCGCTACAGCGATGCCACCTACACCCTGGCCTGGGAGCAGGGTTCGGCGCCCCAGGACCCCTCCGCCCGCTTCGTGGAGGCCAGCTTCCAGCTGGAACGCCGCCTGCTGGGAGAGGGCACCCTGCTCACCAGCTGGACCACCAGCGAGCGGCAGCCCAGCGATGCGGAGGGGCTGA
>JAYKJA010000136.1:0-13717 GCA_035285905.1 Synechococcaceae cyanobacterium
TTGAAGGTGGAGCCTGGCTCGTAGAGATCCTGAACAGACCATTCACGGAACAGCCCCGGGTTGTAGCTCCAGAAGCGGTTCGGGTCGTAGGTGGGGGCGGACACCAGGGCGAGCATCTCGCCGGTGCGGGCATCCATCACCATCGCCGCGCCGCGCTTGGCGTTCCACTGCTTCACCTGCTTGGCCAGGGCCTGCTGGGCGACCTGCTGCAGCCGGGCGTCGAGGGTCAGCTGCAGACGCAGATCGTCGTCGTAGAGGGAACCGGCCACCAGGCCATCGGGCAGCGGGGTGCCGTCGGCACCGCGGCGCATGCTGATGGTCGTCTCCTGGCGGCGCAGGTCCCGGTCGCGGCTCTGCTCGAGGCCCGCCTGGGCCCTGCGCTCCACATTGAGAAACCCCACCACATTGGCGAACAGGGGCCCCTGGGGATAGATCCGCTGGGGGTAGGCCTCCAGGTCGAGGCCGCTGATGCCCAGCTCCCGCACCCGGTTGGCGGTCTCCGGATCGAGGCCGCTGATCAGCTTCACCCCGCTCTTGCGCTCGCCGATGGTGGCGAGCAGCTCGGCCGCCGGGCGCCCGATCACAGGGGCCAGCTTCGCCACCACGTCCGCCACGGGACGAATGCTGCGGGGCTCATCCCCGGGCATGTTGAAGAAGCGGGGATGGGCCCAGAGGGTGAAACGCTCCTCATCGAGAGCCACCAGTCGACCCTCCCGGTCGACGATGGTGCGGCGCGTGCCGATCGGCTTGATCGCATGGGTCTGGATCGCCCGTGCCCGGGCCTCCAGGCGGGAACCCTCCACCAGCTGAAGCCAGGCCAGCCGACCCACCAGGCCGGTCAGGGCCGCACAGAGCATCAGGTACACCGCCACCATCCTCCGGGCGGAGAGCGGCTGCATCTCGACGACCCGGGGGCGTCCCGGGCCCCGTCGCGGCCGCTGCGGGGCGGGGCTCAGGGAAGGGGCCGCACCTGCCGGGCGCAGACCCCCCGGAGGATGACGACGACCGGTGGGGCGTGCCATCAGTAACCCGCCGGCATGGGACGCAGAGGCAGATTGGCCAGAAGGGCCAGCGGTGAAGCCTGGACCTTCGCCTGGGGCTCGCGCAGATGGATCAGGTTCTCACTGCTGGTCGGCACCAGCTGGCCCGGACGCCGTGCGATGCCGAGGTGGTGCTGCTCCAGCAGGGCCGTGGACTCCTGCAGCCGATGGGTCAGGACCTTGGCGGCCTGCAGGCGGGCGTAGCTGTCCGCCCAGTGGTTCTGCCAGTGGAGGGTGAGGGCGCTCAGACCGGTCATTGACAGACCCAGCCCGACGAGGGCGCCGGTGCTGACCCGGTGCAGCCCGGCCAGCCAGGGGGCCTGCCGTTCGATCCGGCGGGCCGACATCGAGCCCTGGATGATCCGCAGGGATTCCGACCCGCCCCGCTGACCGGGGTTCCGGCGTCGCGCTGGCCTGGCGGCGGGGCGCTGGAGCGGGTTGGAAACGGAGGCGACCACGGCGGCGGAGAGGTCAATGCGCAAGTGAACCACCCCCACGGGGCGCCAGCAACCCACCGGTTCCGCTCAGTCAGCCAGAAGCCACAGGTTGAGGAAGGTGAGGCCGTTCCAGAGGGCGTGCATCAGCACCGTGGCGGCCAGGCGGCCACTGCGCCAGCGCAGCCAGCCCAGGCCCAGGCCCAGGACGAACAGGGGCGTCAGCTCGCTCAGGCTCAGGTGGGCCAGGGCGAATACGGCGGCGCTGATCACCACCGCCACGGGCCCTCCCGCCCGGGTCGCCACCACCGGCAGCAGCACCCCTCGGAACAACATCTCCTCGAACAGTGGCGCGAGCCCCATCGCCGTCAGGCCGAAGCAGAGCAGAGCCAGACCATCACCGCTGGTGAGCACGAGCTCCAGCAGGGGATTGCTGCCTCCCGGGTCACTCCAGAGCCAGTCCACCAGCCAGCCGCACAGGGCCACCAGCGGCAGCACCGTCAGCACCATCCGCAGCGCCTGGAGCAGGACCGGCAGGGGAGGCCGCCAGCGCCACTGCAACCAGCCCCCCGACGGCGGCGTCCCCAGCCCTCGCAGCTGCAGCGCCAGCAGGGCCAGCGGGGCCACCATCAGCCCCAGATAGAGCAGCAGGACCTGCAGACCCTGGGCCAGCGACGGCGTCAGCCCCGCCAGGCCCAGTTGCAGGGGCCCCTGCAGCAGCTGGGGGGTGATCACCTCCCCCACCAGGACGAAACCACCGGCGATCAGCAGGGTCGCATCGACCGGCGTGAGCCGCGGACCGATCAGCGGCGCCGCTGCCGGCAGGCGTCCGCGCCGCCATTGCCAAAGCTGCTGCAGCAGCAACAGCGCTCCCAGCAGCAGGAACAGGGCCGGAGCCACCGTCACCCCCAGCAGCTTCCCGCGCAGCGCAGCGGCCTGCAGGGTCGCCGGGCAGGGGCCGGCCCCGGGGAGCTGCTCGCAGCTGAGCTGGCTCAGCAGGGTGGAGGGGGTCCAGCGAGCCAGCAGTTCCGCCTGCCGGGCCTGCGGCAGCGTCTCGCCGAGCTGCAGCGCCTGCACCAGGGGCCGACGCGGCGCATCCACGGTCTCGACCAGGTCCGCCAGCTGCGACTCGGCATCAGAGGAGGTCCGCAGATCTGAGGAGCCGCGCTCCAGCAGCGCCAGCTCCAGTCGGCGCTGGGCGGGAACCGGGGTGGAGGCCGCCTCGATCTGTCGGCGCAGTTCCCCGGCCAGCGCCCCGCGGGGATCGCGGCCGGCCACCAGGTCGTGCAATGGATCCGGCAGGGACTCCTCAGCGAGTACGGCGAGCTCCAGCTGTCGCAGTCCCAGGGCGTCGACCACCGAAGGGCGCTCCAGGCTGCCGACCAGGCCATCGACCCAGAGCAACGCCGTCAGAGCCAGGCTGAGCAGGGCGAGCAGCACCTTCCAGCCCGGAGCGGGGCGTTCAGGCGGGGAGGGGCTGGTCAAGCCGGAGGGAGCGCAGGGTGCCGCGATTCTGCTCCCATACGATGGAGAGGCCCGCTGTGCCTGGTTCGTGCCTCTTCGCCTGGTGTTGGTCCGCCATGGGCTGAGTCGTTTCAACGCCGAGCGGCGCATCCAGGGTCGCGACGATCTCTCCGAGCTGACGGAGGCGGGGGCAGAGCAGGCCCGACGTTGCGGCGAGGCCCTGCGCGAGATCCCCCTGGCCGCCGCCTACTGCTCACCGCTGCAGCGGGCCCGTCGCACCGCCGAGGTGATGCTGGCCGCCCATCCCGCCCCACCGGTCCTGCAGGTCGACCCCGAGCTGCTGGAGATCGACCTCGGCCCCTGGAGCGGTCTGCAGCGGGATGCCCTGCGTCAGCTGCATCCCGAGCAGGAGCAGCGCTGGCGCGAAGCGCCCCACACCCTGGAGCTGGAGCGCCCGGACGGCAGTGCCTACCGGCCCGTCATCGAGCTGATGGAGCAGGCCAGGCTGTTCACGGATCGCCTGCTGCAGGAGCACGCTGCCGCTCTCGACGGCACCGCGGGCGAGACCGTGCTGGTGGTGGCGCACAACGGCATCCTGCGCTGCCTGATGCTGCAGCTGCTCGGGCTGCCGGCGGACGCCTTCCGCAACCTGCGGCTGGACAACGCATCGATTTCGGTGTTCAACCTCTCGCGCACGCCGGAGCTGGGTCTGGCGGTGCAGATCGAATGCCTGAACAGCACTGTCCACGACGGGCGTCCCCTGCCGTCGGCCGGTCCAGGCCCGCGCCTGCTGCTGGTGCGCCACGGCGAGACCGACTGGAACCGTCAGGGGCGATTTCAGGGACAGATCGACATTCCCCTCAACAGCAACGGCCTGTCCCAGGCTGACGCCGCCGGCCGTTTCCTGGCGGAGGTGCCCCTGCAGAAGGCCTTCAGCAGCCCCATGGCCCGCCCCCGCCAGACCGCCGAACGCATCCTGGCCAGCCATCCCGCCGTGGAGCTGAGCTTCGACGACGGCCTGGTGGAGATCGGCCATGGCCTCTGGGAAGGGCAGCTCGAGAGCGAGATCGCCGCTACCTGGCCGGAACTGCTGAGCGACTGGAAACGGGCCCCCCACACGGTGCAGATGCCCGATGGCGAGACGATCCACGATGTCTGGCAGCGTGCCCTGGCCGCCTGGAACGGCATCGCCGGCAGCCTGGATCCAGGAGAGACCGCCCTGGTGGTGGCCCATGACGCCGTCAACAAGACCATTCTCTGCGCCCTGCTCGGGCTGGGTCCGGAGGCGATCTGGGCGGTCAAGCAGGGCAACGGCGGCGTGACGGTGATCGACTATCCCAGCGGCGGCGACGGTCTGCCGGTGATCAGCAGCCTCAACCTCACCGGTCACCTCGGCGGGGTGCTGGACCGCACCGCCGCCGGTGCCCTCTAGTGACAGATCGGCCTGATCGGATGTCCTCCTGTCTGCTGCGCCGCGTCAACCTGCTGCAGGGACCCGACAGCCCCCCCGTCAGGGCCGATGTCTGGATCGAGAACGGCAGCCTGAGCCGGATCGAACCGCTGGAGGGCCCCTCACGCCAGGCAACAGGTTCCCCCGGCACCGGTGCGCCCCCGCCCGCCGCCTCGGACCTGCCATCGATCACGGCTGAGCGCCTGTGGCTGGGGCCCTCTCTGGTGGATCCCCACAGCGTGCTTGAGGACCCCCTGCTGGGCCGGGCGGAAACCCTCTCCTCCCTGGCGGCGGCAGCGGCATCGGGCGGCTACGGCACGCTGGCCCTGCTGCCCTGGGGGGCGAGCTGGCGCGACCGGCCCGAGCGGCTGGGCCTGCGCTGGGATCCACCCCTGCGGCTGCGGCTCTGGGGCAGCTTCAGCAGCGAAGGGGCCGATCAGGATCTGGCCCCCCATGCCGAACAGCTTGCGTGCGGCGCCATCGGCCTGGCCGGGGGCGACGCCATGGTGCGGCTCGACCTGCTGGAACGGGGCCTGCGACTGGGGGAGATGGGGGAGCGACCGGTGCTGCTGGCGCCGCGGGACGCGGCCCTCACCCAGCAGGGCTTCGTGCGGGAGCGGATCGAGGCGATCCGGGCCGGCTGGCCGCTCGATCCGCCCCTGAGTGAACTTCTGCCGCTGCAGCAGCTGCTGTGCCTGGCCCAGGCCCTGCCGCAACGGTCCCTGCGGCTGATGAACCTCTCCACCCTTGAGGCGGTCCACGCGCTCGGGGCTCTGCAAGCGCCCCCGATGGCCAGCGTCTGCTGGTGGCATCTGGTGGCGGACAGCGGCCGCCTGGATCCCGCCGATGAGGGGTGGCGCGTGGTGCCTTCCCTCGGCGGTCCTGATGACCGGGAGGCCCTGATTTCGGCCCTGGCGGCCGGCACCCTCTCCGCGGTGTCCGTGCAGCACGTGCCGCTGGATGCGGAGGAACGCCTGTTGCCTCTGGATCAGCGGCGACCGGGCCTGGCCGGTCACGGCCTGGTGCTGCCCCTGCTGTGGCAGGAGCTGGTGGAGCGGCGCGGCTGGAGTGCCCAGCAGCTGTGGCAGGTGCTCTGCTGGGGCCCCTCGACGTTCCTGGGGGAGGAGCCGGAGCGGCTGACGGGCGGCAGCCGCCGTTGGCTGCTGTTCGACCCGGAACGGCGCTGGCGCTGGGACCGGTCCCGCTGCCGTTCCCTGGCGGCCAATCAACCCTTCTGGCAGGAGGAGCTGCGCGGGGCGGTGCTGGCGAGCGGCCTCAGCGCGGCCCGGGGCTGGGCATGGGATCTTCCAGGGATCCCAGAGTGTTGAAGGGATAGAAGCGCCAGAAGGCCCGGCCGATGATCTCCTTCTCGGGCAGGAACGGACCACCGGGCCAGAAGCGGCCGTCCCAGCTGTTGGCGCGGTTGTCGCCGAGCACGAGGATGTGCCTGGGAGGCACCGTGACCTCAAGCGATCGGCAGGGGCCGATTCCGCGCGGATTGACCTGGCAGTAATCCTTCACGTAAGGCTCCGCCAGAGGCGAACCATTGATGCGGACCTCCCCGCGGGGATTGACGCTGACCCTTTCCCCGGGGAGACCGATGACCCGCTTGATGTAGGCGTCGCAGGCGGGCTGCTGCAGGCCCGGCAGGGAGCCGATCAGCGGCAGGTTGACCAGCAGACAGCGCAGCGGCCCCCCCTGGCCTGGGGTGGCCAGCACGGGATCGAAATGGTGGGGGGCGTGAAAGACCACGATCTCGCCGCGGCGGGGCGACCGGCTGCGGTAGGTGAGTTTCTCCACCAGCAGGCGATCCTGCAGCTGCAGCGCGGGCAGCATCGAACCGGACGGGATGAAGCGGGCCTCCAGCAGGAACTGGCGGATCCCCAGGGCGATCAGCAGGGTGATCAGCACGCTGCGCCAGAACCCCCAGGAGTCGTCTCCTGGATCGGGTGGGGAACCGGGGCCGCGCCGCTCGTCCGGCGCCTGGCCGGGACTGTCGGACGCTGGGGCGTCGGGGCTGGGGGACGGGGGCCTGGAGCTGCCTTCGCTGGCCGGGGGATCGGAGGTGCTCAAGGCACTGGGGCTGCGGAGGGCGGAGATGATGGCCAGATTAGGCACCCAGCCTCCCCGGGTTTCCATGGCGCGTCCCCGCTGGCATCGGCCGCTTCCGCAGGCGGGGCATCGGATCATGGTGGTGTGGGATCGCTTCGTGGCGATCTGGGCGGCGATCAATCTGCTCTGGGTGGTGTTCGACCTGACCTACGTGCCGTTGCGGGCCTTCTGGTTGCAGCGCAATCTCTACCCGATCCCCTCGGTGCCGCTGGCGGTGAACCTGTCGGTGCTGCCCGATGTCACGCCGCTGGTGGACCCGATCAAGGGGATCGAACCGCACCGGGAGACGGAGGCCTACCGACGGGCCTTCGGGCAGCTCGACCAAGCCATGGCGACCCACCGGCCGCAGCAGCCGCTGACGCTGCGCCAGCGACAGTTGCTGGCGCGCCAGGTCGAGCTGACCCGCGAGATGATCGACACCAACCCATTCCTGGGCACGGGCGGATCGGGGACTCTCGAAAAGATCAAGAATCGCCTGCGGGTGAGGGCGGCGAGCGGCTCGGCACGCCAGGCCAGCGACCAGTTGCTCTCGCCCACCTGGCTGGTCGGCCGCTCCTGGAGCCAGGAGCGACAGTTCTGGACCCAGCGGATCCTGCCGCTGGTGGCCACCAATTACTGGCGCTCCACTGACGAGAACGGACGTCCCACCGACCACTTCTGGCGGTACGACCTGCTGCTGTTCCAGAGCGTCTTCATCCTGGACATCGCCCTGCGCACGCTGCGGCTGCGCCGCCGGCTGCCGGGTCTGAGCTGGAACGAGGCGCTGCTGCGCCGCTGGATCGATCTGCCGCTGGTGCTGCCCTTCTGGCGCGTGCTCCGGCTGCTGCCCGTGCTGGAGCGGCTGCAGACCAGCGGGCTGATCAACCTGGAGCCGCTGCGGGCCGTGATCTCGCGGGCCGTGGTGGCCCTGCTGGCGGTGGAGCTGTTCGAGGTGCTCGCCCTGCAGATTCTCGATGCCCTGCAGCAGCTGATCCGCTCCGGGCGCTGGCCCAGGCGGCTGCGGGCCCTGCGCAGCCACCAGACGGTGATCCAGGGCAACGGCACCGAGCTGCTCGAACTGGTGCGCATCTGGGCCCCGCTGCTGCTGGTGCAGGTGGCACCCCGCCTGGCCCCCGAACTGCAGGGAGTGCTCGGCCATGCGCTGCAGCAGAGCCTGAAGAACAGCGTCGTGCCGCCTCCGCTGCGGCGGCTGCAACCGCTGTTGCAGGTGGAGCAGGGGCTCAGTCGCCAGCTGGCCTCCGGCATGGTCGACAGCCTGCTGGACCTGGGCCGCACCACCGGAGAACGGCTGGGGAGGAGGGATGACCAGCAGCTGGAACTGCTGCGCCGCTTCATCGACCGCTTCTGGGAGGAGCTGGCGACTGCCCTGGAGACGGGCACGGCCCTGCCCCGCTCCCAGGAGCTGATCTGCGCCGTGCTGGAGGATCTCAAGGCCACCTACGTGAGCCAGATCAACCGCAGCAGCATCGAGAGCCTGATCGACGAACTCGACCAGCTGATCAGCCGCCAGGGCCTCGATCAGGAGGCAACGGCCAATGGCGGGACCATCGCTGCATCAGAAGGACTCAACCCAGCAGCTGCTCCCATTCCGGCAGCTGAAACCCGCTGAGAATGCGCCCATTGCTGCAGACCAGAAATGGCCGCTTGATGAGGCGGCCATCGGCAGAGAGTGCCGCGAGAGCCTGATCATCGCTGAGCTCCTGAACGTGGGCTGCACCGAGGGCTCGATAGCTCTGACCACTGGTGTTGAACAGCCGTTTGCGTCCCAGTTGCTCGAGGGCCTGCTTCAGCTCCCCGAGACTCGGGGGCTGCAGGGTGATGTCGATCAGCTCAAGACCCTGGCCAGGGACCAGTCCCTGGGTGGCCAGCCAGGCCAGGGCCTTGCGGCAGGTGGAGCAACGGGCGTAGCTGTATAGACGGTGGCTGACCACGGACGTGAAGGGCAGGTCTGAAGACAGCCTCCCAGATCCGTGGCGCTGGTCTCAGCGGCGGCCGACCAGCGACTTGATCGCTCCGAGCAGGCTGTTGGAGCCCTTGCCCACGCCGGCATCGGGGCGGGTACGGATGGTCACGTCTCCGTTGACGGAGGTGCGGCAGCTCAGCCGGTAATTGGCGGGACGGTCAGCCAGATAGACCTCTTCGACATCGGAGCGGGGTGAGAGGTTGCGGGCTCCTTCGACGACTTCGACGACGCAGGTGCCGCACTGGCCGAGGCCGGAGCAGTTGTTGAGGTTGTTCAGCCCCGTGTAGGGATTGATGCCGGCATCGAGGGCCGCCTTGCGCAGGTTGGCCCCTTCGATGCACCCGACCTGCTGGCCTTCCTTTTCGAAGCGGATGGTGGGCACGATCGATGCGGGGGGACGGGCGTGGCCCAACTTAGGGCACACGCCGCCGCTTTCCGGCTCCCGGCTGCCAGCCTCGCAATCCTCGGTCGCAGGCCTGGGGCAGAGGACGGGCGGGACTAGGATCGGAACCCCCGGAGCGGCGGACTTGAGCGTCCAACCGGAAGCAGAATTTTTCAACGGTGTCCCTGCCGGCGCCTCATCGCGCTCCGACGGAGACGACAGGGTTCCGTTCGACGGCGTTCCAGCGGAGTCGATCGGAACTGCAGAGGCCGCTGACCGCGGTTACGACACCCTCATTCCTCGCCTGATTCCCGGTTACGCCAGCCTGGCCCGCCTTGCGGTGGCTCTGCTGGCGGCCTCGCCGCTGGCCTCCACCCCGGGGAGTGCCGTGCTCGTGGCCGGTTGCGGCACGGGAGCGGAACTGCTGGAGGCCCGACGCCAGCGCCCGGACTGGCTCCTGACCGGCCTGGACCCCTCGGCGGCGATGCTCGCGATCGCCCGCCAGCGTCTGGGGGAGGACGGCAGCATCCGCTGGCAGGGCTGCCGGGTCGAGCAGCTTGCGGGAGAGGCCCAGTTCGATGGGGCGCTGGCAGTGCTGGTGCTGCATTCGCTTCCCGACGACGGCAGCAAGCTCGGCTTCCTCAGCGCCCTGGCCCGCCAGCTCAGGCCTGGGGCCCAGTTGCTGCTGGTGGACCTGATGCAGCCGGAGCGCTCCCCTCTGCAGGAACAGGTGGCCAGGGCCTGGGCCGGCTTTCAGCAGGCCAGCGGTCTGTCCCCAGGCAGTGTCGAGGCCCTGCAGGCTCTCGGCCGGGAGACCCACCCGATCGGCACGGCGCGACTGACGGCCTTGCTGGATGCCGCTGGCTTCGGCGACCCGGCCCTGATCTTCCAGGCTCTGGATTTCGCCGGCCATCTGGTGCAGCGGCGGCGCTGAGACGGTTTCAGACCGGTTGCGGTCCGGCGAAAGCCTGATCAGGCGGCCGGACGGGACTGGTTGTGGGAGTGGCGAAGAGCCTCCAGATCGTTGGGAGAGTCGCCGGAGGAGTTCCGGCCTTCGAGCTGGCCGCGGATCAGGCGCAGTTCCTCAAGAATCGAGGTCAGAAGCTGCTGGGTGGCGGTGGACGGCGAGTTCAGCACCTCCACCGTCACCTCCTTGATACGCAGCACATCCCTGGCGAAGCGGGCCACCTCATTGGGGTGGAACAGCAGGGGATCCTTCTGGTCGCTTCTGTACTCCGGATTGAGCTTGCGGGGATTGAACGGGGGGTTGAGATTGCGGGGGTCTGTATTGGTGTAGCGATAGACCGAAGCGCGGGAGCGATTGAGCGATTTCTGCACTTCATCGATGCCGATCAGGGCATCCGCCGTCTCCTCGCCGGGCGCGTCTGAACCGGAGGCCATCCCGGCCACGGCGCTGAGTCCGACCGCCGATCCCTTGCCGACCAGGGGCGGGGAGGACACGGGCGGCGAAGCCGGACCGGGATGGGGAAACATAAGACTCGACTGAGACAGCCTGGATTTCGTAATCGCGACCTTAGCAGAGGTCTCCGGCCTTTGCCCGTCGGTGTTGACACCAGAGGATCCCAGGCTGGGCCCCGCAGGGCGAGTGATAGGGTCCGGCCCTGTCGATCCGTTGGTAAGCCATGCGCGTCTCCCGCCTGATGCTGGTGACGTTGCGTGATGTCCCGGCCGACGCTGAGATCATCTCCCATCAGCTGCTGCTGCGCGCTGGCTACATCCGCAGGATCTCCTCCGGGATCTACGCCTATCTGCCGCTGCTGTGGCGTGTGCTGCAGAAGATCTCGGCGATCGTGCGCGAGGAGATGGCGTCGGTTGACGCCCTGGAAACCTTGCTGCCCCAGCTGCAGCCCGCCGAGCTCTGGCAACGCAGTGGGCGCTGGGCCGGATACACCGCCGGCGAGGGGATCATGTTCCACCTCGAGGATCGCCAGGGGCGCGAGCTCGGATTGGGCCCGACCCATGAAGAGGTGATCACCTCCCTCGCCGCCGAACTGCTGCGCTCCTATCGACAGCTGCCCGTCTGCCTCTATCAGATCCAGACCAAATTCCGTGATGAGATCAGGCCTCGCTTCGGTCTGATGCGCGGTCGCGAATTCATCATGAAGGATGCTTATTCCTTCCATGCCGACGAAGAAGATCTTCGCCGGGCCTACACCGCCATGGACGGTGCTTACCGGCGCATCTTCGCCCGTTGCGGTCTGCGGGCCGTGGCCGTCGAAGCCGACAGCGGGGCCATCGGCGGGTCCGCCAGCCAGGAATTCATGGTCACCGCCGAAGCCGGCGAGGACCTCATCCTCACCAGTGCCGACGGCCGTTATGCCGCCAACCAGGAACGGGCCGTGTCCCTTCCCGCTGCCGCCTCCCCACTCCCCGGTGGCCCGCGCGGCGATGGGCGCGGTGAGGTCCTGCCCACACCCAGGGTCTCCAGCATCGACGCTCTGGCCGAACGGCACGGCTTCCCTCCGTCCCGCATCGTCAAGGTTCTGCTGCTGCTCGCCCGCTTCGAGAGCGGTCTGCGGCAGCCCCTGCTGGTGAGCCTGCGCGGTGACCAGCAGCTCAACGAGGTCAAGCTGGCCAATCTGCTCAGCCGGCGTCTGGGTGCTGCAGAAGGATCCCTGCTCTCGCTCGACCCGCTCACCGCCGAGCTGGTGCGTCGGGAGGGACTGCCGCTGGACCTCGACTCCATCCCACTCGGTTTCCTCGGTCCCGATCTCCCCGCGGAGCTGCTGCAGCCCAGTGGCGCCGCCAGGCCGTCATCCGGCCCGGATCCCGCCCCGCGCCTGGCGGACACCCTCCTGCGTCTCGTCGACCACACGGCCGCCGAACTCGACGTCTTCGTCTGCGGTGCCAATGCTCCCGATGCCCATCGGGTCGGCGTCAGCTGGCAGGGACTGGAGCTGCAGCCCGAAGGACTGGATCTGCGCTGCGCCCAGCCCGGAGACCGCTGCCTGCATGATCCGCAGCAGGTCCTCGAGGCGGCCCGGGGCATCGAGGTCGGCCACATCTTTCAGCTGGGTCGCAAGTACTCCGAGGCGCTGGAGGCCCGCTTCACCAACGAGGCCGGCCAGGAGGAGGCCCTCTGGATGGGCTGTTACGGCATCGGCGTCTCCCGCCTGGCCCAGGCAGCCGTCGAGCAGCACCACGACGCCAACGGCATCCGCTGGCCCCTGGCCATCGCCCCCTTCGAGGTGATCGTCGTGATCGCGAACGTCCAGGATCCGGACCAGATGCCTCTGGCCGAGCGCCTGTACGGCGAGCTTGCGGCCGCCGGCATCGAGGTGCTGCTGGATGACCGCAGTGAGCGTGCTGGGGTCAAGTTCAAGGACGCGGATCTGATCGGGATCCCCTGGCGCATCGTCGTCGGCCGCGGCGCGGCCCGCGGCCTGGTGGAACTGGTGGATCGCAGCGGCGCCACTCCAGCCCGCGAGCTGGCGGCCGACGCCGCACTGCCCGAGCTGCTCAGCCAGCTGACCCGGCAGCGGCAGGGCCTGGGCGGCCGCTGAGCCGGCAGGAGGGGGACCGCACCCGCGCCTAGGATCAGGCCCAGCCGCCCCTGTCCTTTGGCCGCCTTCCTGCGCCGGATTCTCCCCAGCCGCCTCGTCTCCCTGCTGCTGCCCCTCTGTCTCTGCCTGGGGCTGGCCCTGACGGCCTGCAGCAATGCAGGTCTGCTCAGCGGCAATTATGTCGACGACACGGTGCTGGTGGCTCGCAGCCTGGAATCCACCATTGCGCTGGGGGCCGAGGATCCCGGTCGCAGCGAAGCGGAAACCCAGGCCCGGGCGCTGATCAACGACTACATGTCCCGCTATCGCCCCCGGGACTCCGTCAACGGCCTCGCCTCGTTCACCACGATGCAGACCGCCCTCAACTCCCTGGCCGGTCACTACGCCAACTACCCCAACCGCCCCCTGCCTGACAGCCTGCGCAGCCGCGTGGACAAGGAACTGCACCAGGCCGAGGCCGGAGCCGTGCGGGGCAGCTGAAGCCTTTGACGAAGGGCCCCGCGATCTGAGAGGCTCTTCGCGTGTGCTTGGAAGCGGCTGCGGGCCGCTGTGTCATTGGCCAACGTCGTCGTCATCGGTGCACAGTGGGGTGACGAAGGGAAGGGCAAAATCACCGACCTGTTGAGTCGCTCGGCCGATGTCGTGGTGCGCTACCAGGGCGGAGTCAACGCCGGCCACACGATCGTCGTCGACGACCGTGTGCTCAAGCTTCACCTCATCCCCTCCGGAATCCTGTATCCGGACACCGTCTGCCTGATCGGATCCGGAACCGTCGTCGACCCCGGCGTGATGCTGCGGGAACTCGACATGCTGATCGATTACGGCATCGATGTCAGCGGGCTCAAGCTGGCCTCCACCGCCCACGTGACCATGCCGTACCACCGCCTGCTGGATCAGGCGATGGAACAGCGGCGGGGTGACCGGCGCATCGGCACCACCGGCCGGGGCATCGGCCCCACCTACGCCGATAAGTCGGAACGCAACGGCGTGCGGGTGATCGATCTGCTCGATGCCGATCGGTTGCGGGACCGACTGCTTGGCCCGCTCGCCGAGAAGAACGAGCTGCTCACCAAGGTCTACGGGCTGGAGCCCCTCGACCCGGAGGCCGTCATCGCCGAATACAGCGCCTATGGCCGCCGGCTTGAGCCGCACGTCGTGGACTGCACCCGCACGATCCACGAGGCCGCCCGGGCCCGCAAGAACATCCTGTTCGAGGGCGCCCAGGGCACCCTGCTCGACCTCGACCATGGCACCTATCCCTACGTCACCTCCTCCAACCCGGTCTCCGGCGGGGCCTGCATCGGCGCCGGGGTGGGCCCCACCCTGATCGACCGGGTGATCGGCGTGG
>JAYKJA010000137.1:0-15887 GCA_035285905.1 Synechococcaceae cyanobacterium
GTTGGGTCAGAGATCAGGAGTTTCCCTGATTCTTGGAGATGATGGCTTCTGCCACGTTACGAGGAACTTCCTCGTAATGGCTGAACTCCATCGAGAAAATACCCCGACCCTGGGTCATGGATCGGAGTTGGGTGGCATAGCCGAACATCTCGGCCAGCGGCACTTTGGCCTGGACTTTGGACTGACCGGCTTCGACGGCTTGTCCTTCGACCTGGCCGCGGCGGGAGGAGAGGTCGCCGATGATCGAACCGAGGAAGTCCTCGGGGATCTCAACCTCAACCTTCATCATGGGCTCAAGAAGTACGGGATTGCACTTCTTGACCCCATCCTTGAAGGCCATGGAACCGGCGATCTTGAACGCCATCTCCGAAGAGTCGACGTCATGGTAGGAACCATCCACCATGGTGACCTTGACATCGATCATCGGGAAGCCGGCAATCACTCCGGATTGGCAGGTCTCCTTCATGCCGGCTTCCGCCGGACCGATGTATTCCTTGGGAACAACACCGCCAACCATCTTGTTGACGAACTCGAACCCGGATCCCGGCTCGCCGGGCTCCATTTCGATCACCACGTGGCCGTACTGGCCCTTGCCGCCGGTCTGGCGAGCGAATTTGCCTTCGCCTTTGGCGCTTCCCCGGATGGTTTCCCGATAGGAAACCTGGGGAGCACCGATGTTGGCTTCGACCTTGAATTCGCGCAGCATCCTGTCGACCAGGATCTCCAGATGCAGTTCGCCCATGCCGGCGATCACGGTCTGGTTGGTTTCCGGATCGGTGGACACCCGGAAAGTGGGGTCTTCGTCCGAGAGGGACTGCAGAGCCTTGGACAGCTTCTCCATGTCCCCCTTGGTCTTGGGTTCCACGGCGACCGAGATCACCGGTTCGGGGATGAACAGGGATTCAAGGATGATCTGATCTGAGTCGACGCACAGAGTGTCGCCGGTGGTGGTGTCCTTCAGTCCAAGAACGGCGCCGAGGTCACCCGCCCGGAGTTCATCCACCTCCTCACGTTCATCGGCCTTCAGCAGGATCAGGCGCGAGATGCGCTCTTTCTTGTCCTTGGAGGAATTGAGCACATAGCTGCCCTTCTGCAGCACACCTGAATACACCCGAACAAAGGTGAGCTTCCCGTAGGGATCGGCCATCACCTTGAAGGCCAGGGCACTGAAGGGAGCGTTGTCGTCCGCAGGACGGACGGCTTCGCTGCCATCGGGAAGGATGCCCTGGATGGGGGGAACGTCAACGGGAGAGGGCAGATAATCGACAACCGCATCGAGAACCAGCTGAACACCCTTGTTCTTGAAGGCCGAGCCGCAGAGCATGGGAACCATGCCGTGATCGGTGACTCCGATGCGGATGCCCTTGATCAATTGCTCCTCGCTGAGCTCGCCGTTCTCCAGGAACGACTCAAGCAGCTCCTCATCGGTCTCGGCGACCGACTCCATCAGCTTCAGGCGCCACTCCTCGACTTCGCTGGCCATGTCGGCGGGGATATCGCCTTCCTGGATGTCGGTGCCGAGATCGTTGGTGTAAATGATGGCCTTGTTGCGCACCAGATCGATGATGCCCTTGAGCTCACCTTCGGCTCCGATCGGCAGCTGGATCGGAACAGCGTTGGCCTTCAGGCGATCCTTGATCTGGGCGTAGACCTTGAGGAAATTCGCGCCCGTCCGGTCCATCTTGTTGACGAACACGATGCGCAGGACGCTGTAGCGATCTGCCTGGCGCCACACGGTCTCGGACTGGGGCTGAACACCACCCACCGCACAGAAGACTGCGACGACGCCATCGAGAACCCGCATCGAACGCTCCACCTCGATGGTGAAGTCGACGTGGCCGGGGGTGTCGATGATGTTGATTCGGTGGTCCTTCCAGCTGGTGGAGATGGCCGCCGCGGTGATCGTGATGCCGCGCTCACGCTCCTGCTCCATCCAGTCGGTGACAGCAGCACCGTCGTGCACCTCGCCCATCTTGTGGACAACGCCCGAATAGAACAGAATCCGCTCGGTCGTGGTGGTCTTGCCGGCATCAATGTGAGCGGCAATGCCGATATTCCTGACACGATCGAGGGGGTAGGCGCGGGCCACGGGAAACGTCTCCGACGGGGATCAAAAGAAAACGGGCAGAACTCTACAGAGGCGGTGGTGCCCCTTGAGCGGGGAGCTGGACTGCCCGGTGTCCGGCTCCCGAAGGCTCAGTAGCGGTAGTGGGCGAAGGCCTTGTTGGCCTCGGCCATCTTGTGCGTTTCCTCGCGCTTGCGGACCGCGCTGCCGGCTTCATTGGCGGCGTCCATCAGTTCACCGGCCAGTTTCTGGGCCATGCTGCGGCCGTTGCGGGCGCGGGAGAAATTGACCAGCCAGCGCAGGGCCATGGCGGTCCCGCGTTCCTGCCTCACTTCCATCGGCACCTGGTAAGTGGCGCCACCGACCCGACGGGCCCTGACCTCCACCAGGGGCGTGGCGTTGCGCACGGCGGTCTCAAACAGCTCAAGGGGATCTCCCCCGGTGCGCTCGTTGATCAGCGTGAAGGCATCCGAAAGGATGCGCTGGGCCGTCGACTTCTTGCCGTGCTTCATCAGCCGGGCCACGATCATCGAGGCCAGGCGGCTGTTGAACTGGGGATCCGGTTGGACCGGGCGCTTCTCGGCAGCGTTGCGGCGGGACATGGAGGGAGGTCGGGTGTGGCGTGGAAGGGAGGGCGCGGTTCCGGGATCCCCCCGCCCATGGCAGGGGGGCGATCCCGGGCTTGGCGCTCAGCGGAACACGGGTGCCGCGGCGATCAGCTCTTCGGGGTCTTGGCGCCGTACTTGGAGCGAGCCTGGCGACGATCCTTGACTCCGGCCGTGTCCAGCGTGCCGCGGATGATGTGGTAGCGGACACCGGGCAGGTCCTTCACCCGGCCTCCACGGATCAGGACCACCGAGTGCTCCTGGAGGTTGTGGCCGATGCCGGGGATGTAGGCCGTCACCTCGAAACCTGAGGTGAGACGCACGCGAGCCACCTTGCGCAGGGCGGAGTTGGGCTTCTTCGGCGTGGACGTGTAGACGCGGGTGCAGACGCCGCGTCGTTCGGGGCAGGCGCGCAGGGCCGGCGACTTGGTCTTGCGGGTAAGACGCTGCCGCTCACTGCGGATCAGCTGCTGAATGGTGGGCATCGAGAGCCTTTGGGCAGGTCGGAACTGTCGGGTCGGACGTCCGACCGATTGCGACAATCCGACACCTTACTGCCCCGGGGTCCCGGCCTCCCCCGCGCGGCTGAAGGCGGCCCCACAGGCGCAGCTGCGGCCGCCCGGACCGGAGCGGACCAGAAAGCCACCGCCGCTGAGATCGCCCTTGTAGTCGAGCAGCAGGCCGTTGAGCAGCGCCAGTTGTTCCGCCGGGGCGTGCAGGGTCACCCCATCGGCCCGGGCCACGGGGGTGCCCGCCAGGTGTCCGGGGCGCAGTCGGATGCACCAGCGTTCGCAGGTCCCATCGAGCAGGTCGATGTGCATCAGCCCTGGGGTTCCGGCCACCGCGGCCTGACGACACAGTTCGGCGGCGGCGCTGGGGGTGATGCGGAGGTTGTGACCCTTGGGCACTGGGGTGCGGGGTGACGGCGGTCAGCACTCTCGCAGCCGCGGACGCCCTCCGCCGCCTGCAGGGACTCAGGAACCCCCGGCCGCCGTGCCGCCGGGGGTGGGGGCCACCAGGCCCAGGCCGTTGTGCACCACCCCCGCCACGCCCCGACCCTTCACGGTGTGGTTGCCTCCCATCACCAGTCCGGTGGAGCTGCCTCCGTCGAGGTTGAGGGCATCGCGCAGTCCCAGGCGCTGCAGCAGAACGGCGGTCTCGCTGAGGGTCGGCCCCTCGTCGTCGACGCCCTCCAGGGTGACCAGCCACAGCCGCTGGCCGTCGCTGCCGATCACGGTGCGGGGCGCCCCCTGGGACAGGAAGGCGGCGCCGAAGCTCTCCGCCGCCCCGTTGAGCACCACCCGGCCATCGAGCAGCAGCAACGGGCCACCGCCCATGACATTCGCCGCCTGTCCCAGCTCGGCGCTGGGGCGGCTGGAGACCGTCAACCGTTCCCCCTCCGCCCAGGGAAGGATCTGCCCGCCCCGGCCCACCAGCAGGGTGTCGCCGTCGCTGAGGGGAATGCCCGCCTGCATCCGGTCGGCCTCGAAGCGCTGGGCGACGGTGCCGTTCCGCAGCAGCAGGCCCTGCTCCGCTCCGCTCATGGCGCGGTAGACACGCCCCCATTCAGGGGTGTAGCGGCTGATGCCCCGCTGGACCCAGCCGCTGTTGAAGGCCACCACGGGCCAGCGCCGGCCTTCGCCATCGGTCAGCCAGTCGTCCAGCTGCAGCCGTCCGAAGCGGGGCAGACCGCGGGGATCCCAGGCCACGACTCCCCGGTTGAGGATCGGGCCGGACAGCCAGCGCCCATCGGCCCGCAGGGCCCCGAGCGGCAGGCGTCGCACGCGGTTGAAGTAACCGCCGTTGATCGCGACCAAGGCGTCGTGATGCCGGGCCAGCAGTGGCAGGGGGGTGAGGCCGTGCATGCCGTCGGGGCGGCTGAGGGGTTTGAGCGCCAGTGGACTCGCACGCAGATCGACGCTGACGCTGTTGAGCCGCAGCCGGCGGGCGCCGATCTCCACGGTCTGGCGGTTCCACTGGACAGCGTTGCCGAGCAGGGCCTGCAGGCGTGGATCCAGGGCCTGGACGGGTTCACCGATGCTGGTCGCCCCCTGCCTTCCGGCCAACGGAGGCAGGTCGATCACGATCCGCGCCGGCGTGCCGAGGGTGAACGCCCCCTTCAGGGCGCTGGGGTTGAGAACCAGGCCCGGGCCGCCGGCCTGCGGCCGCAGGCCCAGGTCGCGCAGCAGCTCGCGCTGGGTGGGATCAGGCGGCTGGATGTCAAGCTCCAGCCGCCCGTCGCTGCCCGCCAGGGTTGCCGGTCCGCTCAGATCGAGCACCACGCGACGCCGGCCGGGCTGATCCGCCATGCGCACCCTGAGCAGCTGCGGAGGAGGCAGCTGCAGCTCCAGCAGATCACCGCTGCGGCTCAGGGTCACCCCGAGCGCCCGGGTGAAGGCCCCGATCTCGATGGCCACTTCGTCGCCGATCGGTCGCTGCTCCGCCGGGCCGACGAGCCGCTCAAGGCCGAACCATTCGATCGCCAGGCTGCCGTCGCTGCGGCTGCGGCTGCTGAAGCCCAGCTGCCCCTGCAGCACCTCCAGCGGCAGCCACAGTTCCGAGGTCGCGCTGCCCTCGCCGCTCCAGCGCCAGCCCGCCCGCTGCTCGCGGCCGTTGATGCGCAGGCGGCTGCCGGCCTTCAGCCCGCTCCAGTCCGCGGCGGGAGGAGGGGGTGCGGCCGCCAGCAGCGTCGTGGACGGTGGCGCCGCCTCCGCGTGAATCGGGGGCGGCGGCGGCAGCGGGGGAGTCCCGAGGCCGAAGGGGGAGGCCGCCAGCATCACTGCCCCCAGCACCGTCCAGGACGCCATCGTCAGCCGTCGCGTCGAGCAGGAAAGCTAGCTCCGCTGCAGTTGTCCCGCCAGCCAGTCCCTACGATCAAGAATCAGACAGGTCGCAGCCGGGTGCCCACGCCTGGTCGATCGCGCTCCCCGGAGCCGGCCGCCCGCCTTCCGGCATCGCCGAGGCCGAGCCGACGCCGCCCCCACCTGCCGCAGATCCCAACGGCTCATGCCCCGTTTCTCCCCGAATTCCCCGCTCCCCTCCTGCGACAGCCCCGCCCCCCCCTGCGTGAGCGGCGAGAAGGATGCCTGCGGCGTCGGCTTCCTGGCACGCCTGGAGGGCGAGGGAAACCACTGGGTGCTCCAGCAGGCCCTGCGCGGCCTGCGCTGCATGGAACATCGCGGAGGCTGCGGCGGAGACAGCGATTCCGGTGATGGCGCCGGCATCCTCACCGCCATCCCCTGGGATCTGCTCGAGGCCGTCTGGACCGAAGCCGCCGCTTCCTCCGGTTCTCTGCGGGGGCTGGGCATGGTCTTCCTGCCCACGGACGGGGAGCGACGCCGCGCCATCCAGGCGATCTGCGACGAGGAAGCGATCCGGCTCGGACTGCGCAGTCTCGGTTGGCGCGATGTCCCCGTCGATGCGGAGGTGCTCGGGCCGCTGGCCCGCCAGACCGCTCCCTTCATCTGCCAGTGGTTGCTGCAGGCCCCGGAGGCGCAGGCCGACAGCGGCAGCGTCGATGCCGTCGAGGCCCTGCTGTTCCGCCTCCGCCGCCGCGCCGTGGACCGGGTGCGGGAGACCTGGGGCACCGCGGCCGGGGATCTCTATTTCGCCTCGATCAGCGCCCGCACGGTCGTCTACAAGGGCATGGTCCGTTCCGAGGTGCTCGATCGCTTCTACGGCGATCTGCGCGATGAGCGCTTCCGCGTGCGATTCGCCGTCTACCACCGACGTTTCAGCACCAACACGCTGCCCCGCTGGCCCCTGGCCCAGCCGATGCGTCTGCTCGGTCACAACGGCGAAATCAACACGCTGCTGGGCAACATCAACTGGGCCAGTGCGGCCGAGGCCAGCCTGGAGCGCGTCTGGGGCGAGGCAGCCTCCGATCTGCGTCCTCTGGTCAACGCCGCCTTCAGTGATTCGGCCAATCTCGACGCCACCCTCGAGCTGATGGTGCGCAGCGGCCGGCCGATCACCGATGCCCTGCTCACGCTGGTGCCGGAAGCGTTCCGCGATCAGCCAGAACTCGAAGGGCGTCCCGCCATCCGTGCCTTCTACGAATACAACGCCTGTCTGCAGGAACCCTGGGATGGGCCCGCCCTGCTGGTCTTCAGCGATGGCCGCTCGGTGGGAGCCACCCTCGACCGCAACGGCCTGCGTCCGGCCCGCTACTGCCTCACCAGCGATGGCTACGTGGTGATGGGCTCGGAAACGGGGGTGGTGGAGCTGGAGGAGAGCCGCATCATCGAAAAGGGTCGCCTCGGTCCCGGTCAGATGCTTGCGGTCGACCTGGAGAACGGTCGGCTTCTGCGCAACTGGGAGGTGAAGGAGGAGACGGCGTCCCGCTACCCCTATGCGGCCTGGCTGGCGGAGCATCGCCGTTCCCTGCGCTCCGGTGCCTGGGAGAGCGAGCATCGACTCAGCGATCTGGAACTGCTGCAGCAGCAGACCGCCACGGGCTTCACCGCCGAAGACCTCGACCTGGTGATCGAGGACATGGCCGGAGCGGCCAAGGAGCCCACCTACTGCATGGGGGATGACATCCCCCTGGCCGTGCTCTCCGACAAGCCCCATCTCCTCTACGACTACTTCAAGCAGCGTTTCGCCCAGGTCACCAATCCCCCGATCGATCCCCTGCGCGAGAAGCTGGTGATGAGCCTGGAGATGCATCTCGGGCGCCGCGGCTCCTCCCTGCGACCCGAGCCCGAGGCCGCTTCGGTGCTGCATCTCTCCTCACCGGTGCTGAATGAGGCCGAGCTCGCCGATCTCGCCGCCCATGGCCTCGGCCAGGCCTCTCTCTCCCTGCTCTTTCCGATCGGCGAGGGTCCCTCCGGCCTGGCGCAGGCTGTCTCCCGCCTCTGCGATGAGGCCGAGGCGGCCGTGCGCTCCGGCAGTGCGATCCTGCTGCTCTCCGATCGTCGCGGCAGAGACGGCAGCGCCGCCGGCATCAGCGCCGCTGTCGCGGCCGTACCGCCGCTGCTGGCCGTCGGTGCGGTCCATCACCATCTGCTGCAGCTCGGTCTGCGCCTGCAGTGTTCCCTGGTCGTCGAGACGGCCCAGTGCTGGTCCACCCATC
This sequence comes from Synechococcaceae cyanobacterium, assembly GCA_035285905.1. Taxonomy (GTDB): domain Bacteria; phylum Cyanobacteriota; class Cyanobacteriia; order PCC-6307; family Cyanobiaceae; genus Cyanobium. The sequence continues at coordinate 7,745 of JAYKJA010000137.1, forward strand.
ACCTGGCCTGCCTGATCGGCTTCGGGGCCAGTGCGGTCTGCCCCTGGCTCGCCTGGGAGACCACCCGCCACTGGCTGGCCCATCCGCGCACCCAGAAACTGATCGAAACCGGCAAGCTCGGCCCCCTCAGCGTTGACAAGGCCCAGGCCAACGTGCGCCAGGCCCTCGAGGATGGGCTGCGGAAGATCCTCTCCAAGATCGGTATTTCGCTGCTGGCCAGCTATCACGGTGCCCAGATCTTTGAAGCGATCGGCATCGGCGCCGACCTGATCCAACTGGCTTTCCGTGGCACCACCAGCCGCGTCGCCGGCCTCAGCCTGCATGAACTCGCCAGCGAGACCCTGGCCTTCCATGCCAAGGCCTTCCCCGAGCTGAACCGCAGCAAGCTCGAGTTCATGGGGTTCGTGCAGTACCGCACCGGTGGTGAGTACCACCTCAACAGCCCGGAGATGGCCAAGGCTCTCCACGCCGCAGTCAAGGCCGGTCCCGGCTACGACCACTTCACCACCTACCGGACCCTGCTGGAGAACCGGCCGGTCACCGCCCTGCGCGATCTGCTCGAGTTCCGCCTGGCCCCAACGCCCCTCCCCCTCGATCAGGTGGAGAGCGTCGAAAGCATCTGCAGCCGCTTCTGCACCGGTGGCATGAGCCTGGGGGCCCTTTCTCGGGAGGCCCATGAGGTGCTTGCCGTGGCGATGAACCGCATCGGTGGCAAGAGCAACAGCGGCGAAGGCGGCGAGGATCCGGCCCGATTCCGCACGCTCGCGGATGTGGACGACGAGGGTCGTTCCGCCACCCTCCCCGGTCTGCAGGGTCTGCGTAACGGGGACACCGCCTGTTCCGCCATCAAGCAGATCGCCTCGGGCCGCTTCGGTGTCACGCCTGAATATCTGCGCAGTGGTCGCCAGCTCGAGATCAAGGTGGCCCAGGGGGCCAAGCCCGGAGAGGGCGGCCAGCTGCCGGGCCCCAAGGTGGATCCCTACATCGCCTGGCTGCGCAACAGCAAACCCGGCGTCGGTTTGATCTCTCCGCCACCCCACCACGACATCTATTCGATCGAGGATCTGGCCCAGCTGATCCACGATCTGCACCAGGTCAACCCCGCCGCCAAGGTGAGCGTGAAACTGGTGGCGGAGATCGGCATCGGCACGATCGCGGCCGGGGTGGCCAAGGCCAACGCTGACGTCATCCAGATTTCCGGTCACGACGGAGGCACCGGAGCCTCGCCGCTCAGCTCGATCAAGCACGCCGGCAGCCCCTGGGAGCTGGGTCTCACGGAAGTGCACCGTTCCCTGCTGGAGAACGGCCTGCGCGATCGCGTGCTGCTGCGCGCCGACGGAGGCCTGAAGACCGGCTGGGATGTGATCGTCGCCGCCTTGCTGGGGGCCGAGGAATACGGCTTCGGATCGGTGGCGATGATCGCTGAGGGCTGCATCATGGCCCGTGTCTGTCACACCAATAACTGCCCGGTTGGCGTGGCCACCCAGAAGGAGGCCCTGCGCCGCCGCTTCACCGGACTGCCCGAGCATGTGGTCAATTTCTTCCTATACGTGGCTGAGGAGGTGCGTCAGCTGCTCAGCCTGCTCGGGATTTCGCGCCTGGAGGATCTGATCGGTCGCAGCGAGCTGCTGAAGCCCAGGGATGTGCGTCTGGCCAAGACCCAGGCCCTGGATCTCTCCTGTCTGCTGGATCTGATCCCCGCCGCCGCCGACCGCGACTGGCTGCACCATGCCGCTGAGGCCCATGGCAACGGTCCGATTCTTGAGGATCTCCTCCTGGCGGACCCCGAGGTGATGCAGGCCCTGGAGAACCACGGCCGGGTGGCCCGTACCCTGCCGATCGTCAACACCGATCGCAGCGTCTGTGCCCGCGTGGCCGGCGAGATCGCCGCACGGCATGGCAACAGCGGCTTCAGCGGCGAGCTGCAGCTCTGCTTTGAAGGAGCGGCAGGCCAGAGCTTCGGCGCGTTCGTGCTGCAGGGGATGCAGGTGCGTCTGGTCGGTGAGGCCAACGATTACGTCGGCAAGGGCATCAACGGTGGCCGCATCACCGTGGTTCCCCCCAGCGGCGTGCAGGACCCCGGGGAGCAGGTGATCCTTGGCAACACCTGTCTGTATGGCGCCACCGGCGGCGAACTGTTCGCGCTCGGTCGGGCCGGCGAGCGCTTTGCCGTGCGCAACAGCGGCTGCCACACCGTTGTCGAGGGTGCCGGCGACCACTGCTGCGAGTACATGACCGGCGGTGTGGTGGTGGTGCTGGGCTCGACGGGGCGCAACGTCGCCGCCGGCATGACGGGTGGAGTGGCGTTCCTGCTGGATGAGACCGATGGCCTCTCTCAGCGCCTCAATCGTGAGACGGTGGCCCTCTGCCCCCTTGACACCCCTGAGCAGGAGGCGATGCTGCTGCCCCTGCTTGAGGCCCATCGCGACGCCACCGGCAGCGCCCGGGCGGCGGAGATCCTGGCCGACTGGCCCAGCTGGAAGGGGCGTTTCAAGGTGATCGTTCCCCCCAGCGAGAAGGTCGCCATGGGCTTGGCCGAGCGCCAGGCGGTGGTGGCCTGATCCCTGCGGACAGGCCACCCCTGGCCACCCCTAACGCGGGTGCTCGCGCATCAGGCGCTGCACCTCCGAGGCGTGGTAACTGCTGCGGGTGAGCGGACTGCTCACCACCTGCAGGAAGCCCAGCTGCTGCTCACCATGCAGGCGGAAGTCCTCGAACTGCTCGGGAGTGACGAAGCGATCGACCGGCAGGTGCCGGGGCCCTGGGGAGAGGTACTGCCCGATGGTGACGATGTCGACCGCGTGGGCTCGCAGGTCGGTCATCACCTGGAGAATCTCGTCGTCCCGTTCCCCCAGTCCTGCCATCAGTCCTGATTTGGTGTAGGTGCGCGGCCACCGGCTGTGCACACGCTGCAGCAGCTCCAGCGAACGGGCATAGATCCCCTGCGGGCGCGCCTGTCGGTACAGCCGGGGCACCGTCTCGATGTTGTGGTTGAGCACCTCCGGAGCAGCCTCCATGACAACGGCAAGGGCATCCCAGTTGCCGCAGAAATCCGGGATCAGCACCTCGATTGTCGTCAGCGGTGAGCGGCGGCGCACCTCCTCGATGCAGGAGACGAACTGAGAGGCCCCTCCATCATCGAGATCGTCGCGGTTGACCGAGGTGATCACCACATGGCTCAGCCCCAGGCGACTGACCGCCTCGCCGAGCCGGCTGGGCTCGGTTGGATCGAGCGCCCTCACGCTCTTGTCGAAGTCGATGTCGCAGTAGGGGCAGGCCCGCGTGCAGCCCGGCCCCATGATCAGGAACGTGGCCGTGCCGCCGGCGAAGCACTCGCCGATGTTGGGACAGCTTGCCTCCTGACAGACGGTGTTCAGTCGCAGGTCCTGCAGCAGGTCGGCCACGGCCCCGATGCGTTCCCGCTGCGGCGCCTTGACCCGCAGCCAGGGTGGTTTGCCGGTGGCAACCGACGAGGACCCCGCTGACGCCTCATGCGTCGGGGGCTGGTCTGGGGCGGACGGCTGGGCCAAGGGCGTGGGCGGCGGGCGGACCGTGGGAGTCGCGGCCCGACGAGGGAGCAACCTCGGCGGAGGCAGGGCAACGGCCACGGGCCGCCCGGGCCGGAATCCCTGACTGAACTGTAGGCAGCCGCGACCCCGCGGCAGGCCTGGCCCGGCGCTGCCGGCCGCGGCTTCAGGGGGCGCGGTGATCCCTTAAAGTCGCACCATCGGCTTCAGGCCGACACAGCGGGATGTAGCGCAGCTTGGTAGCGCACTTCGTTCGGGACGAAGGGGCCGCAGGTTCGAATCCTGTCATCCCGATCCGCATCACTCCCTTCTCCAGGCTCCCTCAGGCGAGGGCAGCCCCGGGGTATCCGCGGGGCGTCACCATCCGCCCGTCGCGGACGTAGCTGCTGCTGTTGCCGATCAGCACCAGGGTGAGCATGTCCACCGCATCCACGGGCAGTGATCCGAGCTCATGCAGCCCCACGGCTTCCTCGGGGCGCCCGAGCTGCCGGGCCAGCACCACCGGCGTTGTGCCAGGACGGCCCTCCAGCAGCAGTTGCCGGGCGCGCTCCAGCTGCCAGCTGCGGTCGCGGGAGCGGGGGTTGTACAGCGCCACGACGAAGTCTCCGTCGGCCGCCGCCCGCAAGCGACGTTCGATCACGGGCCAGGGGGTGAGGCGATCGCTGAGGCTGATCGTGCAGAAGTCGTGCATCAGGGGGGCCCCCACCCGCGCGGCGGCCAGCTGCAGCGCGGAGAGGCCGGGATGCACGCTGAAGCAGGGGCGGGCCTCGGCCGGTTGTTGCAGCCAGAGTTCCAGAGCCAGACCCGCCATGCCGTAGATGCCGCTGTCCCCGGACGAGATCAGGGCCACCCGCAGCCCCTGGGAGGCCAGGGCCAGGGCTTCGGCGCAGCGGTCCCGTTCGGCGGTGAGCCGTCCCTCCCTCCGCAGCTGATCGGGCCGCCGCAACGGCTCCAGCAGATCCAGGTAGAGGCTGTAGCCCACCCAGGTGCTGCAGCGGGCCAGGGCCCGGCGTGCGTCAGCGCTCAGCAGGGCCAGATCTCCCGGGCCACTGCCGACCAGGTGGAGTTCTCCCCTGCGGGGGGCCCATTGACTGTCCGCCTGGACGATGGCCAGGGTGGCCGCGCCCCGTTCCCCCTGCTGCGCCCGCTCGACCGTCTTGGTCAGCGCATAGGAGGGGGAGGCCCCGCTGGCGCCGTCGCTCGCGCCTGTCGCGGAGGCGGGAGTGCGGGCTGCGAGCCAGGCGGCCGCCTCCGCCACGCTGCCGGTTCCCATCTCGGCCATCACCCGCGCTGACGGATGGGGCACCTTCACCTCCGCCAGCGCTGCTGCCGGAAACAATCGCAGCGGCCACTGGCGCTGGCAGGCGAGCGCCAGCAGGGCGGCTTCGTCGCCCTTGCGATCGATGCTGGCCAGCCCGGCCACCGCTGCCGCGCTCATCCCGGCCTCCGCCAGACCGCGCTCCAGCAGGCGTTCCAGCAGGCTGAGGTCCGTCCCCCGCTCGCAGCCGAGGCCCAGCCACAGGCAGGGAGGGTGCCAGCGACAGCCTGGTCCGGTCCTGGGGCTGATCACCAGATCGGTGAGGGAGGGCTCTGGGCCGGCTCCCTGCGGCAGCAGGAACTCCGCCGCAGCCGGCAGCTGCTGCCAGAGGTTCAGTCCGGCCTCCTGCTGGACCCGCGGGAGCTCGCCGCGGGCGGCCCGTTGCATCAGGGCGGACCAGTCGCCGCTGCCTCGCTGCCAGCCCCAGGCCTGTCCGTAGCTGTCGAGGGCCAGACCGCCGCGGTCGGCCGTCGCTCCGGTGAGTACAGCTTCACCCCCCAGCAGGGCCGCGAGCTCAAGACTGAGAGCCTCGGCGCCGGCGGCGTGCCCCCCCAGCAGCGGCACGATGTGGCGGCCCCGGGGATCGAGCACGATCACGGCCGGGTCAGCCAGTTTGTTCGTCAGCAGCGGCGCGATCAGACGGGTCACCAGACCACAGGCCCCCACGGCCAGCACCGCACCGGCCTGGAGCCATTCCCGTTCCAGCCACTGGGCCGCGGGGGTGGGGTCGTCCGGCCAGCGGATGCACTGCAGCTCCTCCCAGGCCTGCAGCCGCTCCAGCAGAGCCCGACTGGCGGGGCTGAAGCCGAGCGCGACGATTCGACGCCGGTGTTCGCTCATGCGCCCAGCCGATGGCGCAGCCGGGAAAGGCCAGAAGCGAGGCGGTCAGCCATCCGCTCCATCCGGGGGCTGGACGGCGGTGCCTCGTTGGAGCTGCTGGGAGGCAGGGGAGCCCAGGGATCAAAGGCGTCCTGGTCGGCCGGTCGCGGGTTCAGGGGGGAGTCACCGCCATCTGCACCCAAGCTACGGGGAGATGAGGCGCCCTCCGGAGGGACAGGATCATCACCAGGCTCCTCCGTCACGGGCTCCAGCGAGCTGGATGACGCCAGCGGCGCGGCGGTTGCATCGTCGGCTGGTGCCGCTGTGATCCGCCCCGTCTCCGCCTCGTTGTGCCGATCCGGAGCGGCAGTCTGCTCGCCGGCCTGGGCCTCGGCCGAGGCTGCCGGCGCGTTGCCGGACGTAGCGAAGGTCGCGGCGGACGGTGCGGCGGGCGCCGGCGCAGGCTCTGGTCCCGGAGCTGCTGGAGCGGCGGCTGGGGGGGAAGGATCGGCTGGCCTGGACCCCCCAGACTCCAGGGCAGGGCCGGCACCTGGGGGCACCGCCGCAGGCGGAGCGGACTGGGGAGTTGCCGCAAGCGGGGCTGGCATCGGCAGGGACACTCGCGAATCGCCCGCCGGGTCTGGGAGTCCTTCCGATTCGGTGACGGACTCTCCGGGGGGTGCTGTGCCGACCTCGGCCTCGGCCTCGGCCTCGGTCTGGCTCTGGCTCTGGGTCTGGGTCTGGGTCTGGGGCGACGGTGCCGCCCGAGCTTCGGCAGGGGTGGCATCCGCCGCTGCCTCTTGAGCGAGCAGCGGCGCGTCGGGAGGAGCGGGCTCTGGCCCCGCCGGCGGGAGCGGCTGCTGCGGGAGGGAGGGCGGTGGGGCAGGGGCCGGTGCTCCGGCGCTCTCTGCAGGAGCGGATCCGCTGAGCACGGCGAGATCCAGGGGGGCCAGGGGGCCCTGCAGCCAGAGCGGCGCGGAGTCCGTGTCGGACACCCGCAGTTCCCGCACCAGGCTGTTGAAGGGGGGATTGATCGGTTCTCCGACCGGATCCAGCAGGGAGAGCTGCAGGGTGTGTGATCCAGGGCTGAGTCCCTCGATCCACAACGCCTCCTGACGGTCGAGCAGGAGGCTGTCGCCGTCGATGCACAGGCGCAGCCGCCAGCGGCTGTCGTCCGCGCGCAGATTTTGCAGGGGGGCGTTCAGCAGCAGCCAGTCGAGCAGGACCGGATGGTCGCGGACGGCGGCGACGGCGGGGACCGCCAGCAGCTGGGGGCTTCCCGGACCGGGCAGGCTGAGCGGGTTGGCGGCCAGTCGATGGAGCTGGATCTGGGCGAGGGCGCCCGGCTGGCGCACCGCTTCGCCCCAGGGCATGGCGGCGTAGACGCTGAGGCGGTGGCTGCCGGGGGAGAGTTCCGGCAGCTCAACGGAGTCGCCATCGAGCGGCTGCGGTGCCTCGTCGTCCAGCTGCAGCACCAGATGGGGGCCCGGTCCGAGCGCTCCGCTCGGCTGCAGCGGCCAGTCCTCCACCGCCAGTTTCAGTGTCCACGGACCCGGTGGCAGCAGGCTGCCGTCCCCGGGGCTGAGGATCGCCAGGCGGGGCTGCCGCAGGGACAGCAGCTCCTGCAGCTGTTGCACCCCCACAGGCGGCGGCACCTCCCGCCATCCGGTCGCCGCCCCGTCGCCAGTGGCGGGGTCTGATGTGCTGCTGGTGCGAGGGGCCGGCCAGGACAGGGCACTGGCCGGTCCCGTGACGGCCAGCCAGGCGAGGCCGATCGCGAGGCAGAGGCCCAGCACGGCCGCCTTCAGGAGACGAAGGGGCGGCATGGCGCCGATGGGGCGTGGCGGCAGACCCCTCGGCGCACCCGGACCGCGTCCTTGCATGTCAGGGAACCGCGTCTTCTGGCATTCTGCTGACAGCCCCGGCACGAGGCCTGCGCACGCACGCCAGCGCAACCCGTCCGGAAGGCCGAACAGAACGGCAATGCGTACTAGCTATCCCGGCCAAGATTGGGGTGCTTCGATCATCATAATTGCCCCTCAGACCCCTGTTCTGGACTTGGAAGCCGAGGGATTGAACCTTTGTAACTGGCGGCCGTATTGGCTTGTTTTCGACCCCTATACTTCCGCCAGCGGTCCCCTTTCGGGGCCCAAAGCTCCAGTCAAGGCAAGGGTTCTCGCCTGAGCCTGGCTGGCGCCCGCGCCCGGAGGGGGATCCCCGATTTCCCGCCTGGCAGGGCCCACCGGTTCGCCGCTCTGCGGCGCGCCGAAGGGGTGGACCCCCACCTCGATCCCGTCCCTCGAGGAACGTCTCGATGACCATCAGCCCACCAGAGCGTGGGAAGAAGGCGGAAGCCATGGTTGACCGGAACCCCGTTCCGGCGACGTTCGAGCTTTTCGAAAAGCCCGGACATTTCGACCGGTCTCTCGCCAAGGGTCCCAAAACCACCACCTGGGTTTGGAACCTCCACGCCAACGCT
>JAYKJA010000138.1:0-3487 GCA_035285905.1 Synechococcaceae cyanobacterium
CCCCCTCCGTCCGCTGGTGTGGGTGCACGGTGAAGCGCTGGGGCCGGCCAATCCGGCCCTGCGCGCCCATCCGCAGGCTCCGGCGGTGTTCGTCTTCGACTCCGCCCTGATCGCCGGCCACACCGCGACCACCGGCGGCCATGCCGCGGCTGGTGTGGCTGCGCAGCCGCTGGCGGCGGGGCGGCTGCGTTTCCTGCGGGAGTGCCTGGCGGAGCTGCCGGTGGTGGCGCGCGAGGGGGAGGTGGCGGCGGAGTTGGTGGCGGCGGCCCGGGAGGCCGGAGCCGATGGCGTCGTCACGAGCCGGGCGGTGGATCCGCGTTTTGCCCGGATCGCGGCGGAGCTGGCCCGGGTGCTGCCGCTGCAGATCCTCGATCCGGAGCCGTTCGTGGCCTTGCCGGTTTCGGGCCGCGGGGCGCCGGATCTGCGGCGGTTCTCCCGGTACTGGCGCCGGGCGGAGCCGCTGGTGTGGGGCGCCTCTCGCCCAGAGCTGTAAAACTCTTTGCAGTTGACAGGGCTGCCACGGCGGGTGAATTATGATCTCTTAATCAGCTGCATTCCGTCGGGTGCCGGGGCAGGTATTCCGGCCAGATTCCGCCCGATTTGATGCAATCTTCTCCGAATTTTGCTGGGTTTGTTCCCGCCCCATTCCCTGCCCCTTGGTGGTGGCTGCAGACTCCCATTCCCCACGCCGATCGTCCGGCCCTGATCGATTCCGCAGGGGCCCGGCTCTGCCGCGCTGAGCTGGCCCAGCAGGTCGCGGCCGTGGCCTCCTTCCTGCGGGACCGGGGCGTCGCTGCACCGCACCGTCTCGCCCTGATGATGGCCCCCGGCCCCTCCCTGGCCGTCAGCCTGCTCGCGGGCATGGCCGTCGCCGCCGTGGCCCCCCTCTCCCCCTCCACGCCCCCCTCCCTGCTGCTGGAGGACCTGGTCCGGCTGCGCATCAGCCATCTGCTGGTCGATGGCGAGCCCCCCGCCGCCCTGCGCGAGGCCGCCCAGGCCCTTGGGCTGCCGTTGTTGTCCCTGCCGCATCCCCTGCCGGCCCCTCCCGCCGCGGCCTCCCCTGCGCCGCTCCCCGCCGCCGAGGATCTGGCCCTGCTGCTGCAGACCTCCGGCACCACCTCCCGCCCCAAGGTGGTGCCCCTCAGCCACGCCAATCTGCTGGCTTCGGCCCGGGCGGTGGCGCAGGCCCTGGAGCTCGCTCCGGAGGATCGCAGCCTCACGGTGATGCCCCTGTTCCACATCCACGGGATCGTCGCCTCCCTGCTGGCGCCCCTGCTCGCCGGCGGCAGCGTGATCTGCTGCCGCAGCCAGGCCCCCGATGCCCTGCTGCCCCTGCTCTCCTCGCTGCAGCCCACCTGGCTCTCAGCGGTGCCCACCCTGCTGCAGGCGCTGCTGGCCCGGATCGAGCAGTCAGGCGAGCCTCCCCCGGCCCATCGGCTGCGTCTGCTGCGCTCCTCCTCCTCGCCCCTGCCCCCCCCGGTGCTGGCCCGTCTCGAGGCGGTGTTCGGCGTGCCGGTGCTCGAGGCCTACGGCATGACCGAAGCGGCCCATCAGATCTGCAGCAACCGTCCTCCGGGTTCCGGCGCCGGCCGCCAGCCCGGCAGCGTCGGCCCGCCCGCCGGGCCCGAGCTCGTGGTGCTGGGTCCCGATCGCTCCCCCCTGCCGGCCGGTCAGATCGGCGAGGTGGCCATCCGCGGCGAGAACGTCACCCGCGGCTACGAGGCCGCCGATCACAGCGGCTGGGTCGAGGTCGCGAGCGGCGAACGCTGGTTTCTCACCGGCGATGAGGGCAGCCTCGACGCCTGCGGACGCCTCAGCCTCAGCGGTCGTCTCAAGGAGATGATCAACCGCGGCGGTGAGAAGGTGATCCCCCGGCGCGTGGATGAGCTGCTGCTGCAGCACCCGGCCGTGCAGCAGGCCGTCGCCTTCGCCGTGCCCCATCCCACCCTCGGCGAGGACCTCGCGGCGGCTGTGGTGCTGCGGCCCGGAGCCAGCGTCGACGAGCAGGACCTGCGCCGGCTGGCCGCCGCCTCCCTCGCCCCCCACGAGGTGCCCTCCCGCATCCTGCTGCTCGACGACCTGCCCCGCGGTGTCACCGGCAAGCTGCAGCGCATCGGGCTTGCCGATCGCCTCGCCGCCGTTCTGCAACCGGACCATGCCCCCGTGCAGGGGGAACTGGAGGCGCTGGTCGCCGACACCATCGCCGCCGTGCTGCAGCAGAGCCCCCCCGGCCGTGATGCCAACTTCCTGCTGCTCGGCGGCGATTCGCTCTCCAGCACCCGCGTGGTGCTGCGCCTGGCCGAGAGCCTGAGCCTGGAGCTCAGTCCAACCGTGCTGTTTCAGCACCCCACCCCCCGGCTGCTGGCCGCCCATCTCGATCAGCAGCTGGAGCAGGCCCTGGCCGCGCTGGAGGCCGAGCCCGCATGACCCTGCCCTCCTCCCCCGGCCCGCGTTTGCGCCAGGCCCTGCAGCAGGCCCATGACGCGGGCTCCGTCCTGCCCTTCGTCGGCATCTACGACCTGTTCAGCGCCTCCCTGGCGGCACGACGCTTCGACGCCCTGTTCCTCAGCGGTTTCGGTCTTGCCGCCAGCAGCTTCGGCCTGCCCGACGTGGGTTTCATCAGCTGGGGCGATCTCGTCGCCAGCACCGGCCGCCTGCGGGCCCTGCTGCCCGATCACCACCTGCTGGTCGACATCGACGACGGCTTCGGGGATGCCCCCGTGGCCGCCCATGTGGCCCGCAGCCTCGAGCGCTGCGGCGCCTCGGGGGTGGTGCTGGAAGATCAGGCCCGACCCAGGCGCTGCGGTCATCTCGAGGGCAAGCGGCTGGTGCCCCTGGCCGATCACCTCGCCAAGCTGGACACCGTGCTGCGGGAGCGCCGTTCCCTGGTGGTGGTGGCCCGCACCGATGCCTCCGACCCGGCGGAGATCCTGGAGCGGATCCAGGCCTTCGATCGCCTCGGCTGCGATGCCGTGCTGGCCGATGGGCTGCAGGACCTGGACCTGATCCGCCGCCTGCGGGAGGCCGTGCGCTGTCCCCTGTTCTGCAATGTGATCGGCGGCGGCCGGGTGCCGCCCTGCAGCCGGGCCGCCCTCGCCGGCCATGGCGTTCAGGGCCTGATCTACAGCACCCCCTGTCTGTTCGCCGCCCAGGGGGCGATCGAGCAGGCCCTGGGGCAGCTCGGCGACGATCACGCCCCCCTGCCCGCCGCCCTCGCCGCCAGCCATCAGCTCTCCCAGTGCGACGCCCTGCTGCAGGCCAACCTGCGCAGCGCCGGCGGGGCATGAGCCCGGGCGGCTCCCTCGCGGAACGCGTCGCCCGGCTGCGCCGGCAGCAGGCGCTCCGGGCCGGGGGTTCCCCCGCCGCGATCCCAGCGGCGGAGCCCCTGTCAGGGGAGTGGGGTGAGGGATGCGTGGGGTATGAGGCGTCGTTTGCGCAGGCGCGGCTGTGGTTCCTGCATGAGCTGGAGCCCGGCCTGAGCGCGTAT
>JAYKJA010000139.1:0-7493 GCA_035285905.1 Synechococcaceae cyanobacterium
GGGGCTCAGCCGAGGGCGGGGAACCGGCCGAGAGCGACCTGGGCGTGGCTGGCGAGCTGGGTGGCCAGGCCGTTGGTGCTGGCTTCGTAGAAATCGATGGCGACCCGGGGCCAGAAGCCGATCACCAAGGTGGGCACCAGCAGGGTGAGGCCGATCAGCAGCTCCCGGGGCCGCATGTCGCCGAGCACGGCGAGGGCGGGGATGCGGGGGCCGAAGAAGACGCGCCGGCAGAGGGAGAGCAGGTAGACGGGGGTGAGCACCAGGCCGATGGCCGCCAGCACGATGGCGATGACACGGAACCCGGTGGTGAAGCCGTCGTTGGCGGTCACGCCCAGGAACACCGTGATCTCGCTGACGAAACCGCTCATGCCGGGCAGGGCGAGGGAGGCGAGGCAGCTGGCCAGGAAGAAGGCGAAGGTGATCGGCAGCACCTTGGCGAGGCCGCCCATGTTGGGAATCGAGAGGGTCTTGGTGCGCTCGTAGAAGCAGCCGGTGATGAAGAACATCGCCGCGGCGATCAGCCCGTGACTGATCATCTGCAGCATCGCTCCGCTGATGCCGAGGGCATCGATGGCGCCGATGCCGAGCAGCACGAAGCCCATGTGACTGACGGAGCTGCAGGCGATGCGGCGCTTGACGTTGTCCTGGGCGAAGGCGTTGAGGGCGCCGTAGATGATGTTGACGATGCCGAGCACGATCAGGGCCGGCGCCAGGCGCAGATGCACCTCCGGCAGCATCTGCACGTTGAAGCGCAGCAGGGCGTAGCCGCCCATCTTCAGCAGCACGCCGGCCAGCAGCATCGACACCGGGGCGTTGGCTTCACCGTGGGCATCGGGAAGCCAGGTGTGCAGGGGGAACATCGGCAGCTTGACGCCGAAACCGATGAGAAAGCCGAGGTAGCAGAGCAGGCCGAAGGTGCCGCCGGGGGAGCGGCTGGCGAGCTCCGCCAGGTTGAGGGTGAAGGTGTCGCCGGAGAGGGCCAGGGCCAGGCCGCTGATCAGGATCAGCAGGGAGGCGGTGGCGGTATAGAGGATGAATTTGGTGGCGGCGTACTGGCGCTGGGCCCCGCCCCAGATGGCGATCAGCAGATAGACCGGCACCAGTTCCAGCTCCCAGGCCAGGAAGAAGAGCAGGAAGTCCTGGGAGAGGAAGACGAGCCCCTGGGCGGAGGCCTGCAGCAGCAGCAGGCCGAAATAGAGCCGGCATTTGCGCGAGACGTTCCAACTGGCAGCGACGGCCAGCAGGGTGACCAGGCCGCTGAGCACCACCAGGGGGGCCGAAAGGCCGTCGGCGGCCAGGGACCACTCGAGCTGCAGGGCCGGCACCCAGCGGTAGCGCTCCACCAGCTGCAGGCTGCTGAGGCCGCCATCGAAATGGCGGCTGAAGGTGAACAGCATCAGCAGCAGGTCGGCCAGCAGCGCGCCGAGGGCCAGGCTGCGGGGCAGGCGCGGATCACTGTCGTCGCCGGGGAGCAGCGGCATCACCAGGGCGGCGACGGCGGGCAGCAGCACGATCAGGCTGAGCCAGGGAAAGGATCCGGAGCCGGCGACCGGGGAGAATCCCGCCAGGCTGGTGGCCGCCATGGGAAGCGAGAGGGCATCCATCACGGGCATCACAGGCGGGGAAGGGAGGGCAGGAGGGCGTCCGAAGCGTGCGGGGACGTCATGGCAAAACCTTGAGACAATCTATCAGCTGAGTAGATTTACCTATTCTGGTCAGAGGAGGCGTGGTCCGGGGCGGGCCGAGGCGCCGCGGCCGAGTCCTCAGCCGGCTGCCAGCGGCTGCCCTCGTTCTGCAGGCCGAGCACGGCGCCGCGGGTGGACACCCCCTGCCCCTCCCAGCTGCTCACCATCGCCTCACGCACCGCCTCGGCCTCGGCCTCCGAGCAGAGTGCCAGCACGGTGGGACCGGCGCCGCTGATCACGCAGCCCCAGGCTCCGGCCTGCATCGCTGCCTCGTGCACCTGGCGCCCCCCCTGGATCAGCCCCCAGCGGTAGGGCTCGTGGATGCGGTCGTGCATGCCGTCGGCGATCAGCTCGCCGTTGCCGCTGCGCAGTCCCTGCAGCAGGAGGGTCAGGGCGCCGAGGTTGCTCACCGCATCGGGGATCGGAATGCTGCGCGGCATCGCCCGCCGGGCCTCGCTGGTGCTGAGCCGGATCGCGGGGATCGCCACCACCGCCCGCACGCGGCTGTGCCAGTCGCAGCGCACCACCCGCCAGCGCTCGCAGCCCACCCGGGCCGTCAGGCAGAGGCCTCCCAGCAGCGAGGGGACCACGTTGTCGGGATGGCCCTCGATGTCGATCGCCAGCTCCAGCAGCTTCTCGCGGCTGAGGGGGGAGCCGATCAGGGCATTGGCCCCGATCAGGCCGGCCACGATGGCGGTGGCGCTGCTGCCCAGTCCACGGGCCGGCGGCACCGCCAGCTGCACGCGGGCCTCCAGGGCCACCGGCTCCTCACCCGCCTCACGCCACACCCTCTGGGCCGAGCGGTAGACGAGGTTGTCGGGTCCGCCGCGCAGATGGGAGCCCTCGCTGCCCTCGATGATCAGATCGAAGCGTTCGGCCCCCCCCTCGATCACCCTCAGCTCGAAGCGGTTGCCCAGGTCAAGGGCTGCTCCAAGGCAGTCGAAGCCCGGGCCGAGGTTGGCCGTGGTGGCCGGAACGTCGACGATGACGCCCTGACCGATCCGGGTACGCACCATCGGTGATGTTCTTCTGCTGACAGTGTCCCACCCGACGGTCCGGCTCACTCCAGCAAAGCCCGGGCCCGGCAGGCGGCGCTGAAGCTGCCGATGGCCGCATCGGTGATCGCCGTGACCGGGATGTCCTCCAGCACGCCGCTCAGGCGCCCCTTGGCCAGCATCGGCTGGCGGAACCGCTCCGAGCCCAGCTCGTCGAGCAGCTTGGCGGCCGTGCCTCCCGCCAGCCAGATGCCCCCCCTGGCCAGGGTGGCCAGGGCGAGGTCGCCGGTGAGGGAGCCGTAGGCCCCCAGCCAGAGATCGAGCGCTGCCCGCGCCAGGGGATCGCCGGCTGCCGCCAGGATCGCCACCCGGGCCGGCAGATCCTCCTCCGTGTCCTCCGGATCGAGCCAGCGCCGGGCCGCGGCCTGCAGAGGATGCTGCGGGTCGACGTCCTGCTCGGCCAGGAACCAGCGGGCCACATGCCCCAGGCCGGTGCCGCTGACGATCCGTTCACTGGAGAGGCGCTCCAGCTGCAGGTCCTCCAGCAACCACTGCCTGAGCCGCCATTCGCCGGCGGAGCGGGGGGCGAACTCGCCGTGGGAGGCCTCGCTGGCCATGGCCTGCAGCCCCGCCGCGGTGGGAATGCCGATGGCCACCCCCAGGCCGGTGCCGGCGCCGAGCACCAGGCAGGGGGCGGCGGCATCGGCTTCCCCGGCATGAAGCGGCCGCACCTGGTCGGGACGCAGGTGCGGCAGGCCGTGCACCAGCACCGCAAAATCGTTGACCAGCTCCACCTGCGGGATGGCGCACTCCGCAGCCAGGTCGCTCTCCCGCAGGTTCCAGGGCAGGTTGGTGAGCCGGGCCTGGCCGCCGCGCACCGGGCCGGCCACGGCGAAGCAGGCCGCCCGGGGGTGGCCCCCGTCAGTCTCGGCGCCGGCGGCCAGGAAGGCCTGCACCATCCGGGCGAGGTCCGGCCATTCGGCGGAGGGGTAGCGCTGTTCCCGGCAGCGCTCGGGCTGCCCCCCATCCCGGCAGCGATAGAGACCCAGCAGGGTCTTGGTGCCTCCGATGTCCCCCGCCAACACCAGCGTCATCGCCGCCGGCCTCCAGATGCGATGCCTCGATCCCTCTCTACCCCAGCCGCGGTTCCGCGGCGATCGGAGCCAGGCCCAGCCCGGCGCGGCGATCGCGGTTCGCGCCGGCGGCGGCGGTGATCAGGGCATCCAGGGGCTGGGCCCCCAGGTCACCCTCCCGGCGGCTGCGCAGGGAGACCGTGCCGGTTTCGGCTTCGCGGGCCCCGATCACGCCGAGCAGCGGAATCCGGAACTGCTCACCGCTGCGGATCATCTTGCCGAGCCGCTCGCCGCTGCGGTCGACCACCGCCCGCACCCCGGCGTTTACCAGCCGCTGTTGCACCGACTCGGCGTAGGGGCGCAGCTCATCGGTGACCGGCAGCAGGCGGATCTGCTCGGGGGCCAGCCAGAAGGGGAAATCGCCGGCGTAGTTCTCGGTCATGATCCCGAAGAAGCGTTCCAGCGAGCCGAAGATGGCGCGGTGGATCATGATCGGTCGCTGGCGGCTGCCGTCGGCGGCCACGTACTCGAGGGCGAAGCGTTCCGGCAGGTTGAAGTCGAGCTGGATGGTGGAGCACTGCCACTGCCGCCCGATGGCATCTTCGATCTTGAGGTCGATCTTGGGGCCGTAGAAGGCACCGCCCCCCTCATCGACCTTGTAGTCCCAGCCCTTGAGCCGCAGGGCCTCGATCAGCCCGTCGGTGGCCAGCTGCCACACCCGGTCGTCTCCGATCGACTGCTCCGGCCGGGTGGAGAGGTTGATCTCATAGCGGCGGAAATCGAACATCGAGAGGATCGTCTCGGTGAGGTTCAGCACCCGCAGGATCTCTTCGGAGATCTGCTCCGGCAGGCAGAAGATGTGGGCATCGTCCTGGGTGAAGCCGCGCACCCGCATCAGGCCGTGCATCACGCCGGGGCGTTCGTAGCGGTAGACGGTGCCCAGTTCGGCCCAGCGGATCGGCAGCTCGCGGTAGCTGCGCAGCCGGCTGGCATAGGTGAGCACGTGGAACGGGCAGTTCATCGGCTTGAGCTGGAAGTCCCGTTCGTCCACCTGCATCGGCCCGAACATGCTCTCGCTGTAGAAGTCGAGGTGGCCGGAGGTGCGCCACAGGCTCAGGTCCGCCACGTGGGGGGTGTAGAGCAGCTCGTAACCGTCGGCGAAGTGGGCCTGGCGCCAGAACTCCTCGATCAGCAGGCGCATGCGGGAGCCGCGGGGATGCCAGAACACCAGGCCGGCGCCGGCCTCATCCTCGATCGAGAACAGGTCCAGGTCGGTGCCGAGGCGGCGGTGGTCGCGGCGCAGGGCCTCGGCCTTGCGGCGGCGGTGTTCGGCCAGCTGTTCCGGAGTCTCCCAGGCGGTGCCGTAGATGCGCTGCAGCTGGGGGTTGCGCTCATCGCCTCGCCAGTAGGCCCCGGCGACGCTCTCCAGTTCGAAGGCCCTGGGGTTGAGCTCGGCGGTGCTGGCCACGTGGGGCCCCGCGCAGAGGTCCCACCAGTCGTCGCCGAGGGTGTACAGGGTGATCGGCTCCTGCAGACCGGCCAGGATCTCGAGCTTGTAGGGCTCGTTCTGGGCGCGGATGCGGCGTTCGGCCTCCTCGCGGCTCACCTCGAGGCGCTGCAGCGGCAGACGGCGGCCGATGATCCGCACCATCTCCTTGCTGATCGCCTTGAGGTCGGCCTCGCTGAACGGTTCGGCCTTGTCGAAGTCGTAGTAGAAGCCGGTTTCCGTCCAGGGGCCGATGGTGACCCGGGCGTCGGGGTGGAGCTTCTGCACCGCCATGGCCATCACATGGCTCATCGAATGGCGGATGCGCAGCAGTTGCTCGCTCTCGCTGGTCTTCGGCAGGGCGATGGGGGCTCCCTCCTGGGTGTCGCTGGCCTCGCTGGCACCGGCGGGCGAGGAGATCGCGACGGACACGGGGATGGCTGAGCGGCTGAGGGGCGATCCTACCCAGCGCCTTCGAAGGGGCCCGGGGCTGCCTGGGGGGGACGGTTTTCAACCGTGGAGCCCCGCCGGGGAGGCTCCGTAGTGTTGGATTCCCCTGCGCGGCTGCCGCCGTGTCCCGGACGTCCCGGCCCGCGATTCCCTCCCGCCTGGGGCTGCTTCAGGAGGAGAAGCGCAGTGTCGCGGTGGCCTATCTGCTCTGGGCCCTGGGGGTGCTGGGCCTGCCGTTCGGGGTCCCGCTGGGGCTGTGCGGCGTGCACCGCTTCTACTGCCGCAAGCCCGCCAGCGGCACCCTGTGGCTGCTCACGTTCGGGCTCTGCGGCATCGGCCAGCTGATCGACCTGCTGTTGATCCCCTCGATGGTGCGCCAGGCCAACCAGCCGCTGCTGCTGGAGCAGGCCCTGGCGGCGCTGGAGCGCAACGGCGAGGAGAGTCTGGAGCGGCACCTGCTGCAGCTGGCGCGGCGGCGCGGCCCGGAGGGCTTCACCCTCAATGACGCCCTGC
The DNA here is from genome assembly GCA_035285905.1 of Synechococcaceae cyanobacterium. Taxonomy (GTDB): domain Bacteria; phylum Cyanobacteriota; class Cyanobacteriia; order PCC-6307; family Cyanobiaceae; genus Cyanobium. The sequence continues at coordinate 6,203 of JAYKJA010000139.1, forward strand.
TCGATCCGCAGCTGCCCCAGGGCAGCGACAGCGCCCTGGTGCGGGGAGAGATCGAGCGGTTGCTGCACGCCGATCTGCTGGATGTGGGCAACGACGGCCGCGGCCGGGTGATCTACCGGGAACCGTGAGCCAGCTCAGGCGCGGCCGGGGGTGGCGGCTCCGAGGCGGGCCAGGTCACCGCGTTGGCGGGCCAGATCCCGGGCGAAGAAGGCCTGCAGCTCATCAACGCTCTTGACCGGCTGGCCGTAGGCGCTGGCGCCATCGAGGCCCGGCAGGGAGGCCCATTCCGGGGAGAGCCGGGCGAGCACGGCGGGGCTGAGTCCCTCCCGGTCGAAGCGGGCCAGGGCGCCGCGGCGCTGCACCAGGTGAAGGGCGGCCTGGTCCTGGCTGGCGGGGCCGAAATCGGGCAGGCCCAGCTGGCGGGCGGTCTGGTGCCAGGTGGAGGGAAGGAACTGGTAGGCGCCGGCCGCGGCGCTGGAGTAGCGCTTCTGGATGGTGATCTCCGGATGGCGCTCCAGCGAGCGGAAGCGACCGCCGCCGTAGAGGACCCGGTAGCCCTCAGGGCGTCCCCCGATCCAGGTGCCTTCGGCGTAGCGGATGGTGTTGAGCAGGGCCCGCCGTTCGGGGGTGAGGTCGTAGTGGGCGGGGACCGCCTGCAACGGCGCCGCTGGATTGACTGCCGTTGCACCCTCCGCCGTGGCGATCACCGCAGGAGAGGTGGCCGTCGCGGCATCCGGAGCCGGGGTGCTGCCGGAGGCGGAGGAGCCGACGGAGGGAGCGCCGAAGGGCAGCAGCAGAGCCAGGGAGGAGGCGGCGACCCAGGGGCTCGGTCGCAGGGCTGAAGGAATGGCGGACAGGCGATGCAGCAAGGACAGATCACGAAGCGGTCGACAGAGGCTGCTGAATGGGGGGTGGAGTGCGCCAGCCCCTGCCCGACCGGTCTGGACAAGCGGGCGGACATGTGCAAAGGAGCGGGGGACGGGCCGTCGCCGCCGCTCGAAACCCCCATGGGCAGGGGCCTGGGCTGCCGCGCAGGGCGGTCGCGATCCGGGTCACGGCGAGACGCCTGCGGGACGCCCAATGATCAGCGCCCCCGATCATTGGGGGAGTGAAGATTGTTTGCGCTGATTGCGGGATCCCTTGCCAAAGTCGGAGAACTGGCTAGCAACCGACGCCGGGACGCCGGGACGCCGGGACGCCGGGACGCCGGGACGCCGGGACGCCGGGACGCCGGGACGCCGGGACGCCGGGACGCCGGGACGCCGGGACGCCGGGACGCCGGGACGCCGGG
>JAYKJA010000140.1:0-4861 GCA_035285905.1 Synechococcaceae cyanobacterium
GGGATCGCCGGATGCTGGAGCCCGACCAGCTGCAGCAGCGCACCTCCAGGCTGCGGCAACTCTGCTGGCAGGTGGCCGGGGTCGAACGACGCGGCCCCGACCTGCGTCAGGCGCTGCGACGGCTGCATCCCGAGCGTCAGGAACTGGAGAGCCTGCCGGTGTGGCATCAACTGCAGGGTCTGCCCCCCGGCGAACGGCTGCAGATCGGGCCCGGGCTGAGGCCGCAGGTGCTGGCGCTGCATGAACTGCGGCAGCGGCTGGTGCTGGCGGAACTGCTGGTCTCGGCGGCGAGCTTCCGCCAGGAGAGTCGAGGCGGCCATTTCCGCACCGATGCCCCCTCCCCCCAGCCGTTCTGGGCCTGTGAGACGCTGCAGCAGCGTGAGCACCCCGTCCGCTCCCGCCCCCTGCGGAAGGGGGCGGCAGGTTGAGTCAGGGCCTGCGGCTGGCTCAGAAGTCCTTCGCGCCGGTGTAGTCGCTCATCGCGGCCAGCTTCGCCAGCGGCTTGACGCCCGACTCGAGCTTGCCCTTGATCTCCCAGGTGGGGAAGCCCTCGATGCGCTTGCTGGCGCAGAGCTCGGCCTGGCTGTTGCGGCCATCCGGCGCGCACTCGATCACCTTGAGCCGCTGGCTCGCCTCGCGGCCGAACAGCTCCTTCTGCTCGTGGCAGTGGGGGCACCAGTAGGCGGTGTACATCGCGGCACCGGTGGCGGTGAGGTGATCGGCCAGGGCCACGGCGGCGGGAGAGCTGATCCGCTCCACCGGCGGCGGCGACCCGGTCTGCGCCGTCTGCGGGCGGTTGACGGATGCGGCCCAGCCCAGGCCGACGATCGCCACCACCATCGCCAGGATCACCCCACGGAACACCAGCTGGCCGCGGTCCTCCCACTCGCCTCCGACGAGGCTGAGCACCAGCAGACCCAGGCTCAGCACGGCCGAGAGGATGCAGAAGGGGCAGCAATCCCGGATGCCATAGACCATCACCCCCACCAGCACCCCGCTGAACACGGTCATGCCGGTGCTGACCAGGAACAGCCCCCACCAGCTGCGGCGGGCCAGTTCCGAGCGGGCCTCGCCCTGCAGGATCAGGGGCAGCACCGCCATCACCAGCACCGAGGCATAGGCCAGGAAGCCGAACAGCGAGAGAGGCTGGCCGAACAGGCTCCCCCAGGCGCTGGACAGCACCTTCTCGCAGCCGTTGCAGCCGAGGAAACCGTCCTTGGCGCAGGTGAGGGACCCGAGCAGCTCCCACTTGCGCAGGGTGATCGAGCCGGTGTCGATGACACCGATGGTCGCCAGCACGGCCATCGCCACCCGGATCCAGCGGCCGCCGGTCGGATCGCTGCGTCGCCGGCTGCTGAGGCGATTGGCCAGTCGGGATGAGGTCACGGCAGCAAAGGCAGTGGCACGATTGTGGCAGCCGCCGGCGGTTCCATAGGGTGGAGCCGGGCGACGGGCCGGGCTCCGCAGCCCCCAGAAGCATGTCCCTCCCCCACTCCCCTGTCAGCTCCGCCCATCAGGCCACCGGCCCGGGCGCAGCGAAACCCACCGTGGCCTTCGCTCACCTGGGCTGCGAGAAGAACCGCGTCGACACCGAGCACATGCTCGGCCTGCTCGCCGAAGCCGGGTACGGCGTCAGCGCCGATGAGCGGGAGGCGGCGGTGGTGGTGGTCAACACCTGCAGCTTCATCCAGGACGCCCGCCAGGAATCGGTGCGCACCCTGGTGGAACTGGCCGAACAGGGCAAGGAACTGATCATCGCCGGCTGTCTGGCCCAGCACTTTCAGGACGAACTGCTGGAGGCGCTGCCGGAAGCGAAGGCGATCGTCGGCACCGGGGATTACCAGCACATCGTCTCGGTGCTGCAGCGCGTCGAGGCCGGCGAGCGGGTGAGGCAGGTGAGCGCCGTGCCCAGCTTCGTGGCCGACGAACACCTGCCCCGCTACCGCACGACCAGCGAAGCGGTGGCCTATCTGAAGGTGGCCGAGGGCTGCGACTACCGCTGCGCCTTCTGCATCATCCCCAGGCTGCGCGGCGACCAGCGTTCGCGTCCGATCGAATCGATCGTGGCCGAGGCCCGCCAGCTGGCGAGCCAGGGGGTGCGGGAGCTGATCCTGATCAGCCAGATCACCACCAACTACGGTCTCGACCTCTACGGCCAGCCGCGGCTGGCCGAGCTGCTGCGCGCCCTCGGGGAGGTGGAGATCCCCTGGATCCGCGTGCACTACGCCTACCCCACCGGACTCAGCGACGCGGTGCTGGCCGCCTTCCGCGAGACACCGAACGTTCTCCCTTATCTCGATCTGCCCCTGCAGCACAGCCACCCGCAGGTGCTGCGGGCGATGAATCGGCCCTGGCAGGAGGGCATCACCAGCTCCCTCCTGCAGCGCATCCGCACCGCCCTTCCGGACGCGGTGCTGCGCACCACCTTCATCGTCGGCTTCCCCGGCGAGACCGAGGAGCACTTTCAGCACCTGCTCGACTTCGTGGCGGAGCAGCGCTTCGACCACGTCGGTGTGTTCACCTTCTCCCCGGAGGAGGGGACTGCCGCGGCCGACCTGCCGGATCCGGTGCCGCCGGAGGTGGCCGTGGAGCGCCGCGACCGGCTGATGGCCCTGCAGCAACCGATCGCCGCCGCCGCCAATGGCGCCTGGGTGGGCCGCATCGTCGACGTGCTGATCGAGCAGGAGAACCCCGGCAGCGGCGAGATGATCGGTCGCTGCGCCCGCTTCGCCCCCGAGGTGGACGGCGAGGTGCGCGTCAGCCCGGGGGTCGGTGGCTGGAGCGCCGCGCCGGGAACGATGGTCCCGGTTCGCCTCACCGGCGCGGACACCTACGACCTGCGCGGCGAGGTGGTGGGCGCAGCGGCGATGGTGGCGGATCTGCGCGCCCCCGAACGGGGCGGGCATTGACCTCAGCGGCAGGGACGACCACCTCACCGGGTCCCGGCAGAAACGGCCAGCGCCGGCTCTTCCTGGCCGTGTCCGGCCTGAGCATCGCCGGATCCTTCGCCGGACTCACGGCCAAGGGCTGGATCCTGATGGACGGCACCGGCAATCCGATGGTGCTGGCCCTGCACTTCGCCGCCCTGGCCCTGCCCAGCCTGCTGGCCAGCGGGCCGGCCGGGGTGCTCACCGATCGCATCGGCTGCGAGACGGTGCTGATCCGCAGCCAGCTGGGCCTGTTCGCTGCCGCCGTGGCCGCAGCCCTGGCCCTGCCCCTGCTGCAGGGCCCCGCCCAGGTGGGCCTGCTGCTGCTGAGCACCCTGGCAATCGGCGTGGCCAGCACCTACGAACTCACCGCCCGCAACAAATACTGCGCCCTGCTGGTGGACCAGCCCCAGCAGCTGGCTCCCTACCTGGCCAGCTTCTCGGTGGTGTTCAACGTGGGCAAGCTGCTGGGGCCCCCGCTGGGCGGCTGGCTCGTGGCCACCACCACTCCCGCGATGGCCCTGGGGATCGACGCCGCCACCTACCTGGTGCCGATGGCCGCCGTGATCTGGCTGCTGCATCCCGACACCAGCCTGGAACAGCGCAGCGACGGTGATCGCAGCGGCAGCCTGCGGGTGGCCTGGCGGGATTGCGGCCCGGAGCTGCGCCACGTGTTCCGCTTCTCCGGACTGGCCTGTCTGGTGATCTTCTTTCACCCCGGCCTGGCCCCCTCGATCGCCATCGAGGTGGTGGGGACCGGCCCCGAGGATCTGGGGGTGTTCACCAGCGTGCTCGCGGCCGGGAGCGTCTGCGGTGGCCTGCTGCTGCAGCGCTACAGCCAGATGCTGAGCCGCAGGCCCGGGTTGCTGCTCGGCAGCTGCACGCTGATCACCGGCCTGGCCCAGCTGGGGATGGCCAGCTGGCACTCCCTGGCGGCGGGGCTGCTGATGACCTTCCTGATCGGCGCCGGCACCGCCTCACTGCTGGCGGGGGTGAACCTGATCAGCCAGGTGGCAGCTCCGATGCAGCTGCGGGGCCGGATGGCCGCCCTGGGGCAGATCGCCTTCCTCGGCGGCGGCGGGTTCAGCGGCCTGATCGCAGCCCTGCTCACCCAGCGGCTGGGCCTGCGGGCCTGTTTTGCCTTGCTGGGGGTGGTGGGCCTGACCCTGGGGATCATGGAGCTGGTGCAGCGGGGCCGCAGGCGCCTGAAGCTGCCGACCGCCCCCCGCACTGAACTGGCCCCGCCGCTCAGATGAGGCGGATGCCGCGCAACACGACAGTGGCCAGGAAGGCTGCGGTCAGCCCACCGCCGACCAGTGCCAGGTAGATCGCCGCGCCCATGAATGCTCCGATGCAGTTGCCAGGCCATTACAGCAGAGCCAGCGCGGCACCTGACCCGTTGTCGTCAACCGCTTCACGGGGGAGCCCCTAGGCTCGGCCCACCTGATGTCCTCCTGCCGGAGCGTCGCGAAACCTCCCTGCCCACCCTGCAGGGCCAGTCCGGCTCCCGCGCCGCCCGGCACGTCACCGCCATGCGCACCCTGCTCATTTATCCGCAGTTCCCCAAGACCTTCTGGAGCTACGAGAAGATCCTGGAGCTGGTGAACCGCAAGGTGCTGCTGCCGCCGCTCGGCCTGGTCACGGTGGCGGCCCTGCTGCCCCAGGACTGGCCGATCAAGCTGGTGGACCGCAACGTGCGCGAGGTCAGCGCCGCGGAATGGGACTGGGCCGAGCTGGTGATCATCTCCGGCATGATCGTGCAGAAGGCGGACATGGCCGTGCAGATCGGCCGGGCCAAGCTACGCGGCATTCCCGTGGCGGTCGGGGGCCCCTTCGCCAGCTCCACCCCCGACGCCCCGGAGCTCGCCCTGGCGGACTTCAAGGTGCTCGACGAGGGGGAGATCACCCTGCCCCTGTTCATCGAAGCGATCGAA
>JAYKJA010000141.1:0-24497 GCA_035285905.1 Synechococcaceae cyanobacterium
CCCTGGCCAGGATTTCCGTTCCTTTATGACTAACACCTCTTGGGCAGCCAAGGTGTCGATGGCTACCTTCTCGAATAACTTCAGGGGCGTTCCGACTGAAACCTGGCTCAATACCATGCTTGGTTCCAATCCTTTCTCAACTCCGCACAGCATCTTCTGATCGCTGATTTCTTTCTGATTCTTCTCCCATGGCCTGATTCAGGCCATGGGTTTTTTATTGTCCAGATGTCTTGATCCGGCGTCGAGGCCGCTCCTTGGCCTCTGCGCCTGCTCCCGGTATCCCTTCCATTCAGGAGCCGTGGGATCAGCCTGCTGATGAGGCCAGTCCAGGATCAGTTCGGTGGCTTCAGGTCCAGGCGGCTCAAACCAGGATCAAGGCGGTCCTTGTTGGCGCAGTTAGCATGGGTTAACCGCTTTTGTTCCCCTTGGGTCGTAAACAGGTCCATCTGCTGATGCCGGATGAGCTGCACCGTCTGGTGAAGGAGAAGGCCGATGGCGCCGGTGTCAGTCTCACGGCCTATCTGCTGTCGCTGGTGGAGGCGGATCTTCAGTCCGAACCCAACGCCCGCAACAACATTTACGGTCTCGCCCTGCGCGTCCGCGCGATTGAGGTGCATCTCGGCCTCGATTCCCGCCGCCCGGGGCAACGCCTCGACCCCACAGTGGCTGAGAAAATCAGCCACGCCCCCGTCTCCACTTCGGAGGAAGCCCCTGCGGAGGATGCTCCCCTCCGTCGCCGCGCCAGCGACCGTGCCGGGGATCGCGTCGGCGACCAGGGTGGCCTTCGCTCCGAGACCTCCGAAGAAGGCTCCGATTCCCCCCCGCGCCGTAGGGCCAGTGATCGCGCCGCTGACCGCGCCAGCGATCGGGACGGCCTCCGCTCCGAGCCTTCCGAAGACGCCTCCGATCCCCCTCTGCGTCGCCGCGCCAGCGATCGCGCCGCCGCCGATGCCGCCTCCCCGGCTGGTTCTCCTCAACGACGCCGTGCCAGTGAGCGCTCGGACGACTGATCCCCTCTCCTTGGGGATTGGGGGGAAGGGGGCAGGGCCTGTTAGAAGTGATTCCAGGATGTCCTTGCCAGCGATCTCCTTCATTTGTTCGCAAACAACACTCAGGGAAACTCGAGGCTCCGAACGACTCCTGAACACGCCAACAGGTGCACCGAGATAACTTCTAATCGGCCCTGGGGGGGGGGGGGCTCCGCCTGGCCCCTGCAGTTCCACGCGGCAGGCTGATCCACACCGCACCGGGGTATCAGCACCTCATCGCTCCTGCTCCCGTGCTGACGCTTTCCGTTCCGGGCTCGTCCGGGGCGCGGCCACTCCTGGTCACGCCGCTGCAGCGATCGCGCTGTTGCAACCTCCTCCTCGGAGGCTCTGATCGCCGGCCTTGGTCCATCCGCACAGCCCAACGAACGAGGCTTCCTGGCCTGCCTGGTCACGCGTGCGTTCATCCGCAGGGCTTCACGCGGCTCCCTCAACGGCGTTGACAGGCCGGCGACCTTGTCGCTCGTTGTCCGCGGAGCGGCCAGAGATCGTTCAGCCTGACGGGGCTGCTCCTGAGGACCTTTGTCCAGCCATCCCCCCCCAAAGCGTTGAGCCGCTGCCCGTTGATGGTGCAGCCGCCGTGGTCCGCGCATCCCCGGTTGGGGTCTTCCCGAGCACCCTCTCAGGTCCGAGCTCGCTCCGGAGCCGTTGATGGCCAGGCTCAGTTGCCTTGTGAGGTGATCGGCGCTCCTAACGGCGCGGCCCGTCTTCCTTCTCAGCGAGGGCAGCCGGTCAGCAGCTGGGCCCGGATCGCCGTCGCCAGGTCGCTGCCGTTGCCGCTCCCGACCTCTGGTTGCTGCAGCGCTCCGGCCCGCTGTCTCAGCAGCTCCAGGAACCGTTCCGGCGGCAGCTCCTGCTCCGTCGTGCCGCTCAGCGTGGCCAGGGTGCGGCGCAGATCCGGCAGTTCCGCCTCCAGTTCCGCCGCTCCGTAGTCCCTCTGGCCGGCCATCACCTCGGCGAAGCGTTCGCGTCTCTGGGGGCGACTGACCGGATAGGCCTGCATCAGGGCCTCGCGGCACAGCCTCCAGGGCCGCCCTGCCGTCAGCAGCAGCGCCAGGGCCGCGCTCAGATCGGCGGCCTCCTGCTCCTCGATGCGCAGATCAAAGGCCGGCGGGGGCAGCGCCAGCCCGACGAACACCTCCAGCAGCGCCCCTGGACCCAGCACCTGTCCGTCCGCATCCCCCACCGGCAGGGCTGACTGCTGCAGCGCCTCGATCAGTTCCGGGTGATCCTCCAGCAGCTCCCTGACGCCCTCCTGCGGATCGGCCGGCAACCTTCCTCCCGGGGCCTGGTCCGCCAGCCAACGGTTGATCGTTCCCAGCGCCAGAAACACCTCCGGCCCGGGGGAGACCAGCTTGCCGTTGCGCAGCATCGACAGCTGGGAGTTGTGCACCTTGCCCACATCCAGGGCCTCCGCCAGGGCGGGCAGCACCCGGTGGGGCCAGCCATTGCGCTCATGCCAGACCCGGATCAGGTGGGCAAAGGCCACCCTCCCGGCGGCCAGCCTGTCGCGGTGGCTCTGCCGCTCCGCTGCCATCGCCGTCGTCCTCTCGATCAGAAACCTCTGGGTCCAGGACCCGTGATCCGGATCCGTATTGCTACCATGTTAGCGCTCTGATCCGAGGTCGGTCCCGAATGGCCGCCAGCACGCTCCCCCGCCACCCCGCCGCCGACCCCGGCAGCCCCGCCGCGCAGCACACCCGCCGCGCTGCCACCATCGCCTCCCCCAGCCAGGCCCATCGCCGCTCCCAGGCGCTGATGCAGCCCCGCCGCGGCGAGCCCCAGCCGGTGGCCCCGGGTGGTCGCCGCTGGGGCACCCTCTCCTTCATGGTCGCCATTCACGCGCTCGCGGCCGTCGCCCTGCTGCCCCGCTTCTGGAGCCTGGAATCCGTTGCCGCCCTGCTGATCCTCTACTGGGTCACCGCCTGCCTCGGCGTCACCATCGGCTACCACCGCCTGCTCAGCCACCGCTCCTTCCGCCTGCCCCAGTGGGCGGAGCGCTTCTTCGCTACCTGCGGCGCCCTCAGCTGCCAGCACGGTCCGATCGACTGGGTGGGTCTGCATCGGCATCATCACAAGTTCTCCGATACGGATGTTGATCACCACGACAGCAACAAGGGCTTCTGGTGGTCTCACATGGGCTGGATGTTCGAGGAGATCCCGGCGATGGCCGCCGTTCCCCGCCTCACCGGCGATCTGGCCACCGACCCCTACTACCGCTGGCTGAACACCTGGTTCCTGTCCCTGCAGGTCATCCTCGGTCTGTTCCTGTTCTGGATCGGCACCGTCACCGGCGCCGGCGGCTGGGCCCTCGTGCTCTGGGGCATCCCCCTGCGCCTGGTGCTCGTGTACCACTGCACCTGGCTGGTCAACTCCGCCACCCACGCCTGGGGTGAGTCCGCCCACGAGAGCGGTGACCGCTCCCGCAACAACCCCTGGGTGGCCGCTCTCACCTTCGGCGAAGGCTGGCACAACAACCACCACGCCTTCCCCCACTCGGCTCGTCAGGGCTTCGGCCCCGGTCAGATCGACCTCACCTGGCAGCACATCCGTCTGATGCGCTTCCTCGGCCTGGCCACCAAGGTGCGCCTTCCCCGCCTGGCCGACCCCGCCGTGCGCCGCGTCGAGCGGATCGCCACCGGCCGCTGACGTAGGGTGTCAGATCGGATTTCAGTTGGTTTCCAGGTCTCGTCTGCCATGGCCAAACGCGTTCAAGTCGTCCTTCGTGAAGATGTCCTGAGCCTCGGCAAGGACGGTGACCTGGTGGAGGTGGCCCCCGGCTATGCCCGCAACTTCCTGGTCCCCAACGGCAAAGCTGTGCCCGTCACCGCAGCCGTCCTGCGCCAGGTCGAGCACCGCCGCGCCAAGGAGGCCGAGCGTCAGGCCGCCCTCAAGGCCGAGGCTGTCGCCTTCCGCACCGCCCTCGACACCATCGGTCGCTTCACCGTGAAGAAGCAGACCGGCGGCGACGACGTCCTGTTCGGCACCGTCACCAACGCCGATGTGGCCGAGGCCATCGAGGCCGCCACCCGCAAGGACGTCGACCGGCGCCACATCACCGTGCCCGAGATTCACCGCACCGGCACCTACAAGGTGCTGGTCAAGCTGCATCCCGAGGTCACCGCCGAGGTCAACCTCGACGTCGTCAGCTACTGAATCAGGAGGGGGCCTCGCCCCTCCCCCTGCTCCTCGCCCGCCGGCGCCTCCCAGGCACGGCGGGCTTTCTGCTGTTCCCGTTCCCCCTTGCGCCGCTCTGGAGCGGCCTTCCCGCGTCCTCGCGGGTGACTGCTGAGGCGAACCCCTGGGCTTGGCCCTCCACCTCCAGGCGTTCTGGCGGGTTGTCCTGCCGGGCAGGCCCCCTGGGCCGGCTCCCCTGCCCCCTCAGCCGCTCCGCCTCCCGCTGGGCTTTCTGCTGGCCGGCTCCCCTGGTAGATCCCCTGGCCTGGCCCTCATCCTCCTTCGTGCGTTCCGGTGGGCGTCCCGAGCTGACGGCCATCCGGGCCCGGTCGGCCACCAGATGGGGCGCGTTGGCACGCCTGCGGCCCCACCCCTGGTGGTCGGGGCTGGTCAAACGCCTCCCTCCAGGCGAGGATGCAGTTCCCCGCCGGAGCGCTCCACGGAGCCCGGGCGAGGCTGGCCCCGATGCCCAAGCCGCCCCTGTCGCCATGGTGAGCGTTCCCTCCGCCCCGCCCGTCCGCAGCGACGAGCCGGGGGACCCTCCCGCCGGCCTGCCCGGCGGCTCGGATCCGCGCCGCTCCTCCCGCTCCGAACGCCGCGCGGAGCAGGAGTTCGAACCTCTGCCCGATGCGGTGCCCCCCCAGAACCTGGAGGCTGAGGAGGCCGTTCTCGGAGGCATCCTGCTCGACCCCGAGGCCATCGGTCGCGTCGCCGATGTGCTGCAGCCCGAGGCCTTCTACCTCGGCGCTCACCGCGAGATCTTCCGCACCGCCCTGATGCTGCACAGCCAGGGCAAACCCACCGATCTCACCGCCATGGCCGCCTGGCTGGCCGACACCGGCCAGCTGGAGAAGGTGGGGGGCAGCGCCCGGCTGGTGGAGCTGGTCGAGCGCACCCTCTCCACCGCCTCCATCGACCAGGTCGCCCGCCTGGTCATGGACAAGTACCTGCGGCGCCAGCTGATCCGCTCCGGCAATGAGGTGATCCGGCTCGGCTTCGATCGCGCCAAACCGATGGATCAGGTGCTCGACGAGGCCGAGCAGACCATCTTCGCCATCAGCCAGGCCCGGCCCAGCCAGGGACTCACCCCCACCGCCGAGATCCTCACCCGCACCTTCGAGGAGATCGAGACCCGCTCCCTGGGCACCGCCGTCGCCGGCATCCCGGTCAACTTCTACGACCTCGACGCCATGACCCAGGGGCTGCAGCGCAGCGACCTGATCATCGTGGCCGGCCGTCCCGCCATGGGCAAGACCTCGATCGTGCTCAACATCGCCCGCAACGTCGCCCAGCTGCACGATCTGCCCGTCTGCCTGTTCAGCCTGGAGATGAGCAAGGAGCAGCTCACCTACCGCCTGCTGTCGATGGAGGTGGGCATTGAGAGCGGTCGCCTGCGCACCGGCCGCCTGCAGCAGGAGGAATGGCCCCTGCTCGGCCAGGGCATCAGCAATCTCGGCCGCCTGCCCCTCTACATCGACGACAAACCCAACACCGGGGTGCTGGAGATGCGCTCCCTCTGCCGGCGCCTGATGGCGGAGCAGGGCAAGGAGCTCGGCCTGGTGGTGATCGATTACCTGCAGTTGATGGAGGGCTCCGGTTCCGACAACCGCGTCCAGGAGCTCTCGCGCATCACCCGCGGCCTCAAGCAGATGGCCCGCGAACTCAACGTGCCGGTGATGGCTCTCTCCCAGCTCAGCCGCGGCGTCGAGGCCCGCACCAACAAGCGCCCGATGCTCTCCGACCTGCGGGAATCCGGCTCGATCGAGCAGGACGCCGACATCGTGATGATGATCTATCGCGACGAGTACTACAACCCTGAAACCCCCGACCGCGGCATCACCGAAGTGATCGTCACCAAGCACCGCAACGGCCCCGTCGGCACCTGCAAACTGCTGTTCGAGCCCCAGTTCACCCGCTTCCGCAATCTGGCGGCCTGAGCCCGCCCCCCCGCCGGCCCCGGGCTGTTCCATAGGATCCCGGCTCCCTCAGGGTCCCGCTCCATGGCCAGCCAGTGGCAGAACTTTCTGTGCAACCTCGGCGAATGGCGCGGCTCCTTCGCCAGCCTCTCCCCCGATGGCTCCGTGCGCGACTCCACGCCGTCGATCCTCTCCCTCGAGCGCGACGCGGAGGAGGAGCGCCTGGTGCGGTTCCGCCTGCGGCGCTTCGGGCCCGAGGGCCTCTCGGGTGAACCCACCCGGGATCTGCAGCAGGACTACCGCAGCCTCGGACGGCAGGTGGTCTTCTTCGCCAACGGCAGTTTCTGCAAGGGCTCGCTGCAGGTGGCCCCCAACACGGCCTTCGGTGCCGAGTTCGGCTTCATCGACCGGGACCGCCGTCATCGCCTCGTGCTCCTCTACGACACCGCCGGGGCCTTCGATCACCCGGTGCTGATCCGCGAGTTCCGCGCCGGCCATGAGGTGCCCGAGCAGCCTCCCCTCACCCCGGACGGCCTGCTCGGCCAGTGGCAGGGAGAGATGGCCACCATCAGCGCCGACTGGCCGGAACCCGACCTGGAAGCGGTCCAGGTCAGCTACGGCCCCGCCGATCTCTCCGGCCTGCAGCTGCTCCCGGATGGCGGCTACTACCGACTGCCCACCCAGGTGAGCCACCGCCAGGCCTTCGTGATCGAAGCCGGCTGGCAGCCCGCTCCCGGGCGCATGCAGCGCCTGATCCGCCGCTATGACGCCTCCGGCGCCTGGCAGTCCGCCAGCCTGCAGTCCCTGCAGGCCTGCTGATCGCCTGCGGCGGAGGCACTCCTAGGGTTGAACGATGGCCAGCGGCTCCCGTTTCAGCACCCCCCCGACCGAAACCTTCGAGCTGATCGTGGTCGGTGGTGGCCATGCCGGTTGCGAGGCGGCCCTCACCGCCGCTCGCCTCGGCATCCGCACGGCTCTGTTCAGCCTCAACCTGGATCGCATCGCCTGGCAGCCCTGCAACCCCGCCGTCGGCGGCCCTGCCAAGAGCCAGCTGGTGCATGAGGTCGATGCCCTCGGCGGCGTCATCGGTCGCCTCGCCGATGCCACCGCCCTGCAGAAACGCATCCTCAACGCCAGCCGCGGGCCGGCCGTGCGCGCCCTGCGGGCCCAGACCGACAAGCGCCAGTACGCCCGCCAGATGCTGCAGCTGCTGCAGCACACCCCCAATCTGCAGCTGCGCGAGGCGATGGTGGTGGGCCTGGAGGTCGAGGCTGATGACGCCTCGGTTTCTGAGCCCGGCGGCCCGGACCGCATCGGCCGGGTGCTCGGCGTGCGCACCTACTTCGGCAGCACCTATGCCGCCGATGCCGTGATCCTCACCACCGGCACCTTCCTCGGCGGCCGCATCTGGGTCGGTCATCAATCGATGCCGGCCGGCCGCGCCGGAGAACAACCCGCTGAGGGGCTCACCGAGGCCCTGCAGTCCCTCGGCTTCAGCACCGATCTCCTCAAGACCGGCACCCCCGCCCGCGTCGACCGCCGCAGCGTCGATCTCGAGCGGCTTGAGGCCCAGCCCAGCGACGCCGCCGACCGCTTCTTCTCCTTTGATCCGGCGGCCTGGCAGAGCGGTGAACAGATGGCCTGCCACATCACCCGCACCACGGCCGCCACCCATCAGCTCATCCGCGACAACCTGCAGCTCACCCCCATCTATGGCGGGGTGATCGACAGCAAGGGCCCCCGCTACTGCCCCTCGATCGAGGACAAGATCGTTCGCTTCGCGGACAAGGACAGCCATCAGATCTTCCTCGAGCCGGAGGGGCGCGACACGCCCGAGCTGTACATCCAGGGTTTCTCCACCGGCCTGCCTGAACGGCTGCAACTGGAGCTGCTGCGGACCCTGCCGGGCCTGGAGCGCTGCATCATGCTGCGGCCCGCCTATGCCGTGGAGTACGACTACCTGCCGGCCACCCAGTTGTTCCCCACCCTCGAGACCAAGCGCCTGCGGGGCCTGTTCAGCGCCGGTCAGCTCAACGGCACCACCGGTTACGAGGAGGCCGCCGCCCAGGGCCTGGTGGCGGGCTTGAACGCCGCCCGTCAGCTGCGCCGGCTGCCGCCGGTCTGCTTCCCCCGCGAAGGCAGTTACATCGGCACCCTGATCGACGATCTGGTCAGCCGCGATCTGCGGGAGCCCTACCGGGTGCTCACCAGCCGCAGCGAATACCGGCTCGTGCTGCGCGGGGACAACGCCGATCGGCGCCTGACCCCCCTCGGCCGCGAGCTGGGGCTGATCGATGACCGTCGCTGGCAGATCTTTCAGCGCAAGCAGGAGGCCATCGGCGACGAGAAGCGCCGGCTCGAGAGCGTGCGCCTGCGGGCCAGTGACCCGGCTGCCGCCGCCATCGAGAGTCGCACCGGCGCACCGATCCGGGGTTCGATCACCCTCGCCGATCTGCTGCGCCGTCCCGGTTTCCACAGCGCCGATCTGCTCAGCCACGGCCTGGCGGATCCCTCCCTGCCCCTCGACGTGCGGGAGGGCGCCGAAATCGACATCAAATACAGCGGCTACCTGTCCCGTCAGGAGCAGCAGATCGCCCAGGTGCGCCGCCAGGAAGGCCGCCCCCTGCCCCAGGATCTCGACTACGCCGCGATCTCCACCCTCTCGGCGGAGGCCCGCGAGAAGCTGTCCCTGGTGCGTCCGCTCACCCTCGGCCAGGCCGGCCGGGTTCCCGGCGTCAGCCCGGCAGACGTCAACGCCCTGCTGCTCTGGCTGGAACTGCAGAGGCGCCGCCAGCCCGATCCCGTTACAGTTTCCCGGCCCTGACTGCAGAGGTGCGGATGAAACCGTTACGAGGGATCCCCTCATCCCGCGCCTACTGGGAGCTCAAGGCGGAGCAGATGATGAACCGGGTGTTCGACCCCGAGCGCACCATCGATCTCGAACCTGAGGCTGCTGCGGACACCCCGTCCCCCAGGCTTTCGAAGGTCTCCGGCGCCGCTCCGACCCCCCGTGCCGCGGCCCCCACCCCCGGATCGTCCCGCCACCCCACCGGTGCCGCTCCGGCGCCGGTCGCCGCGCGGCGCAGCCCCCCCCGCCCCTCCTCCCGCAGCCAGGCCGGCCCCGCAGGCCGTCTGAGCACCGTGGCCACCACCAGCCCCCAGCGCTTCGATCGGCAGCTGCTGCTGATCGCCAGCCTCGGGGGGGTCTGCCTGGTCAGCGCCCTCTGCTCGGTGCTGTTCCTCAACCACACCTGGAAGGTGCAGGAAAACCTGCGCGAGGAGCGCAACCTGCTGCTGGTGGAACGGCTGCGCAGCCTCGGTCCGGCCAGCCCCGCCTCCCAGCCGGTCGCCCCTCCGGCCCAGATGCAGACCATGGCCAGCGCCTCCTCGCCCCAGGCGGATCTGCCGCCTCCTCCCGATGAGCCCTGGATGGAGCAGCTCGGCTCCCTGCCCCAGTCGGAGGCCAATCCGGCGCCGGTGCTGCGGGTTCCCGTCAGCCCCCGCCTGGCTGCCGCTGCCCCACCGGCCTCCACCCGCCCCTCCCGCTCCGAGGCCTCTGCTCCGGCACCGCCCCAGCTGGTGGGCCTGGTGGGCGCCCAGGGACGGGCCGGCTCCGCCATCTTCCAGGTGGGCAGCAGCTCCACCACCGTCTCCGTCGGCGAGAGCATCGGCGCCTCCGGCTGGCGTCTGCAGTCCACCCAGGGAGACAGCGCGGTGATCGAACGCAATGGAGTGGTGCGCCAGCTGTCGATGAACAACGGCTCGTGAGCACTCCTGTGACCCCCAATTTTCCCGCGGCATCTCCCCTCTCCCCGTCCGAGCCGGGCTCCGGCGCCGCCGCGCCCGAGCTTCCCCCGGGAGCCTTCGCCTCGCTCGACCCCCAGAGCTGCCAGGACCTGCGCGCCTCCCCCCGGGCTCTCTGGCAGGCCCCCCTGGCCGATGTGCTCGGCGCCACCGCCGGCCGTGAACTCAGCGCCTCCTGGAAGCTGATGCTCCTCGGCGACGGCGGACCCACCCGCCACCTGCAGCTGCTCAGCGGTCACCCCGTCTCTGTGGAGGTGATCGCCATGGCCCCCCAGCCCTGCCGTGAACCCAGCGATCCGGATGAGGTCAGCGAGCTGGTGACCCCGCTGCTGCGCCGTCAGGTGTGGCTGGTCTGCAACGGGGAAACCCTGGCCTGGGCCGAGAGCTGGTGGAATCGGCAGCAGGCTGAGATCCATCTGCGCGACCGTCGCCAGCCGATCTGGAGCAGCCTCACCGCCGGTCGGGCCGAGCTGTTCCGCGAAGTGGACGGCCTGGCCCAGGTGGAGGCCCCCTGGCTGGCCCAGCGCTTCGGCCTGCCGGGTCCCTATTGGAGCCGTCACTACCGCTTCTTCCGCGGCGGTCGCGAGCTCACGGTGATCCGCGAGGTCTTCTCCCCGGCCGTGGAGCGCTGGCTCGGCCCCGCCACGCGGCGCCCGTTCAATCCCGAGGGCCTTGGCGGGTCTTTACAAAACGACCCTGATCCGATGGCGGTTTCCACGTAGCGGATTGACACCCCGACGGGCATGACCAGCATTCGGTCACCTGGAACTGAGTCCCATGTCCCGCCGCAACCAGCCTCCCCCACCAGGGCCCGCGCGCTCCCGCAGCGGCCCTTCCGATCGTCCCGATTTCGCTGCTGTCTCTGCGAGCGGCGGCGACAGCCCCGACAGCTCCGAGTGGCTCAGCCTCACGGATCTCGGCCGCCAGTACGGCGTCTCCGCTGTACTGATCGGCAAGATGCTGCGGCAGAGCGGCCTGCGCCTGAGCAGCGGTGAGCCGAGCCCCGAGGCCCTGCGGGCCGGCCTGGCCCTGCGTCAGCAGGCCGGCCATCACCATCAGGCCCTCTGGCACCGGCTCTACTGCGCTCCCTATGTGGAGGCCCAGGGCCTCGAACCGCAGCGGCAACTGCGGCTGGTGGGCCTCTGGGCCGACCTCCTGCATGCCCTGCAGCAGGGTTCCCCCTCCATCGCCGTGTCGGCGGAGGAGATGGCCGGAGACATCCCCAACGAGCTGATCAGCCCGGTGAACCGCGCCCTGCGGCAGCGCGGCTGCAACTTTCAGGTGCGTCCGGTCAGGCGAGGCGCAAGGCCTCGGCCTGTTTGCTCGCCTTCTCCAGTAGCTGACGCAGGTTCTCCTCATCCGTCTGACTGAGGTTGGTGCGCAGCAGCCGTGCATGCGGTGCATGGGAACGCAGACGCTCGATCACCCGTTCGGGCGTCGCGTTCCGCAGCAGCAGACACAGCGCCGCGCTGCCCGCCGGCAGGGTTTCTCCCAGTTCGCGCATGAAGCCGTCATCGATGCCGATGTCGGTGAGCGATCCGGAGGCGGCCCCGATGCCGGCTCCCACCGCAGCTCCGAGCAGGGGATTCAGGAACAGCAGGCCCACCAGGGTGCCCCAGAATCCACCCCCGACCGCGCCGGCCGCGGTGAGGTTCACGGCCTGGCGCAGATGGACGTGGCTGTCCTTGTCCCGCTCCACCACCACGGCGTCCTCCAGGGCCAGCAGCTGTTCGCGCTGGATATCCACCAGCTCACGACGCACCTGCTCGGCTTCCTCTGCTGTGGGGAAACCCACCACCACCAACGTGCTCATCGTTTCGGACACCGCAACGGTGCAAGTGACCGCCCCACCGTAGTCAGGGGCTGCGGCGGCGGCTGGAGCGGGGCAGGGGCCTGGGTGCCTGTTGCCGGCCGGGCCTGGCGGCCCCGGAGCCCTCAGTGCCGCGCCCTCCGGAGGTCGGGCCTGGCGGGCCCGCGGACTGGCTGGATCCGGGTTCACCCGCGGGAGGCCCGTCCGGCCGGCGCCAGCGGGTCACGCTGAACAGCTCATCGTCCGGCCACGCTTCAGGCTCACCCCCGGCGGCCGGGGCGAGGGGCGTCGCGGGGACTCCCGCCGCTGCGGCCCTGCCGCCGGCGCCTGCTGCGAAGGCCCGGGCGCCAGAGCCTCCGGCACCTGCGCCGGCCGATGGCCGGTCCGCGTCAGCCCGGGCCGGGGTCTCACCCCGGCGGCCGTCACCGGAGAGGGCCCCCGGGCTGGACGGGCCTGCCTGCCTCCCGGCTGAGCCCCGACCTCGCCGGGAGATCGCCTCCAGGCCGCGGCGGCCTGCGCGCGGCGCCGCCTCAGGGGCCAGCGGCCCCCCCTGCCGCGACCGCACCGCCTGAGTCGGCGCCCCGTCGGCGCCCAGGGGCGAGCGCCCGGCCGGCGGCGGTGGCGGGGCCATGCGGTCTTCGGCAGGGGTCTGCCAGGGTTCGCGCCAGTCGTCCTCATCCTCGAGCAGCCAGTCGAGTCGGTTCTCCACCCAGCGCCCCAGGCCCTGCAGCTCCGAGCGCCAGCCGGCTCCGCCCTCCGTCGTGCGCCCCTGGCGGGATGGCATCGCCGCACGACTGCCCGGCCTCGCTCCGGAGACCCCGTCGACCAGGGCCCGGCCGCGATCGAGCCAGCGATCGAGGCGCTGATCCAGCGGATCGGAGGATGGGCCCTGCATGGGGCAACGTTACCGAGGCCGGCGGATGTGACGCCGACGCAGCCAGCGTTCCCGGCCCAGGCCCAGCAGGGTGATCGTCAGGCCGCCCCACTCCAGGGACCAGAAGAACGCGGTCATGGCAGCCTTTTGGCAGCGCCAGTCAACCAGGTCGGGGCGTCAGGCGCTGCGGCGGGCGAACACCAGCTGGCAGCTGGCATCCCAGCGCCCTCCGTGGAAACGCCGGCAGCAGGCCCGGCAGGCCAGCCCCTCGCGCCGCTGGCGGTAGCTGGCCTGCACGCCGCAGCGCGGGCAGGACGCCAGCCAGCCGGCCGTGCTCACCGGCAGCGGATAGCTGTGCCGCAGGCTCACCTGGAATTCCGACTGGGCCGCGTTGATCGCCGCCATGCGGGCGCGGAAGTGGGGCCCGTGCACCTCACGCCTGGCCAGCACGCGGTCGACCCAGGCGTGAATCATCTCGTGGCACAGCGTGCTCAGGGTGGCGGCGCGGGGCAGCGGCTCCAGCAGCGGCCTGGACAGCACGATCTCGCTGAGCCGGCTGCCATCGGAGCGCTGACCGAAGCGATAAAGGCCGGCGCTGCGCACCATGCGTCGGTCGCTCCAGCGCAGGCTGACCAGGGCCTGGCCCCGGGGGGAGAGGCTCCCCGCGAAATGCTCGCGGTCCAGGCGGTGGAACAGGGGCAGCAGCGGTTCGAGGGTCACGGCCGGGCGGGGCCTCGCGTGCCCGGCATCATGGCGGTTCCCTGGGGGCTGTCAGCCCGGCCCAGCCGCGGCCTGCGGGGTCGTCGGTCAGACTCAGCGGCGATCTC
Source organism: Synechococcaceae cyanobacterium (assembly GCA_035285905.1). Taxonomy (GTDB): domain Bacteria; phylum Cyanobacteriota; class Cyanobacteriia; order PCC-6307; family Cyanobiaceae; genus Cyanobium. The sequence goes on from JAYKJA010000141.1 coordinate 13,455, forward strand.
GACGCCCTCTTGCCCCCATGGATTGGGAACTGGCTCGCAACCTTGGCAGCAAGGCCCTCTACGCGGGTGCTGGCGCCCTGTTGATCTACTGGACGATCTCGGCGGTGAAGCTGGTGCTCAGCGCCCGCGGCATCAACCCCCTGATCAAGCAGTTCTTCACCCAGGTGGCCAGCGGTCAGATCGACGGGGCCTACCTGCTGACCACCAAGAACTACCGCTCCCACGTCAATCGTTCCCAGTTCATCCGCTTCCTGGCGGGGCTGCAGCTGAACAAGTACCGCAACCTCAAATCCGGCCGCCCGCGTCTGCAGGAGGGACAGATCATCCTCACGATCAAGCTCAAGTCCGAGGACAAGCAGGAACTGCCCCTCGATTTCACCTTCGTCAAGGTGGAGGACCAGTGGCGGGTTGACCGCATCCAGAAGCAGGCCGCCTGACGCTTCCGCTGCCGCCATCCGTGCCCTCCCCCCGCTCCGCCGACCCCTCCGGCGACGGCCCCGGACGCCGGGGTGCCCGGTCCGCCCGCACTGCGGTCGCCAGCCTCGCCGGCGCCAGCGCTCCGCGCCAGGCTCCAGCCGCGGCGGCCGCCGATCCCCCGCACCAGTCGCCCGTGGCCGCTTCCGCGGAAGCGGCGGCCGCAGCGGGTGCGGCCACTGAGCCAGTGCCTGCGGCGACAGCTGAGGATCCTGGGCAGGGGGCGCCTTCCGCGGCGGTCCGGCAGCGGGTCGAGCAGCTCACCCGCCAGCTCAACCGCTACGCCCACGAGTACTACGTCCTCGACAGCCCCTCGGTGCCGGATGCGGTCTATGACCGCCTGTACCGCGAGCTGCTGGAGCTGGAGCAGGCCCATCCCGGCCTGCGCGCCCCCGACAGTCCGACCCTGCGGGTCGGGGGGGCTCCGGCCGAAGGCTTTGTCAGCGTCCGCCACCGCATTCCCCTGTTCAGCCTCGACAACGCCTTCAGCCTGGAGGAGCTCGAGAGCTGGTACGGCCGCCTGCTCAAGGCTCTCGATCGCGCCCCCGCCGCCGGTGAGCCTCCGCCGCAGCTGCCGATGGTGGGTGAACTCAAGCTCGACGGCAACGCCCTGGCCCTCAGCTACGAATACGGCGTGCTGGTGCGGGCCGCCACCCGCGGCGACGGCGAACAGGGTGAGGAGATCACCGCCAATGTCCGCACGATCCAGAGCGTGCCGCTGCGGCTGCAGCTGCAGCATCCGCCCGCCTGGGTGGAGGTGCGTGGCGAGGCGCTGATCCCCGACCCGGTGTTCGAGCAGATCAACCGGGAGCGCGCCGCTCGGGGGGAGCCCCTGTTCGCCAATCCCCGCAATGCCTGCGCCGGCACGTTGCGGCAGCTCGATCCGAAGGTCGTGGCGTCGCGGCGGCTGGAGTTCTTCGCCTATACGCTCCACCTGCCGGACGACTGGCCCGGGCCGCCCTCCAGTGCGCTGGAGCAGGACCTGGCCAGCGGCCGCCCGGTGGGGCGCCGCCGCGGCCGTCGGGTGGCTGCCGGCGCTGCCGGGGTCTCCCCGGATGTGGTGCAGGGAGGTCTGTTCGGCGCCGACTCCGCCCCTGCTGCGGCCGGCGCTGCGGCGGAGCCTTCGGAGGTGGATCCCGCCAGGCCCGGCAGCCAGTGGTCCTCGCTGCAGTGGCTGCAGGCCGCCGGCTTCAAGGTCAATCCCAATGCCGAGCGGCTGCCCTCGCTGGCCGCGGTGCATGGCTTCTGCGCCGAGTGGGAGGACAAGCGCAGCACCCTTCCCTACGCCACCGATGGCGTGGTGGTGAAACTCGACGACCTGCGCCTGCAGGACGAGGCCGGCTTCACCCAGAAGGCTCCCCGCTGGGCGATCGCCCTCAAGTACGCCGCCGAGGAGGCCCCCAGCCGTCTGCTGCGCCTGGCCTGCCAGGTGGGCCGCACCGGAGCGGTGACGCCGGTGGCCGAATTCGAGCCCGTCTCCCTGGCCGGCACCACGGTCAGCCGCGCCACCCTGCACAACGCCGACCGCCTGGCTGAGCTCGACCTGCACAGCGGCGACACGATCGTGGTGCGCAAGGCCGGCGAGATCATTCCCGAGGTGGTGCGGGTGCTGCGCGAGCTGAGGCCTGCCGGTGCCGAAGCCCTGCAGCTGCCCCACCGCTGCCCGGAGTGCGGCTCGGAGCTGGTGCGGGAGCAGGGGGAGGCAGCCACCCGCTGCGTCAACAACGGCTGCCCGGCGATCCTGCGCGGCTCCCTGCGCCACTGGGTCAGCAAGGGGGCCATGGATGTGGATGGCCTGGGCTCGAAGCTGATCGAGCAGCTCGTCGATCAGGGGCTGGTGCGCGGCATCCCGGATCTCTACCGGCTGGAAGCCAGCGTTCTGGCCAGCCTGGAGCGCATGGGCGCGAAGTCGGCGGCCAATCTCACGGCGGCGCTGCAGGCCTCGACGCTCCAGCCCTGGTCCCGGCAGCTGTTCGGCCTGGGCATTCACCATGTCGGGGCGGTGACCGCCCGGGATCTGGCGGCTGCTTTCCCCAGTGCCTCCCTGCTCGCGCACGCCGCCCTGCAGCAGCCCGAGGCGATCACCGCGATCCACGGCATCGGCAACGAGATCGCCCAGAGCCTGCAGCAGTGGTTCGCCACCCCGGCCAACCAGGGGCTGCTGGAGGAGCTCCGGGCCTGCGGCCTCTCCCTGGCTGCCCCCGAGCCGCCGCCGCAGGCGGCCGAGGGGGACCCCACGGCGGCGGGCCGGGGCCTGGTCGGCCTGACCTTCGTGCTCACCGGTTCGCTGCCCTCGATGACCCGCAGCCAGGCCCAGGCTCGCATCGAGGCGGCCGGCGGCAAGGTGACCGCCTCCGTGAGCAAGAAGACCAGCTACGTGGTGGCCGGCGCCGATGCCGGCAGCAAGCTCGCCAGGGCCGCCAGCCTGGGGGTGCGGGTGCTGAACGAGCAGGAGCTGCTCGAGCTGCTGACCGGCTCCGCCCCCTCCGGACTTCCGCCAGAGTGAACGGATGGTTCCCGAATCCCTGCGCCGCTGGATCAAGACCGACTGCGGCCGTGCCAGGTACGCCGAACTCGCGGCCCGCTCCGGTCCCCTCGCCCGTCTGCGGCTGGCCTGGTTCGTCCTGATCGCCTCCCTGCGTGACTGGCCGCTGCCCCCCTCCCCTTAGCCCGTGAGCGATTCCCTCGCGCCGCAGCATCAGGCCCTGGTGGCCCGTCACCGCGAGGCCCTCAGCCAGGCCGCCGATGCCCTGCTGGCCTGCTCCGGCTGGACTCTGGAGGCTCCGGCCCTGCTGCTGCGGCCGGGCTCCGGCCAGGCCGGCACGGTGGCGGTGGGGCAGCTGGGACGGTGGATCCCCCATCTGTCCCCGGCCCTTGACGGCTTCGTGCGCCTCTGCCAGCAGGGCCTCGATCCGGACAGTGCACGCCGTCGCTGTCTGGCCGAGCAGGGGGACGGCTTCGACCAGGCCTGGCGCGAGGCCGAGCAGGCCCGGCCCCTGATCAGTCACGACGACCTCAGCCGCTTCGCCGACCTGTCCCGCCGCGGCTGGAGGCGGGAGCCGAAGGAGCTGCTGGTGGTGGTGCAGTGGCCCCAGCAGGTGACCGCCTTCCTGGTGCGCTGTGAACGCATTGCCGGCCAGCCCCCTCCGGCGGAGGGTCCCTGAGGGGTGCCGCGGCAGGTCGGGGCCTGGCACGGGCCAGAACGACAGCCGTGACGGTCAGGATGGCAAGACCGCTCTCTTCGGTCAGCATGGGGCCCATTCCGGGGACTCGCCCGCTTGAGCCTGTCCGTGACCACCCCTGCCACGGTCCCGCCTGACGGGACGCCGTCCGATCCACCGCCTTCCGCCATCGAGATCCCGGATCCGCTCTGGGGCCAGCTGGCTCGCTTCCAGTTGCTGCTGCCCCTGCTCCGCCAGCGCATCGTCGCCGAGGCCGTCGCCGGCGTGCAGCTCACCGCGGAGGAGAGCAGCAAGGCCCAGCAGGCCTGGGGAGCCCACCACAACCTGCGCTCGGCGGAAGCGCTGCAGGCCCATCTGCAGCAGCACGCCATCGGCGAGCCGGATGCGATCTGGCAGGCGGAGCTGCCCCTGCGCATCCAGCGCCACTGCGAGCAGCATTTCGTGCACCGCGCCGAGCAGCGCTTCCTGGCCCGCAAGAACCAGCTGGATCAGGTGATCTACAGCCTGCTGCGGGTCGATGACGGCGCCCTGGCGCGGGAGCTTTATCTGCGCATTGCCGAAGGGGAAGCCGATTTCGCTGAGCTGGCGGCCAGTTATGCCAAGGGCCCGGAGCGGGCCACCCGCGGCGTGGTCGGCCCCGTGCCCCTCACCCAGGCCCACCCCACCCTGGCGGAGCTGTTGCGCACCAGCCGGCCCGGCCAGCTGCACCCTCCCGTTCAGATCGACAAGTGGTGGCTGGTGGTTCGCCTCGAATCGCTGCGTTCGGCCACGTTTGATCCGGAGATGCAGCAACGTATGGCCCGCGAACTGTTCGAAGCCTGGGTCGACGAGGAGGTCGCTCGGCAGCTTCAGGACCACGGCAAGTCATGACCCTCTCCTCTGCCAAGACCCTCGAGAGCCTGTTCGAGGTTCCCCCCTTCGACGGTCTCTCCCCGTCCGGCCGCCAGCGCCTGCTCCAGGGATCCAGCCTCTGCAGTTACCAGGAGGGCCAGCTGCTCAGCGGGGCCGACAGCATCGGCGACCGCATCCTGGTGATTCTCGAGGGCACCGCCCGGCTGCTGGGCGAGCGGGACGCCGTGCCGTTCACGCTGGAACGCCTGCAGGCCGGAGCCATGATCGGTCTGGCCTCGCTGCTGCGCGCCCAGGCCTGTGAGCAGGTGTCGGCCGCCAGCGGCCTGCTGGCCGTGGCCATCCCCGATGCCCTGATCGTGGAGCTGCTGGCCTCGGAGCCCGGCTTCAGCCAGTGGTGCTCCCACCAGTTGTGGACGGCTGAGCTGCATGCGCTGATGGCATTGCGCCAGTCGGCCCAGAGCGAGGCGGGGGCGTTCGATGCGGCGGCCTGGCGCCGCGAGCTGGAGCTGCTGCGCCAGGGGGCCAGGGCGGTCTCTCCCGAGGATCCCCAGTCGGAGCGCAGCCCCGCAGCCGGGGAGGAGCTTGTGCTGGCCAGCGCCAACGTCCCCGACCTGCGCCTCGGGGCCGTGCTGCAGGCGGATCGGCCCCTGCCGCGGCCGCGGCCGCCCCTGCCGTTGCGGCTGGTCATCGTGCCCAGCCTGGAGGATCCGGTCCCCACGGTCTATCCGGAGGTGCTGGCCGGTGTGGATGATGCCGGTGGGGGCCTGCCCCAGCCGGGAGCCCCGCCCCAGCCCAGCAGCCTCGACCTGGGGCAGAGCGACCGCTCCCGCGGCCTGCAGCTGCTGCGCGCCCGCGGGCCGTTGGACGAGACCCTCGCCTGCTTCCAGATGCTGGCGCGGATGCTCGATCTGCCCTACCGCCGCGACGCCATCGAGAAGGTGCTGCGCGACAAGCTGCGGCGCGGCCAGCCGATCGACCTGCAGCTCTGCGGTCAGATCGCCGCGATGCTGGGCCTGCTGGTCAGCGGTGCCCGCATCCCCGCCGCTGCGGCCACCCGCCTGATCACCCCCTGCCTGGTGCCCTGGGGTTCCAGTTTCGCGGTGGTCACCGCCAGCAATGTGGCCGGGCTGAAGCTGGCCTCCCCCGCCGATGGCTGGGTGGTGCTCAGCCCCGCCGATCTGGCGGAGCGCTATCCGGAGGGGCTGGATGTGCTACTGCTCGAGCGCAGCATCGCCACCCCGGATCAGAACTTCGGGCCCGGCTGGTTCTGGCCGGCCATGAAGCGCTACCGCGGCATGTTGCTGCAGGTGCTGCTGGCCTCCTTCGTGGTGCAGCTGTTCAGCCTCGCCAACCCGTTGCTGATTCAGGTGATCATCGACAAGGTGATCACCCAGCGCAGCCTCGACACCCTGCAGGTGCTCGGCATCGCCCTGGTGGTCGTCACCCTGATGGAGGGGGTGATCGGATCCCTGCGCACCTTCCTGTTCACCGACACCACCAACCGCATCGACCTGCGACTGGGGGCCGAGGTGATCGACCACCTGCTGAGACTGCCGCTCGGCTACTTCGATCGCCGCCCGGTGGGCGAGCTGGGAACCCGGATCGCCGAGCTGGAGAAGATCCGCAACTTCCTCACCGGCCAGGCCCTGATCACGCTGCTGGATGCCCTGTTCTCGGTCATCTACATCGTGGTGATGTTCCTCTACAGCTGGCTGCTCACGCTGATCGCCCTGGCGGTGCTGCCGATTCAGATCGGGATCACGCTGCTCGGGGCTCCGCTGTTCCGCCGCCAGTACCGCCAGGCCGCTGAGGAGAACGCCCGCACCCAGAGCCACCTGGTGGAGGTGCTGACCGGCATTCAGACCGTCAAGGCCCAGAACGTCGAGATGGTCAGCCGCTGGAAGTGGCAGGACCTCTACGCCAAGTACATCTCCCGCAGTTTCGAGAAGACGATCACCGGCACGGCCGTGAGTGAGAGCAGCCAGGTGCTGCAGAAGCTCTCCCAGCTGCTGGTGCTGTGGGTGGGAGCGGCGCTGGTGCTGCAGGGGGAGCTCACCCTCGGCCAGCTGATCGCCTTCCGCATCATCAGTGGCTACGTCACCCAGCCGCTGCTGCGCCTCTCCTCGATCTGGCAGAACATCCAGGAACTGCGGGTGTCGTTCGAGCGCCTCGCCGACGTGGTCGACACCCCCGAGGAGTCGAGCCTGGCCGACAAGGGCAACATCCCCCTGCCTCCGGTGCACGGAGACGTGGTGTTCGACAACGTCAGCTTCTCCTTCGGGCCGGGCATGCCCGAGGTGCTCACCAATGTGCAGCTGCACGTGCCGCCGGGCACCTTCGTCGGCATCGTCGGCCAGAGCGGCAGTGGCAAGAGCACCCTCATGAAGCTGCTGCCGCGGCTCTATTCGCCAACCAAGGGCCGCATCCTCGTCGATCGCTATGACATCGACAAGGTGGAGCTCTACTCCCTGCGTCGCCAGATCGGCATCGTTCCCCAGGATCCGTTGCTGTTCAGCGGCACGATCAGCGAGAACATCGCGCTCACCAATCCCGAAGCTGCCAGCGAGGACATCGTCAGGGCCGCCACCACCGCCGGCGCCCACGACTTCATCATGGAACTGGCGGCTGGCTACAGCACGATGATCGGAGAGCGTGGCGCCTCGCTCTCCGGGGGCCAGCGCCAGCGCATCGCCATCGCCCGCACCCTGCTCAGCAATCCCAAGCTGCTGGTGATGGACGAGGCCACCAGCGCCCTCGATTACGACACCGAACGGATCGTCTGCGACAACCTGCGCCAGGAGATGCATGACGCCACGGTGTTCTTCATCACCCATCGTCTCTCCACGATCCGTCGCGCCGACATGATCGTGATGATGCATCAGGGCGCCATTGTCGAGACCGGCACCCACGATGAACTGATGGCCCTGCGCGGCCGTTATTACGCCCTTTACCGCCAGCAGGAGTCCAGCTGATGGCCCGCCCATCCCTTCCCCCTTCCCCTGGAGCCCTGTTCCGCTCCGCCCAGAACCAGCTGGAGCAGTCGGTTCACACCGACCACAACGATGTGGTGCTGCAGCAGTCCCGCTTCTGGGCACGCAGCATCACCTGGACCCTGATCGGCGTCGCCGCTTTCGGTGTCGGCTGGCTGGCCCTGGCCCAGACCGAGGAGATCGTCACCGCCCCCGGCAAGCTTGAGCCCCTGGGGGTCGTCAAGGAGATCCAGATGCCCGTCGGCGGCGTGGTCGACAAGATCCTGGTCAAGGAGGGTGAGCGGGTGCAGAAGGGGCAGGTGTTGCTGCGTCTCGACACCGAGGCCACCCTCGATCGTCGTCTCAGCACGATGAAGACGATCCAGTACAAGGAGCAGCAGCTGGCGCTCAAGCGCGATGAGCTGTTCCGCTATCTCGAGGTCAACGACACCGAACAGCGCAAGCTGACCCTGAATCTGGCCCTGGAGCGGGAGGTGCTCGATCGGCTGGAGTCGCTGCAACGGCAGGGTGCCGTGCAGGAACTGCAGTACCTCAGCCAGCGCAACAAGGTGCAGGATGTGATCGGTCAGCTGGCCCAGACCCGCGCCGATCGCCTGCGACAGCAGGCCATCCTGGAGCAGGGGGTCAGGCAGATCGAGGGGGAACTGGCGGATCTGCGCAGCAAACTGATCGAACTGAACGTCAACATCCGCTATCAGGCGATCCGCTCCCCGGAGGCCGGCGTGGTGTTTGAGCTCAAGCCGAAGAGCCGCGGCTTTGTGGCCCAGAGCAGCGAGCCGGTGATGAAGGTGGTGCCCTTCGACAAGCTCGAGGCCCGTGTTGAAGTGCCCAGCAGCAGCATCGGGTTCGTCCAGGTGGGCCGCCGCGCTGACATCAGCATCGACTCCTTCCCCGCCACCGATTTCGGGGTGCTGCAGGGCCAGGTGCGGCGCATCGGTTCCGACGCGCAGCCCCCCAATGAGCTCAAGCAGTACTACCGCTTCCCGGTGGACATCCGCCTGGATGCCCAGCAGCTCAAGCTGAAGAGCGGCCAGACCCTGCCGCTGCAGGTGGGCATGTCGCTGACCGCCAACATCAAGCTGCGCAAGGTCACCTACCTGCAGCTGCTGCTCAGCGACTTCAAGGACAAGGCCGATTCCCTGCGGCGGATCTGAGCGCTGCCTGCCCATCGCAAGCGGCCTGGCCCGAGCCTCCACTGACGTCCTCCGGTTCCTGTGCTGATCGCCGGGCCCGGAGGCTGCGGCGGCCCGGCCATGGTTCAGACGGGCTGTCCGGGAACAGGGACCTGAGCTGCGGAAGCCTCCTCGGCCCGCTGCCGCTTGAGGGCCATCGCCCGTTCGTGGTCCGGGATGATCTGGCAGCGCAATCCCTGCAGCGGCTCCAGCCAGGGCAGCAGCAGCCAGCCCAGCTTCCGGTTCGCCAGCCAGGCCGCCAGGCGGAAGGCCAGGCGCCAGCGTCCGTCGCGGGCGACGGCATGCAGGGCGCGGGGATGGCGGGGGCCGTTCACCGTCACCAGGGTCTCCGGGTCCAGCCCGGCCTGACGCATGGCCTCCCCGAAGCTGCGGCGGCTGTGGAAGCGGATGTGCTGGCCGTTGCCGAAGGCGAAGTACCACCAGTCATCCGGCGGGATCTCCCCATCACTTCGCATCAGGGTGGAGAACACCAGCAGGGGCACCTCCCCCACCTCCTCCCGCAGGAACGCCGCGGTGTCCGGCACGTGCTCGATCACCTCAAAGGCTGTGCAGCACTGGATCGGGGCCGACGCCGGAGGATTGCAGAACGGCCGGATCAGCTCCATCGCCGCATAGCCGTCCCGCCCCCAGAAGTCATGGCCGTGGTCCCGCAGCAGGCGCGCCAGCATGCCGAGGCCGCAGCCCAGATCGCAGCCCATGGACACCGGCATCCCCAGCAGGCGCCCGATCGCCAGGGTGAGCCGCAGCAGTTCGGAGGCGTGCAGGTTGCGATCGACGTAGCCGGTGTCTCCGTAGAAGGAGTCCTGGTACGCCAGCTCCAGCCAGGACGGAGCCTCCTGCGGATTCTGTTCCTGCTGCCCTGCCGGGGGATCCACCAGGGCCAGCAGATCGCAGCTGCGGCAGTGGACCAGGTCGGCCGGGCGCCGGGCTGCGGTGACCTCCACCCGGCGCAGCACCTGCACGTCCACATCGCCACAGGAACTGCAGAGCATCGTCGGGTCCGTCGTGGGGGGATCCTACGGGGGGCCTGTGGGAGGGCTCGGAGTGCAAGTGGAACTGCACTCCGAGCCGGAGGTTGCCGGATGGCCTCGCGCTTGCCGGCAGAGGGCGCAAGGGCAGGGCCGGGTGGCTGGAGGTTTGCTGGAAGCCGGGGAGAGGGGGATCGCCGCCTCGATGTCCCTCAGCCGAGGTGCCCGGCATGAACGGTTGCCGCTACGATCGCTGACAACGATCTCCTGTCGATGTCGAGATTCTGCCGCATACATCGATATCGGAGCCCTTCGGTCGCTGCCTGCCGTTGCGGGCTGATCGCCCTGTGCTCAGCGGTGTCGCATCCGACGTCTTCACCGATCAGGACCTTGTGGGTTTCGGGGTGAATGGAGCAGAAAAATATCTATGTCACCCAGCCTTCTCTGCCCGAGATTGAGCAGTTGATCCCGCTTCTGCAGGGGATCTGGGAGGGTCGGGTGCTTACCAACGGTGGGCCGTTGCATGGACAGCTGGAGGCCAGCCTTGAGGCCTGGTTGGGGGTCCCCAAGCTCTCCTTGTTCGCCAATGGCACGCTTGCTCTGCTGACGGCATTGAAGGCGCTGCGTATTCGCGGGGAGGTGATCACCACTCCCTATTCCTTTGTCGCTACCAGCCATGCACTGTGCTGGAACGGTATCACTCCGGTTTTTGTTGATATTGATCCTGTCACAGGGAATCTCGACCCCGATCAGATAGAGTCGGCGATAACACCGGATACGACGGCGATTCTGGCTGTTCATATCTATGGTGTTCCCTGTCAGGTTGAGCGCATTCAGAAAATAGCGGACCGATATAATCTTCGAGTTATCTATGACGCTTGTCATGCCTTTGGGGTTGAGGATGTTGGCGGCAGCATCCTGCGTCACGGTGATCTCTCAGTGCTCAGTTTTCACGCCACCAAGGTCTTCAACACATTTGAGGGTGGTGCCATCGTCTCTGGCGATTCTCGCACAAAACACATCATTGATGATCTCAAAAACTTTGGGTTCGTCGATGAGGTGACCGTGGCAGCGATCGGCATCAACGGCAAGATGAATGAGTTGCAGGCGGCCATTGGTCTTCTGCAGCTCAGGACCATTGCTGCACAGATCGACCGTCGTCGCTGCATTGCGAAGCGATACCGCCAAGAGCTGGCTGCTGTGCCAGGGCTGAGGATGCTGCCTGAACCTTCGCTGGATCAATACAATTACGCCTACATGCCCATTCTGGTTGATGAAGAGGCGAGTTGTAGCCGTGACGAGCTGTATGAGGGATTGAAGCGGCACGGAATCTATGCGAGGCGTTATTTTTACCCTTTAATCTCTGAGTTCCCCATGTATCGAC
>JAYKJA010000142.1:0-8631 GCA_035285905.1 Synechococcaceae cyanobacterium
CTCATCCGGTGCGACTCGTCGCAGACGACCAGGTCCCATTCCGGCGCCTGCTCCAGCCGGCTCTGCAGCTCCTCGTCGCGGGAGAGCATGTCCATCCGGGCGATCAGCAAGGGCCGCTGCTCGAACGGGTTGCCCAGCCCCGTGGCGTTGATCAGGTCGCGGGTGAGCAGCTCGAAGTTGAGCTCGAACTTCTCCTTCAGCTCGTCCTGCCACTGCTCGGTGAGCGAGCCCGGCGCCACGATCAGGCAGCGCTCCAGCTCGCCCCGGATCAGCAGCTCCTTGATCAGCAGGCCGGCCATGATCGTCTTGCCAGCCCCCGGGTCGTCGGCCAGCAGGAAGCGCATCGGCTGCCTGGGGAGCATGTGCTCGTAGACCGCGCTGATCTGGTGGGGCAGCGGGTCGATCGTGCTGCTGCTCACTGCCACGTAGGGGTCGAACAGGTAGGCCAGCCCGATCCGCGAGGCCTCGCTCACCAGCCGGAACAGATCGCCACTGCCGGCAAAGCTCCACTTGCGGCCGCCGTCCACCAGCTCCAGGTCGGCCTCGTTACTGCGGAACAGCAGCTGCTCTCCCAGGGAGCCGTCCTGGATCCGGTAGACCACCTTGCAGGCCATGTCGCCGAGCATCTCGGCCGAGACGATCCGCACGGCTTCCCGGCCTATCAGGCCCTTGACTAGGGCTTCGGGTTTGAGGTCGTGGAGGCAAATTGCCATATTGCAATCTTACTAGCGTTGAGCGAATCTCGTATCGGTCTCGCCATGCACTCCAGGCTATTCGGCTGCTGCATAAACCCCTGATCACCGTTGCTCGGCCATGTGCTGGAGCCAAGAATGGACGCCGTGGAATCCCGCCCTAGTCTTGTCCGCAAAGACTGGGTTGTGCCCCTGGCTACAGCGAGGAGTGCGGCATCTGTTGAAGGGCGTGGTTAAGACTTGTGATGAAACACGGCGGCGCTTGAGACGCGTTTAAACTGCATGGCTGACAGTTATGTCGCTAAATGCTTGGCTCAAATGCAAAGAAAAAGCTGAGTATTAACTATACTTAGCAGGGACTTGTATCGCTTGGGATTCGTGCCATCTTGGCCCCTCTTACCGGCGGAGCCTCTTTGTTTTTTGGTGCCAGCCATCTTGTTGCTGGGGCTGTTGTTGATCAATTCGACGGTAGTGATCACGGGCCCTCCGCCCCATCTGCCGGTCATGTGCCCACGATGCTTGCGCGCGATAGCCAGCAGCGGCAGCTGCAGTGCCTTCTCGAGCAGATCATCCCCCTCGACGGCAACGACTACGGCCTGCTCACGCCGGTGGACACACCGGTGTGCCTCTTCCGCCTCGCCGACGACGGTGAGCCCGAACTCATCGAGGGCATCGAGGGCAAGGAGTCGATCCTCTTGGCGGCCGATGTGGTGCTGCGGAAGCACAACCTCACCCTCGTGCGCTCGGCCGTGACGCTCACCTTGAGCGGTGAGCTAGATGAACCTGATCCCGTTGAACTTGCCGTTGAGGAGGGCGACTGCGACGACGCCTACGAGCTGCTGATCCAGTTTATGGCCGATGGTCAGGAATATGGGCTCTACATCCCGCTCGATCCGTTCTTTGTGGTGGCCCGCATAAATGGCGGTGAGGGGTTGCTGGTGGAAGGCGAGGAGCTCGAGCGCATTAGCTCGCGAATCGAGGCGAGCCTGCAGTAGTGGTGGCAGGGAGTTGATGCCCAGCGGGTCAGTCAATGGCAGTGCATCTTCGAGGGCTGGCCCCTCTGCGGATTGCCGTTCCCATGGCGAGTGTTATCTGTGCTTGAAAATTGCTGTATTCGGCCGCCAGTCGACACCCGATTCTGAGGGTAAGTATAGTTTGATTTCGGCTGGCTCTGCTATGCCTCCTGCGTGTGGCAATTCAGTATTCAATGTTTTTGGCCCAGTTGTGTCTTGTCCGCTCGCTGTATTCTGGCCAGCTGCTTCTGGTGTAATGGAGGGCCTAAGGTCTAGCCGTCCGAGTTTTTATCAATGGTTATCGTTCGACGGTGGCGGGAATCCCGACGTCTTTGTCGTGTCAACGGTTCTTGTTGTGTCATGTCTGGCCGTATTATGCGGGGAAAATCAGTCGTATAAGCTCTATCGACAACCCTCGATCTCATGCGGAGGTCGGCCGACTCCCGTGCCCATGCCGTCCCCTCCAGGTGATTGCGGCGCGGCACCCCTTAATCTCCCAGACGCGCGGGCTGTTCGGGTGGGCTCCGTGCCGCCAGTGCAGATCCTGGATCAGGAATCCGTCGCGGTCGGCGTAGCGTTTCAGCGTCGCTCCACAGATGCCCAGTGCTGCCGCTGCCTTTTTTGTGGGAAGCCAGTTTTCCACAGGTGCCGAGCCGGCTGGGGTACGGCGTTTGGGCATGTTGCTGCTCGCTGCTGGTTGTGAGGGTATGGAGCCCAGAACCGGCGCCAGCATGCCGTTTATGTCTTAGGAGAGGCCTTGCCGGTATTCATCTTGGCGTGCCTTGATTCTCTGTAGAGCTTGTTGTAATGCGGCGTCAATCGTTTCCTCGTCGGTCCATCTTCCATAGGAGCTGTTGTGGGTTTGTGGGTTGTGCCCCATCAGTTCAGCTGTCATTCTGGTTGATATTTTGGCTACTTCATGGGCGCGCAGGGAATACCCGTGCCGGAATGAGTATGTTGTTATGTGCTCTCCTTTTGATCTGGCCTCAGCCCTGATTGCCATCCAAGTAGCCCGACGCCGAAGGTAGGTCGAAACAGCGGTTGCGGTTTCACTGTCCGACGAGCCGAGAGGAGGTAATGCCACGGCTCCTGGTACTCGTCCAGCCATCTGCAGCTGGCGGAGGAGTTGCAGGCTCAACCCGTCCAGGCCGATTGGATCCAGTCCCCTTGCCACCCTCGGCCGTGTACTCCCGCGCCCTGTGCGTTTGCAGTACGTGACTACGAGATGTTCACCGTCAGGTGTCGGTTGGCAGTGGCGCAGTTCTACGGGACGCAATCCGAAGCAGGCCAGCAGGCCAACTGCCAGCTTCCAGCGAGGATCAGGGATGCCCTCCAAAAGTCTTACCACCTGGGCATCCGTCAGTGGAGTGGGATCACTCTTGGGCTCCACTTTTCGGCCGATGAAGGGCTCCAAAGACTTTCCAGAAGGTGGTCGCCATCGCTCCGCTGCTCCGCATTCCTCGACTGCGTAGCGGAGTAGTCCCGCGGCGTACATGATGCGCTGGCGACGCCCTTCGCTCCCAGGAGGACCCCCAAAGGTGTCCCGTAGGGCCCCCAGCAGTGTGCGGGCGTCCCGTGGCTTGGGCTTGGTTTGGGTCGCCGTCAGCACCTGACGCATCACCGGCTCGTACATCCGGATCTAGGTGCGCTCCTGAAGGGCGCCGGTGTGGCGGGTCTTATGCGCGTGAAAGCGTTCCACGACGGCTTCCCAGTCCAGAGCGTCCTCGGTAGTGACGTAGTTCCCGCCTTGCCTGCTGGATGCCTTTGCCTCCGCTTGAAGCCTGGCTGCCTCCGCCAGTGACAGTCCCGCTTCTTCCATGCGGCCGCGGATGGCCTCCAGTTGGCTCAACACGGCGGTGCTGGAGCTGCTGTCCCACGGCAGGTCGAGCATGACGGAACTTTCGCCGCCATCAGGCCATCGCCGTGTGAGCTTCACCCGGCCCGACTGCTCGCGAATCTTCCAGCCCAGTCCGTGCTGCCGCTTGATCACGGACCGGAGGTCCACGACCCACTGCTGGGTTGTGTTGGAGCGCCTTGGCATCGGGAGGACGGATCGGCCTGGGTGCCGCCGTGGTGGGGCTAGCGCAGGGGGCGTTGGGCCCACCCCCCTGGGCTAGCCCAAGATCTAGCCCAAAACAGCCCCTAGTGGTGTCTGCTTGTCGCAGCAGTCGCTTCTGTTGAGCAGGGAGCGGAAGGCCAAAAGCCTTGCTGTGACTGGGTCTTTTGTTGACGCCCCCTGTTGGATTCGAACCAACGACCGGCTGCTTAGAAGGCAGCTGCTCTATCCAGCTGAGCTAAGGGAGCCGGCGGGCTGGCGCCAGCCTCCCAATGATGCCTTGTGCGGGGGGCCGGGAAAGGCCGGGGCTCCCCCTTGGGAGGGGACCCTTAGATTGATCCACCGTGCGGATTTTCGCGCCATGGCGGCGACCCGGCTCAGCGAAGCGCAGAAAATCGAACTGGTGGATCGCTTTCGCGGTGGTGCCAGCAGCCAGGAGCTGGCCGACCAGTACGGATGCAGTGCCAACACCGTGAGCCGGGTGGTGAAGCAGGCGCTCGACCCCGACGAGTACGAGCGGCTCAAGGGGCGCCGCGGCCGGCGCGGTGGCACTGCAGCGGCTGCGGAGGCTCCCCAGCTCGAACTGCCGCAGCCGGCAGCCGGGGAGCCGGAGGCCCCGGCACCGGAGGCCCCGCCGCTGGCGGCGCGCGCCGTGGAGGAATCGGTTCTCGAGGCTCCGGATCTCAGCGAGCCTGAGCTCGAGGACCCGGAACTCGACGCGGAGGATCGGCCCTCCAGCTGGGCGATCGACGATGCCGATGATTTCGGCGACGACAGCGAAGACACCTCCGAAGACGACGGCCCTGAGGAGGATGGCCTTGAAGAGGCCGATTCCCAGGCCGATCTGTTCGTAGTGGTGCCGCTGGCGGGCACCTCGGTGGACGATGGTGCTCCGGCCCTGGAGGCCCGCCCCCTGGAGGAGGCCGTGCTGCCCGGCAGCGTGTTCATGCTGGTGGACAAGACCGTGGAACTGGAGGTGAAGCCGCTGCGCGACTTCTCCGACCTGCCGCCCCTGGCGGAAGAGGAGCAGGAGCGGCAGGCCCTGATGGTGTACGCCAACTCGCGCAACGCCAAGCGCCAGTGCGGCCGCACCCAGCGGGTGATCAAGGTGCCGGACACGGATGTGTTCCGCCGCACCGCCCCCTACCTGGTGCGCAAGGGCATCACCCGGCTGGTGGTGGATGGGGCCCTTTACTCCCTGCCGGGCTGCTGATCCTCACGGCATCCGCCGGCGAACGCACGGCGGGCCTGGGCACTGGCCAGATCGTCGAGGATCAGTGTCCAGGTGAGGCGCCGCTGGGAAGGGCCGCCTGCGGCGGGTGCATGGCCGGCAGGGCTCTGGAGCGGGCTGAGGGCCGTGGGTTGGGAAGACAACGGGGTTGGGGGGAGGCTCATGGGGATATCTCCTGCGCTCACTCGTCACCTTCTTCCCTTCCAGCCCCCCACGCTGTCGCCGCGATCACAGCGGTGTGCTCGTTCAGACGAGCTCGCCCGGCAGCAGGTGCTCCAGCAGGGCTTCGATCGAGGCCAGTTCCTCGCGCACCGCGCCGCTGGGCGCGCCGGCGCGTCCGCCGCGCTGCAGTTGCTCCCGCAGCATCTCCGCCCGCACCTGCAGGGCGCTGAGGAAGGGATCGCGGTCTGGCTGCCCGGGTTCCCCCTCCGTGAAGGCTTCCTCTCCCCAGGAGGGGAGGGCCAGGGAGCCATCCGGTGCCGCTTCCGCCGCCAGCAGGGCTTCGAGTTCCGCCTCGAGGTCTTCGAGGCGGGCTCCCCCGAGTTCGGGCCTGGCCCCCTCCGTTCGAGGGGCGGCCGCTGCCGGCTGGGGCAACGGCGGAAGCGAAAGCACGCGGAGGCGGGTCGGCATGGAGGGGCACCGGCAGCTGCCAGATTCCAGAGTGGCGATTCCAGCCGGGCAGCGGCGACCCGGGCCGCAGGTTCTTCACGAATCGCGTCGCGGCCGCGCCGGCTGAGATCTTCCGATCCAGCTCCTCAGGGCTGGCGGGGCAGCAGCAGGGCGGCGCTGCTGCCGCCGCTCACCATCCCCAGCACCAGCGCCACCCCCACCAGGAAGCCGCTCGGCAGTGGCGCGGTGCGGGCGAACCCCAGATTCAGGCTCAGCCGCTCGTCGAGGTTCTGGGCGCCGAGGCAGAGCACCAGCAGCATCAGGGCGCTGCCCATCGCGGTGGTGCAGAGCAGACGCAGGCGCAGCAGCATCGGGGCGCGGGGTTGGGCCTGGGCCTCACTCTGGCCCATCCGCTGCGGCCTCGGGCCGGTGCAGCAACCCGTAGAGCTCCCGCCGGCTCCAGCCGGTGCGCTCCGCCAGCTCCCGGGCCGCCTCCTTGCGGCTGCGCCCGGCGCGCACCAGCTCCTGCAGTTCCTGCTGCAGCTCCGCCTCGCTCCAGGGGTGCGGCGCCTCGGGTTCCGCACCCCCCAGCACCAGGGTGCATTCCCCCTGGGGGGGCACCTGGCGGAAATGCTCCAGGGCGGCCGCCACGCTCGGCCCCACCTGCTGCTCGTGCCGCTTGGTGAGCTCCCGTGCCACCTGCAGGGGCCGGTCCCCGAGAACCTCCAGGAGGTCCTCCAGCAGATCCACCAGCCGATGCGGCGCCTCGTAGAGCACCAGCGTGCGTTCCTCCTGCCGCAGCTCCTCCAGCCGGGCGCGGCGCTGGCGGCCCCGGGCCGGCAGGAACCCCTCGAAGCAGAAGCGGCCGCAGGGAAGCCCGCTGCTCACCAGGGCGGTGGTGAGCGCGCAGGGACCGGGCACGCAGATCACCTCCACGCCGGCGGCCCGGGCGGCCGCCACCAGGGGTTCGCCAGGATCGGAGATGCCCGGCAGCCCCGCATCGCTGATCAGGGCCAGCCGCCCCCCCGCCTGCAGCTCCTCCAGCAGCTGGGGGATGCGGGCCGCCTGGTTGTGCTGGTGAAAGCTCACCAGCCGCTGGCGCAGCCCCAGCGCCTGCAGCAGCAGCCCGCTGCGGCGGGTGTCCTCGCAGGCGATCCGGTCCACGCCGGCCAGCACCTGCCGGGCCCGGGGGGAGAGGTCGCCCAGGTTGCCGATCGGCGTGCCCACCAGATAGAGCACGCCGGCCGCGGGTTCGGGTTCCTGCACAATGCACCTCGCGGGGCGGTTCCCGTCCCGAATCCCTGTCGTTGCTCCATGATGCCGGCCACCCCTTCCCTTCCCCCCGGCGTAGCCCCCGAGGCCCTGCTGGAGGAGCTGCGCCGGCTCTGCTGGGGGGCGGCGGACATCCTGCGGGCCTACGCCCGCGGCGAGCAGCCCCCCTACGGCTTCGCCCGGGCCCTCAGCGTCGACGAGGGCGGCGAAGGGCCCGTGTCGGCGGCCGATCTGGCGGTGAACCGCTGGCTGCTGGACGGCCTGGCCGCGGCCTTCCCCACCGCCGACTGGACGTTGCTGAGCGAGGAGACCGCCCGCGAGCAGCTGCGGGAGGGCGAGCCCCTGGCGGCGGAGTGGCTCTGGATCCTCGATCCCCTCGATGGCACCAAGGACTTTCTCCAGGGCACCGGTGAGTACGCCGTGCACCTGGCCCTGGTGAAGGACCACCAGCCCGTGCTGGGGGTGGTGCTTCTGCCGGAGATGGAGGAGCTCTGGATCGGCTGGCTCGCGGCCGACGGCAGCGGCCGGGCCTGGCGCGAGAACCGTGCCGGCGAGCAGTTCGCGCCGGCCCTGAGCCCCCGCCGCGAGCTGGGCGAGCTGGTGCTGGTGGCCAGCCGCAACCACCGCGACCAGCGGCTCGAGCAGCTGCTGGAGGCCCTGGCCCTGGGCGACACCAAGGCGATCGGCAGCGTCGGCGGCAAGGTGGCCACGATCCTGCGGGGCGAGACCGACCTCTACATCTCCCTGTCCGGCAAGAGCGCCCCCAAGGACTGGGACATGGCCGCGCCCGAGGCGGTGCTGCGGGCCGCCGGTGGGGCCTTCACCCATGCCGACGGCCGCGCCCTCTCCTACAACGATGGCGACGTGCGCCAGGCCGGCTGCCTGATCGCCAGCCATGGCGCCAGCCACGGGGCCCTGTGTGAGCGGGCGGCGGCGGCGATGGCCGCGATCGATCCCGGCTTCCCGGTCTGAGGCTGCCCGGCGAGGGGTTTCCCGGGCTGCGCGCCGCCCGCCGGCCCCCATAAAAAAACCGGCCCCCGCAGGGGCCGGCCTGAACTTCAGAGGCCCGGAGGCTCAGACCCCCACGGGCTCCTGCTGGGGCACACCGCGCAGGGTGAGATTGATGCGGCCGCGGTTGTCGATCTCGCGCACCCGCACGGTCACCTGGTCGCCCACCTTCACCACGTCTTCCACCTTCTCCACCCGCGCTTCGCTGAGCTGGGAGATGTGGATCATCCCCTCCTTGCCGGGGAGGATCTCCACGAAGGCGCCGATCGGGATCACCCGGGTCACGCCGCCGGTGAACACCTCGCCCTCGGAGACGCGGCGGGTGAGGCCCTCGATGATCCGCTGCGCCTCTTCGGCGGCGGCACCGTCGTGGCTGGCGATCGTCACGATGCCGCCGTCCTCGATGTCGATCTTGGTGTTGGTGCGCTCGGTGATGCCCTTGATCGTGCGGCCACCGGGGCCGATCACGGTGCCGATCAGTTCCGGATCGATGCGGAAGCTCAGCAGACGCGGGGCGTGGGGGCTCAGCACCTCGCGGGGCTTGTCGATCGCCTCAAGCATCTTCTCGAGGATGTGCAGCCGGGCTGGGCGGGCCTGGTTCACGGCCTCAGCCACGGTCTTCACCGCCAGGCCGGTGATCTTCATGTCCATCTGCAGGGCGGTGATGCCCTTCTCGGTGCCGGCCACCTTGAAGTCCATGTCACCGAGGAAGTCCTCGATGCCCTGGATGTCGGTGAGGATGCGCACCTC
>JAYKJA010000143.1:0-9441 GCA_035285905.1 Synechococcaceae cyanobacterium
ACGCGGGCAGCGAGGCGCTGCCCAAAGGTCAGGGATTGCATGGGGAATCGGTCAGTGCAGGAGCGCCGCAGGCAGGGGCCCTGCGACACAAACCAGTATAAGCGACGCGACGCTATTTGCGTCGCTCCCCCACCCCCACGGTGATGAAGTTGCGTGAAGTGGGCTCCTCCCCAGCTCACACTTGAAAGCTACCCCTCCGTCACATCTGCCCCTGCTAGAGATAGCCAACTAGCCCAGAAGCCGCACCACAGCAGGGTTCTGAGCCCCACCCCCTTCCCAGCGCCCGCCCCCATCGGATGAAACCGCCTCCAAAAATGCAAAAGCAGGGGGTCGTCAGGGTTGCCGGGTCAGCTATCACGACAGCAGCCCCGCGGCTCGCCGTAGCTGCCCAAGACTTGCCGGTGAGTGAGCTATGTCGAGCAGCAGGGCGAGGATGGAGTCACCACCAGCACCCCCAGCCATGCCGAGAGCCTCAACCCGCCGACAGCTCCCCCAGCGGCTCAGGGATCCGTTCCTCGACCCCGACCGCACGGAGCAACGACGCAGGGCCCTGCTGCAGGCGCAGATCGAAGCGCCGGCAGAGCCACCACCAGCACCAGCGGCGCCGGCGCCAGTGGAGGAGCCGCAGCCTCTCAGCCAGCTAGCTGATACACCGGCCGCAGATCCCACACCAGCACCGATCGAGGTTGGTCCTTCGCACGAACACCCAGCCGAAGCGCCGGAGGTCGATGATTACGAGGCCCGGCTGCAGCGGATGAGCAGGATCCTGCGCGTCCCAGTCGAGCTGTTGCGCGAGCCCACACCAGCAGAGCGCCGCGCCAGGTTGCGCCGCCCCAGCTGGGCCTCGATCATGCGAGCGGCGGCAGCGCGAGGCGGGCAGCATCCTGGCTTCGGCTTCCTGGCGCTGACACTGCCGCCGGTGCGAGTTCGTTAGTCCGCAGGGCCATAAGTCGGCGTAGAGTTAGCTCATTCCTCCGGCCCTGCAGCTGTGAAACTTTTGCCGTACGAAGATGCGCTGGCGATTGTCCGCATCGCATCGAAAGCGGGCCTTGATGTGAGCAATCTCGGCGCCGTTTCGCCTTGGGAGCCTTCTCTCAACGAAAACCGCGTGGTGCAGCACCTGCGCGAGCTGGTGGTTGCGGAGAATCCCGAGCTGGCCGAGCGCCTCATGGGCGTGGCCCAGGTCGAGAAGGTGCCCTCGCTCCAGTTGGCTGCGGCTCTCCACAGGCAGCGGCTCGCTGCCAGCTACGGCGCCGAGCCCGAGCCGCTGGAGCCGGCGCTGCAGGCGGAGTACGACAGCCTCCACCCGCACGAGGCCGCGCAGCGGCGTGCCGCAGCGGAGGCGGCCCTGCTGCAGCGCTGGGAGCAGGGCGCCGAGCAGATGGCCCAGACCAGCCGCGCCACCGTGGCGGATGACCCGCAGTTCCAGGCCCGGCTGGCCGCCTCGAAGCGGCAGGCGCAGATCGCCCTGGCCCGCGCATCGGCGGGGCTGTGATGGCAGCCGCACCCAGCACCAGCACTGTGGAGAACCTGGTCTCCAACGCCCGCGACACGCGGCTGCGCGTGCGGCCCAGCCTCGCCCTCTGCCGCTCCGTTCTGGCGACCCAGCTGCTCAGGCTTCCGCCCGAGCGCGTCGAAGATCGCGCCGCCGTCGCTGCCGAGATGCGGCGCTTGGACCGCGCCCTGGAGGTGCTCGCAGCCCAGGAGGCGGCATGAGCACTCCAGCGGCGGCCTGGCAGATCGCACGCTCGGAGGCGCTCGAGGCGGCGGCGCTGCGGAACCGGCTCGCGGCGCTGGTGGGGCGGCAGCGGGATCGGCTCGCCACGGCCATCGAGCGGCTGCCCTCCAGCAGCACCGGCAGGGCGCAGGTTCTGCCCGAGCTGGAGGCCCTCAGCGCCGCTCTGGCGGCCTTGGCGGTGCCGGGCCCCGGCGTCCTGCCGGAGCGGCAGCTCAGCACCACGGAGCTGCGGGAGCGGGCCCGGCAGCAGGCCCTGCTGTGGGAGGTCGCGCAGATGCCGGTAGCCTGATCGCGGCGGGGAAGTCCGCCAGATGATCGGTGAATCGTTGGGCATGGGGGCAGCAGGTTGGCGCTTGGCTGCCCCTTTTCATGGCCCTGGCTACTGGCCTGTCTAGGTAAGCCCCAGGGCTGGGTTGAATTGGCCGCCAGGCCGCAGCGGCGAATACAACCCGCAGACAGTGGAAAGCCCCCGGCCGCAAGGTGCCGAGGGCTTTCCGGGGTCCTGCACTGGACCGTGCGCACTGTACGGCGGGTGCCCCGTTGAGGGTCGAGAATGGGGGTGGAATCTGCCGGGGCAGCCATGATCGAAGCTCTGATGCCGGCGAAGCAGCGGCTGCAACGGTCCTGCCCGAGGGTGGTTGGTCGGATGATGGATCGGATGATTCCGGGCCAGAGCGAGCCGGCGGAATGGCCCGAGTTGGTTGCCGTGGGATTCACGGCGATCGGCGTGTGGTTCGTCCACTGCGCCGGCCAGCAGGACTGAGCTGCCGGCCGGCGGTTGGGCTTAGGCGGCGTCCGGCTGGGCCGCTTCGGAGGGCGACGAGAGCCCAGCTGTGCGGCTGACGGAGCGGATGGCCAGCAGCGTGGGCGGGATCCAGGCGTAGGCGGAGGTTTTCTTCTTCTGGTTGTAGGCGTCCTTCACCTCGAGCCACTGCTTCTGGGCGCTGCGCTGCCAGCCGAGGGACTTGAGGACATTGATGACCCGATTGCGATGCTTCTGGTCGTCGTTCAGGTCGTTGAAGCGACCGAACACACGGCCCAGCAGTTCAGCCAGCGCGATTGGCTCGTTGATCGGCTTCTCCAGGAGGTAGTTCTCGACCTTCTCCCGGATCGGGTCCTCCACCATGAAGTCGAGAGCGTCCCGGCTGACCTCGGCGGCCTCCTCGGCGGTGTACCACCAGACGGCGCCGGCCTCCAGCTCGGCGATGGCCTTGGCCCAGATGGCATCGCGGTTCGCGGCCACCCACGCCAGGTCGGCGCTCTCGATCCGCACCACGGGAAAGCGGCGGTTGCCGGTGGGGTCCTTGGCGAAGGAGTCGCTGTTGCTGGTGCCGACGATCGCGCAGGTCCTCCGCAGCATCTCGTGGGCCTTGCCGTAGGGCCGGCGCACGAGATCCTCCACGGCTGAGAGCAGCCGCTTCAGGGCCTCGGACTCCTTGCGGCCGAACACGCTGTCCACCTCGCTGAACTCATGGAACCAGGCACGGGCCAGGCACAGCTTCTCGTCGTTCGTGCTGTTCTGATCGCTGAGGCTGTCGCTGAAGAACGGCGAGCCAGCCAGCGTCCGCCAATACGTGGACTTGTAGGCACCCTGCGGACCGGTGAGCACGAGCACGGTGTCGAGCTTGGTCGGTTCTGGCCGGTTGCGGAACCACATCCGGGCTGCAGCGCCGAGGATCTGGATCCGCAGGTGCTTGTTGGCCTTGTCCACGTCCTGCTCCGCGTGCAGCCGGAAGCTGCGCTCCGCGATGTGCGCCCAGTCGTCGTCGCTCAGCGGGGCCGCCGACTTCTTGCAGCTCTGCAGGTAGTCGCCGACCGGGTGGTAGCTGTTCTGCAGGGCCACCAGCAGGGCTGCATCGCGGACGATCTCCTTGCGGCCGACGAGGTGGAGCTGTGCCGCCAGCTCGAGGTAGAGGGTGTCGAGGTCGTAAGGGCCGAGGGGCCTGCCGCCCACCTCGATCAGGAGGGTCAGCTCGTTGTAGGCGAGGTCGAGCGCGATGTTGAGAGCGGCGGCGGCATTCTGGGAGTTGATCGACCAGATGCCGCCCTTCTTCTTGCCCAGCAGCTTCTCCAGCTGGGCCTCCAGGCCCTGCTGGCAGGTGTCGAGGTCGTCCAGAGCCTCAGCTGCGGCGGGGGTGTCGATGGTGTTGAGCGTGGTCATGGCTGGGCGGGGGTAGGGGCATCAGTGGTGGCGGTGGTTGCTGTGGGTGGTGGCGGCGGAGCGTGGGAGCTGGCCAGGCGCGAGAGCATGGAGCGGCCGAGGATCGAGTTCTTGCCGGCGCGGATGCTGTCCAGCGCCATCCGCTCGATCCGCTGCTGCCGGACCTCGACGGGATGGACCCAGCCGGCGGCGCGGGCAGCCCGGATCACGGAGCCGATGCCGGCCCGGCCGAACTCGCGACCGGAACCGTTGGCGGGGATGCTGTCCGCCTCGCGGTGGGGGTCCCACCACTGGCCCATCCAGCCGGCCTCCTCGATCAGGGCGAGGGCGGTGTCGTGGCCGAAGTAGTGGATCAGGCCGGCGAGCACCTTGATGGCTGGAGCGCGAGTGCCGGGAGGGCCGCCCATGGAGGAGGGCATCTGGCGCTGCGGGATCACCTTCAGGAACTCGAGGGTGAAGGCCCGCCGCTCGTCGGCATCGAGCGTGGTGAACCAGCCGGTGCCCATCGGGTCGCCGTCTCCGCCCTTGCCGCGCCGCTTGCGCGAGTCGGGGGTGAGGCGCTCGTCAGGCAGCCGGGCCAGCAGCTCCAAGCCGTCGTAGATCGTGCCGGTGACAGAGGGCTGGTGGATCACGGTGCGCCCGCCGGTCTTGGGATGGGCGCCGCCGGGAACGCGCATCACGCGGGCCGGGTTGCCGAGGCTGCTGTCCCATCCGGCGTTCGGGTCGATCGCCCAGGCGGCGACCACGAGGCCCCGCTGCAGCTGGCGGAACACCTCGGGCGAGACGCGGCGCTCCTCGTTCTGATCCAACAGCCAGTAGTGGTGGACGCTCTTGCCGCCGGTGACGACCTGGAAGCTCGGCGGCGGGAAGTCGAGCCGTGACGGCAGGGCCAGCTGCTCCTCGAGGGGGAGGCCGCCGTCCGCCTCCAGCCAGCAGGCGGCCGGGTGGCTGATGTGACTGTTGCGGGCTCCCCATGCCTTCCGCCGGCCTGACCTGCTGCGCTCCTCCGGGCGGCTGCCCCAGTCCTCCGGCCGGGGCAGCGAGGGGTTGATGACCAGCCCCAGGCTGTAGCCGGCCAGGAACCGGGTGTTCCAGGCCAGCTCCAGATCGCGGCTCGGCAGCCAGCGGGGCCGCTTCACCTCATGCAGGCACGGCCGATCCGGGTCGGGCGGGTAGATGGCGAAGACGAGGTTCTCGTCAAGTGCTGAGCGGCCCAGCAGCTCCAGGAACACGCCCAGCTCGTCCCAGTCGATAAGGGGAAGTGCCATGGCTCACACCCCCACCACGAGGGTTTTCCGGGCGCGGGTGGCGGCCGTGTAGACCATCCGCCTCGCGTAGGCCAGATCCGGCTGGCCGTCCGGGGTCCAGCAGGCGGTGCTCAACAGCTCGCGCCAGTGGATGTAAACCGTGTCCCACTCCCCACCCTGACTCCGGTGACAGGTGCTGGCCCAGCGGTTGGTGCTGAGGTGGCCCAGCAGTTTCAGGAGGTCGTAGTGGACCCGCCAGCAGTCGCACCCGTCGAGCTGGCGGATGAAGCGAACGTCCTCGTCCTGCGAGACCTCGGTCCATCCGAGGCTGCGGCCCTTCCGGGCCATCTGGGTCATCAGGGGGTTGACGCAGTTGCCGGAGGGCTGGGTGGCGAGGATCCGATGCTGCTCGCCGGTGTCGTCGTCCAGCACCAGCAGATGCCAGAGGTCCCAGTCGTGGGCGAGGAGGGAGATGCGGGTGGGCCGCTCCTCCGCTTCAAGAATCGTCAGCTCGGCGGAAGTGCCGATGATCTGCGGGTCGCCGTCGTGGCTCAGATCAGCGGAGGGGCTCCAGATCGGACCACGGGTCAGCAGGGTCTGCCCCGGCACGTATCGTGCAGCCTCCCGGCCGAACTGCGCCCGGTGGCTGCGAAAGTCGAGCAGGTCGATGGTCTTGTTCCGCGCCGCGATGAAGCGCACGGAGTCGGGCTGGCCCTGCTGGGTCCGCTCCCGGACCTCCTCGAGGAAGCGGGCCTCGGCCTCGGCGAGGGGCATCACCATCACGCGGGAGCCGCCCTCCAGCGGGCGCTCGCGCAGCTCCAGCTTCCGCACGTCCTCGGTGTCGAGGATCTCCTGGGCGAACGCGTAGATCGAGCCGGTGGCCCGCATCTGCTGGGTCAACTCGCACGAGCAGGCGGAATCCCACGGGGCCACCACCTCCATGAAGGCCAGCGAGGGGCTGATGGAGCCCGGAGGGGCGCCGACCGGCGGGAGCTGCTCGGTATCGCCGAAGGTGATCAGAACAGCGCCCAGCTGCCGGGCGTACTTGCGGAGCACCTCCCACATCGCGGCGTGCATCATTCCCGCCTCGTCCACCAGCAGGACCATGTGCCCCCCGCTGGGCTCCAGCCGGGGCTTACCCGCCGGCTCGAAGCGTGGCTCGCCCCGGCCCTTGCTGACCTCGCGGTAGCCGAGGGCAGAGTGCAGGGTCATCACGCTGGCGAGCGTGTGCCCGGCCCGCTGCAGGCGGTCGATGTTCAGCTTCTTCACCCGATGGGTCGGGGTCAGAACGTGGATCTCGTGGGAGGTGGCCCAACGATCGTGGATGGCCCGGATCAACACGGTTTTGCCCGTGCCGGCCTGGCCGGTGATGCTGATGCAGAGGTCGCAGCGGCCCCTCCCGGTCTCTTCATAGAAAGCCGTGAGGTCCTCGTTTCCCTGCCACCAGAGCAGGTTCTCGACCTTCTCCAGTGCCTTCTGCTGGCCCTTGTTCAGGGCCAGAGCTTCCGAGCGCATCGGCCGGGCGCTCTCTGCGATGGCCCAGCTGCAGTCGCGTGAGGAACCGGCCGAACCTGCCGTCATAGGCAGATCGGAAGCTGTATCGTGGTCAAAGCTCATTGCGATTCGCCCCGGTGGGGCGTGCGTGATGGGGGGAGCCACCAATCGCCTTGCTTTGGACGGTCGGGCGATCGGTGGCTTTTTGCTTTGCAGCGGTCAGTCGATGGCGGCGAAGTTGACGCCTTCGGCTGCGGCGCCGGCTTTGAGCCAGCGTCGGAGTATGCGGCTCATGTCGCTCTCCTCCTTGATCGAAGCGAGCACCAAAGTCGCGTGCTCAGCAGGGGTCATACGGAGTGCCACATGGCGACGACGCTGGCCAGGAACGCGAGAGCGGAAAGGTGAAACTTCCGGCTCGCGGGTGAGAGTTGCAGTCACGGCATCTGAAGTAGTGCGTGCTCGTCAAACATCGTTGCACAGCCAGGCGGAAACGGCGCAGATTGGCCGGACCCGCCTAGCCCTGCCTAGCTACTTACGTAGGTTCAGCTATATCGAGCTGGCCCGCCAGGTCAGTGCTGGCGGTGCGGATGTGGGCCTGCGCGGTCTGCAGGCTCACGCGGGCCAGCAGCAGCTCCGAAGCAGCCCGGCTGGAGTTGGGCAGCTGCCCCTGCAGGAGGGCCAGGGACGCCTCCAGCTGGTTCAGCAAGTCGATCTGGTGGCCCAGGTCGAGGGCGACATCGCGGGTGGTCAGGGTGTCGTTCATGCCGCCTCCGCGAGCACCACGGGCATCCGAGCGGGGGAAGGCAGCAGGGACCGCTCGAGGTCGTCGGCGTCCTGGACGGCATGCTCAAGAGCCTGAGCGGTCGGGTCGCCATCGGCCAGGCGCTGCTTCCAGAGGGCCTCGTCCACCTGCTCGGGATCCAGGCCCAGGTGGCGCTCCAGGACGGTCTGGAGGGCGTTCGTCAGGGTGCGCCGGTCGCGCTTAGCGGCCTCGGCGAAAGCGTTGTAGATAGGGGCGGGGATGTTGATCGCCAGGCGGCGATACCCCGCAGGGATTGAAGTCAAGGCATGCACCCCCTAAGGGGCGGGCGTCGTAACGGTGTCACTTTAGGGGGTGCGTCCCTTACCTAGCCTCACGGAGCACTACCCGCAGCGCCTTGGTGAAGAGGGTCGTCGGCTACGCACGACTTTCGACCGCAGAGCAGGCCACTGGCCTGACGCTCGAGCAGCAGATCGACCGGCTGCGGAAGGCCGGTGCCCAGGAGGTGCTGCACGACCTGTTGAGCGGCACCCGCACCGACCGGCCGCAGTACCAGGAACTGATGCGCCGGGCAGAAGCCGGGGAGATCAGCAAGGTCATCGCCACCCGCTTAGACAGGCTCGGTAGGGACACGCCCGAGAACATCCGCGTCCTCGAATACTTCGGCCGGCCGGATACCCCGGCGCTGCTACTGCTGGATCAGAACCTGGATGCCAGCACGTTGGAGGGACTGGCCGCCCTGCAGCTCACGGCGGTCGTGGCGGGCTACGAGGTCAAAATGATCCGCCAGCGGGCCGCGCACGGCAAGGCGTTCAGAAAGGCGCAGGCGCGGGCGGACATCGGGCCGTGGGGCCTGCGGCTTCGGCCTGACGGGCGCCTGGAGCCCGACACCGGCGAATGGGTCTGCACCCTGGACGACCACCAGCAGTGGTCTCGTGCTGATGCCGCCAGGGCCACCTGGGAGGCGATGGAGCAGCACGGCCGGCAGTACGCCTGGCGGTGGATGCACGATCGCTTCGGCTGGGGCCTGGACCGCACCAGCCTGGCCCGCTGGGCACTGAACCCGGCCATGCGAGGAGCCAGGGGCTACGGCGTGGGGCCGCGAGGCCGCTGCAGCTGGGCTCAGGAGATCGAGGGCGCGGACTACAGCTTCCTGATCGAGCCCGACCGGCACCGGCGCTTTGTGGAGGCGTGGTGGAACAGCAGACCGGGAGGCCGCACCCATGCCCGCACCCGGAAGTTCGCACTCTCCGGGCTGGTGAGTTGTGCTCACTGCGGCCGGCGGATGCGCCGCAGAAACTCGCCCCGGATGGTGCGGTGGGAGTGCCGCAGCCAGGAGTGCCCGGCCTACGAACCGAAGCGATACCAGAACAGCTGCCTGGAGTCAGAGCTGATGGAAGCGGTGTGCGACAAGCTCGCCCAGGAGGCCGATCGGCTCTATCGCGTCCTCGAGGTTGGGAGCGCTGCCAAGGAGCAGCGGGAGCTGGTGAGCAAGCTCAGCGCCCGCCGAGCGGCCTATGCGGCCCAACTGGAGGACGCTCCAGAGCTGGCCGCTGCGATCGAGCAGCTCGATCAGCAGATCGCCGAGGCCCGGCAGCAGGTGGTCACAGGCGAGCTGAGCCCCACCTTTCGTGGCCTGTACCAGCACCTGATCGCCATCGCCAAGCTCTGGCCGAAGTTCGGCCTGCGCCTCCAGGCCAAGACCGAAGGCGGCCGGCTGCTGGAGTCCGTGTTCCTGCTCGGCAAGGAGGACTGGCTCACACCCGAAGACGCACCCGAGGGCATGGCCGTGCTGGGCATGTTCGTGACCCGAATCCTCGTGGAGCGCAAGGCGGTGAAGGCCATCGAGCTGCAGCTTTGACCCCACCACCTCCCTACCTATCTGGGTAGTGCCCATTGACAGAGCAACCCGGCCTCAGCCCGCCTCGCTGCCCTCGCCGCCCCCGCCCCGCCGCAGCAGGGCCTCCGCAGAGCGGAAAGGGGGGCAAGAGGGGCAAGAGGGGGGCAAGGGGCCAAAACCCAGGCCAGGACAGGGCTATTG